>JANWYF010000105.1 GCA_025057055.1 Rhodovarius sp. | reverse complement strand
GCCTCCGACAGGCCGGACTTGGCCTGGATGCGGATGTTCTGCTCCTTGCCGGTGGCCTTGTCCTTCGCGCTGACCGAGACGATGCCGTTGGCGTCGATGTCGAAGGTCACCTCGATCTGCGGCACGCCGCGCGGGGCGGGCGGGATGCCGACCAGGTCGAACTGGCCGAGCAGCTTGTTGTCGGCCGCCATCTCGCGCTCGCCCTGGTAGACCTTGATCGTCACCGCGGTCTGGTTGTCCTCGGCGGTCGAGAAGATCTGGCTCTTCTTGGTCGGGATCGTCGTGTTGCGCTCGATCAGCCGGGTGAAGACGCCGCCCAGCGTCTCGATGCCGAGCGAGAGGGGCGTGACGTCGAGCAGCAGGACGTCCTTGACCTCGCCCTTCAGCACGCCGCCCTGGATCGCCGCGCCGATCGCCACCACCTCGTCGGGGTTGACGTTGCGCGCCGGATCCTTGCCGAAGAACTGCTTCACCGTCTCGATGATCTTCGGCATGCGGGTCATGCCGCCGACCAGGATCACCTCGTCGATCTCGCCCGGGGTGAGGCCGGCATCCTTGAGCGCCTTGCGGCAGGGCTCGAGCGTCTTCTGGATCAGGTCATCGACCAGCGCCTCGAGCTTGGCGCGGGTGAGGGTCATCACCAGGTGCTTGGGCCCGGAGGCGTCGGCGGTGATGAAGGGCAGGTTGATCTCGGTCTGCTTGGCCGAGGACAGTTCGATCTTGGCCTTCTCGGCCGCCTCCTTCAGGCGCTGCAGCGCGAGCTTGTCGCCGCGCAGATCGATCCCGTGTTCCTTCTTGAACTCCTCGGCCAGGTAGTCGATGACGCGCTGGTCGAAGTCCTCACCACCGAGGAAGGTATCACCGTTGGTGGACTTCACCTCGAAGACGCCATCGCCGATCTCGAGGATCGAGATGTCGAAGGTGCCGCCGCCCAGGTCATAGACGGCGATCGTGCCGGACTTCTTCTTGTCGAGCCCGTAGGCGAGGGCGGCCGCGGTCGGCTCGTTGATGATGCGCAGCACCTCAAGCCCCGCGATCTGCCCGGCCTCCTTGGTGGCCTGGCGCTGGGCGTCGTTGAAGTAGGCGGGGACGGTGATGACGGCCTGGGTGACCTTCTCGCCGAGGAAGGCCTCCGCCGTCTCCTTCATCTTCATCAGCACATAGGCGCTGATCTGCTGCGGCGCATAGGGCTTGCCGTCCACCTCCACCCAGGCATCGCCGTTCGGGGCCTGGATGATCTTGTAGGGGGCGAGAGACTTCTCCTTCTGCACCATCGGGTCGTCATAGCGGCGACCGATCAGGCGCTTGACCGCGAACAGCGTATTGGTCGGGTTGGTCACCGCCTGGCGCTTGGCCGCCTGGCCGACCAGACGCTCCCCGTTCTTGGTGAAAGCCACCATCGAGGGCGTGGTGCGTGCACCCTCGTTGTTCTCGATGACCCTGGGCTCCCCCCCGTCCATGATGGCGACGCAGGAGTTGGTGGTGCCGAGGTCGATGCCGATGACTTTGCTCATCCGTCTATCTCCTGATGCGGCGGCTTGGATGCGGCCCGTGCAGGCACCGCACCCGGCCCCTCGCGGATGGATTCGGGTGTTGTGACGCTATCGCAGATATTCAGCGCCCCATGCCCCGGCAAGGGGGGCCGTGCCGGGAAACGCCCCCGCATCGGCGAGGGACCAGCCCTGCGCCTGCTTCAGGGCCGGCTCTGTTCCAGCGCCCAGTCGAGCCAGGGCAGCAAGGCCGCGATGTCTGCAGGCTCCACCGTCGCCCCGCCCCACAGCCGCAGGGAGGGCGGAGCCTCCCGGTAGCCGGCGATGTCGAAGGCCACGCCCTCGGCCTCCAACCGGGCGGTCAGGCGCCGGATCACCTCCGCCCGGCCCGCGCGGTCCAGCGCATCGAACCAGGGCGCGGCAGGGAGGATGCAGATCGAGGTGGGGGAACGGGTTGCCGGATCCTCGGCCAGGAAGCGCCAGGGCGCACCGCCGGCAATCCAGCCCGCGACCGTGGCGAGATTGGCCTCGCTGCGCGCCATCAGGGCTGGCAGCCCGCCGATCCCCCGGGCCCAGGCCAGCCCATCCAGGGCGTCCTCCACGCAGAGCAGGGAGGGGGTGTTGATGGTATCGCCGCGGAAGATGCCCTCGATCGGCCGGCCGCCGCTGGCCAGCCGGAACAGCTTGGGCAGCGGCCAGGGCGGACGATGGGTCGCCAGCCGCTCCATGGCACGGGGCGAGAGGGCGAGCATCCCGTGCGCTGCCTCCCCCCCCAGGACCTTCTGCCAGGACCAGGTCACGACATCGAGCCGATCCCAGGGCAGATCCATGGCGAAGACGGCGCTCGTCGCATCGCAGATCGCCAGGCCTTCGCGGTCGGGGGCGATCCAGCCGCCATGCGGGATGCGCACGCCGCTCGTCGTGCCGTTCCAGGTGAAGACGACATCGCGCGACCAGTCCACCGCCCCGAGATCGGGCAGCCGGCCATAGGGCGCGCGCAGCACGCGCGGGGAGAGGCGGAGCTCCTGCGCGATGTCCTGGGCCCAGGCCTCGCCGAAGCTCTCGAAGGCCAGCACATCGACCCCGCGCGGGCCGAGCAGGTTCCAGAGTGCCATCTCGACCGCGCCGGTGTCGCTGCCGGGCACGATGCCGAGGCGCCAGTCCTCCGGCATGCCGAGCAGGCTGCGCGACTGTTCGATGACGGCCGCGAGCTTCTCCCGCGCCGCCGGGGCCCGATGGCTGCGCCCGAGCGCGGCGGAAGCCAGGACGGCAGGCGTCCAGCCCGGGCGCTTGGCACAGGGGCCGGAGGAGAAGCAGGGCTGGGCGGGGCGCCGTTCAGGTCGGTCCATGCCTGCTCATTCGCCCCGCCAAGCGCGGGGCGCAAGATGGCCGCCGGGCGGCCACCGGAAGGACCGGCCGCACGCCGCCGCCTCCGGCGGCCGCGGGCCTGGGCTGCCATTCCTTGATCGGGCGTCAGATTTACCGGGCGTTAGGGATTGCGGCGCCAGATGCATGATGCGCCGCGAGCCCTGCCATGCTGGCCCCGACCCGCACCCCGCCCGTCTTCCCCCCGCCCCTGCCGGAGCCCCAGCCGGGACGCATG
>JANWYF010000042.1 GCA_025057055.1 Rhodovarius sp. | reverse complement strand
TCTGGCGGCCGATCTCCTGTTCTGGGCGGCCGTGATCCGCGAGGCAGGAATCACCATCGACTGACCCGCCAGCACCGCAACAGGGAGGAGGCCGCCGTGACAGGGCGAGACGCGATGATGCGGACTGCCGCGGCGCGGGCTGCCTGCAAGCCTGGCCGCGCGGCTGTCCGGCTGCCGCTGCGCTCGCCGAGGAAGCACAAGAGCGCCGCGGCGGCGCCGCCTGCGGTCGGCCGGCAGAGGGGGGCGCAGGGCGAGCGGGCGGTCGGCCAGGGGCGGGCGGCCGGGCGATCCGGCCGATCGCCATCGCCCGGGAGGAGGGTTGGGCCATGAGGTATGAGCGCTGGCCCGGGCGGGTTGAGGATGCTGCGCTGCTGCAAGGCCTCGGCCGCTTCGGTGATGATGTCCGACCGGCCGAGGCAGCGGCGGCGGTCTTCGTGCGCTCGCCCCACGCCCATGCCGAACTGCTGCGGATCGACGCGGCGGCGGCGCGGGGCATGCCGGGTGTGCTGGGCGTCTTCACCGCTGCCGAGCTGGGATGTGCGGAGCTCGGCTCAGTCACCGCGCCGGTGCCGATGAAGGGCGCGGATGGCAAGCCCATCCTGCGCATCCACCGGCCTGTCCTGGCGCAGGGCAGGGTGCGCCATGTCGGCGAGCCGGTGGCGCTCGTGGTGGCGGAAAGCCTGGCCCAGGCCCTGGATGCGGCAGAGGCGGTGGTGGCGGATTACGCCCCCCTGCCGGCCGTGACCAGCGCAGCGGAGGCGCTGCGATCCGGCGCGCCGGAGCTCTGGCCTGGCGAGGTGCCCGGCAACCTCGCGCTGGACTGGGTGGGGCCCGAGGATCCGGACGGAAGCCGAGCTGCCGCGCTGGAGGCAGCCTTTGCGCAGGCGGCCTGCATCGCGCGGCTGCGCCTGCACAACCAGCGCCTAGCACCGGTGACGCTCGAGCCCCGCACCGCCACCGCCTTCTACGATGCCAGGACCGGCAGCTACACGCTGCGCTGCGGCACACAGGGGGCGGCGGGCATGCGCCAGCAGCTGGCGGCAACCCTGCGCATACCGCCGGAACAGCTGCGCATCCTCAGCGAGGATGTGGGCGGCGGCTTCGGCACCAAGGCCTCGGCCTATCCGGAATATGCGGCCCTGCTGGTCGCATCCCGCCTGCTCGACAGACCGCTCCATTGGGTGAGCACGCGCAGCGAGGCATTCCTGACCGACAACCAAGGCCGGGACAGCGACTGGACGGCCGAACTCGCGCTGGATCGCGAGGGACGCTTCCTCGGCCTCAGGATCGAGGGGATCGGCAATCTGGGCGCCTATCAGACGGGGGTGGGGGCGCTGGTCCATACCGGCCTCTTCCTGGCCTGCTTGCCGGGGATGTACGACATCCCGCTGCTGCAGATGCGCGTGCGCTGCGCGCTGACCAACACCGTGCCCACCGGGCCCTATCGCGGCGCCGGCCGGCCGGAGGCCAATTTCCTACTCGAACGGCTGGTCGAGGAGGCGGGGCGCCTGACCGGGCTGGGCCCGGTGGAGATCCGGCGGCGCAACCTGATTCCGCCGCAGCGCATGCCCTACCTTACGGCTGCGGGCACCACCTACGACAGCGGGGATTTCCCCGCCGTCTTCGAGAAGGCGCTGCAGCTGGCCGATGTCGCGGGCTTTCCCGACCGCCGGGCGGCAGCCGAGCGCCGCGGCCGGCGGCGCGGCATCGGCATCGCGTGCTTCCTCGAGAATGCCGGCGTCTTTCCGGAGGAGCCGGCCCGGATCTCCTTTCCGGGTGATGGCACGATCCGGGTGAGCGTCCACCCCGTGGCGAGCGGCCAGGGCCATGCCACCGTCTTCGGCGCCCTGGCGGCGCGGCTGCTCGGCGTGCCGCGCGAGCTGGTGCGGCTCACCGCGGGGGACTCCGCGCGCGATGTCCTGGGCTTCGGGGCGGTGGCGTCGCGTTCGGCGATGATGACCGGCGGCGCGATTGCGGTGACGGCGGAGGCGGTGCTGGCCAAGGCGCGGCGGGTGGCGGCGCTGCTGCTGCAGGCGCGCGAGGAGGACATCGCCTATCGCAACGGCCGCTTCGGCATCGCGGGGGAGGAGGGCGGACCCACTCTGGTCGAGCTCGCCGCCCGGGCTGCGGAACTGGCGCGCCAGGGGGTGATCGCAGAGGGCCTCGATACGACCGGCAAGGTCCATGCTCCGCTGTCCTTTCCCAACGGCTGCCATGTCGCCGAGGTCGAGCTGGACCCCGAGACGGGCTGCGTGGAGCTGATCTCCTACTGCGCGGTGGATGATTGCGGGCGGGTGCTCGATCCCGTCATCGTGGCCGGGCAGATCCAGGGCGGGGTGGCGCAGGGCGTGGGGCAGGCGCTGCTCGAGGAGGTGGCCTATGACGGCCAGAGCGGTCAGCTGCTCTCGGCCTCCCTCATGGATTACGCCCTGCCGCGCGCCTCCGATCTTCCCGACCTGCGCAGCGAGCATCTGGAGGTTCCCTGCCTGACCAATCCGCTCGGCGTGAAAGGTACGGGCGAGGCAGGGACCACGGCGGCGCCGCCGGCCGTCTTCAACGCCGTGGCCGATGCCCTGGCGCCTTGTGATGCCTCCGCCCTCGACATGCCGCTGACCGCGGAGAAGATCTGGCGGGTGCTGCGCGGGCGATAGGCGAGGGCCGCCCCCCGCATCTCGGGAAGCGGCCGACCGTGAGGCGGGAATGGCGGCCTTGGCCCCTCGCCCCGGCCGCCGAGGAGGGTGTGGGAAGTCCGCGGCCGCCTGGCCCTGCCCGTTGCGCCCGAGGGACCGCCGCCTGCGGGCGGGGCGGATCGCCGGTCATGGCCGGGCGGCCCATGCGCTGGGCGGCAGCCGGGTGTGGTCTTGCCCAGCCCGCCCGGGCCGGATCGGTGGCGCCGGGCGACGCCTCCCTGCCGAATGGCACCGCCGGCGCGCTGCGCCCCGCCCGCCCGAAGGGCTGCGGGGGCATTCATGCCTCGCTCTGCCCGATCCAGGCGAGCAGCCAGGCGCTGCCTCGCGCCGGATTCCACTCCGCCAGGTCGCGCGCGGGCGGTCTTGCCCACATCACCCGGCCGGGAAAGCGGGCGCTGAGCGCGGCCAGGGCAGGGCAGGGCGCCAGCACCACCGCCGGCACTCCGGCGGCCAGCGCCGCCCAGGCATGGCCTGCGCCATGGCCGCAATCGAGCAGGGCAGGCGCCAGGCCTGGGCGCCAGCCGCCCGCCGCGAGCAGCGCCAGGAACCCTTCATGGCCGAGATAGGCCGCCGCCCCGGGCGCCGAGATGAGCGCCGCCGGCCGGCCGAGACCAAGCACCGCCGCCACATCCGCCGCCGCATGCACGACGAAGGCAGGCGGGCCCGGCCAGATCGATCCTGCGTCTTGCGCGGCGTGACGGCGCATGCGAACCCTGCTCCACGTGGCAATCAGGACATCACGGGGGCGCGATCTTTGGAACTGACCACCGATCCCGCCTTGCAGGCGGTGCAGCGGCTGGAGCGGGCGCTGGAGCGGCTGGAAATCGCGATCGAACGCCGCCTTGCCGCGCTGGAGGCCGCCGCCGCCGCCCGCCTGGCGGAGAGCGTGCCGCGGGCGGAGGTGGCGGCGCTCTCCGCCCGGCTGGATGCGGCACTGGCGCAGCTCCGCGCCGCGCTCGCGGAACAGGAGGCGGCCCTGGCCGCCGATGACGAGTCCCCGCCCGGCCGGGGCAGCGGCGCCGGAGAATAGCCCATGGGTCAGGTCACGGTGCGCGTCAACGGCTTCACCCACACCATCGGCTGCCGCGATGGGGAGGAGGATCGCGTCCGCGCCTTGATCGAGGTGATCGAGAGCAAGGTCCAGGTCATCCGCCAGATGGGCGGCCAGTTCAGCGAGGCACGGATGCTCCTGCATGTGGCGCTGCTGCTGGCCGATGAGCTCTCTGACCTGAAGGCCGAGATGGCGGCGGGACCAGCCCCGGCCCGCGCGGCCGCGCCCGATGCGGCGCTGGCCGAAAGGTTGCAATCCTTGGCGGAACGCATGGAGGCCATTGCGGCCGGGCTCGAGCGCGCCTAGATGTCGGGTGCGAGGCTGGCCTTCCCGCCAGGCGAATTCATGCCCGGGGCCGATGAGCATCTCCCGGGAGCTGGCTCTGGCCGGATCGTGGTCCGGTCACCTGGCGCCCACCTGGTCTGACGGGCCTTGGGGAGCATGCAACGCCAGCGGTCGTGCTGGCTTCGCAGCCTGTCCGCATCACCGTCGTCTTCCGCACGCAGGCCTGCCCGAGGGCTGGGCTTGGCCCCGGCCGCGTCAGGGCATCGATGGTCGGCCCGGTTGCGCGTGCGCAGAACCATGGCCAGCGCGCAGCGAGGGGGCGAAGCGGGGCCTCTGGGCGCGCCCGCTGCGCTGGCTCTGGCTTGGGGTGGTGGTGCCCCGGCAGCGCTGTCCCACCGCCGCGCGGGTCAGGAAGCCGGAGGCGCGGAGCAGGCCTGCACTGTCCGATCCAGCTGCGA
>JANWYF010000234.1 GCA_025057055.1 Rhodovarius sp. | reverse complement strand
AGGCCGCGATGGCCGCCGCGCGCGCCGCCGATGCGGCGACCATGCGCGGGGAGGCGCTGGGGCCGCTCCATGGGCTGCCGATCGGCATCAAGGATCTGGAGGCGACGAAGGGCCTGCGCACCACCTGGGGCAGCCCGCTGTTTGCCGATCACATCCCCGATCAGGACGAAGGGATGGTCCGCCGCCTGCGCGAGGCCGGGGCGATCGTGCTGTGCAAGACCAATGTGCCGGAGTTCGGGCTCGGGGCGAATACGCGCAACCTCGTCTACGGGGCGACCGGCAACGCCTTCGATCCGGCCTATAACGCCGCCGGCTCCTCGGGCGGGTCGGCGGTGGCGCTGGCCACCGGCATGCTGCCGCTTGCCACCGGGTCGGATACCGGCGGTTCCCTGCGCAATCCGGCGGCCTTCAACGGCATCGTGGGCTTTCGTCCCTCGCCTGGGCTGGTGCCGAGCGAACGGCGCGGGCATGGCTGGAACCCGCTCTCCGTGCTCGGGCCCATGGCGCGGGATGTCGGCGATGTGGCGCTCCTGCTCTCGGCGATGGCGAGCGACGATGCGGCCGACCCCCTGGCCTACAGCTTCCCGGGGCTTGCCATGCGCGGCCGGCCGGAGCTGTTCCACCCCGCCCCGCCGGCGGATCTGGCCAGCCTGCGCCTTGCCTTCACCGAGGATTTCGGCCTCGCTCCCACCGAGTCCGTCATCCGCCGCGCCTTCCGCCGGGTGGTGGCGGCGCTCGCCCCGCTCTTCGCCGCAGCGGAGGAAGCCCATCCCGACGTCTCGGGCGGTGATCGTGCCTTCGAGGTGCTGCGCGCCGGCGCCGTGCTGGCCGCCCATTACGAGAAGACGCGCAAGACGCCCGAACTCTGCGGCCCCAACCTGCACGCCAATGTCGAGGAAGGGCTGCGCTACAGCCTGCTCGACTATGCCGAGGCGCATTCCGCGCAGACCCGCATCTATCGCAACTTCCAGGCCTTCTTCGCGCGCTTCGACGTGCTGGTCTCCCCGGCCATCACCTGCTCCCCGCGCCCCTGGCAGGAGCTCTATCCAGCCGAGATCGACGGCCAGCCGGTGCGGACCTACTTCCATTGGCTGGCGCTCGCCTACTACGTCACGCTCACTGGCCACCCGGCGCTCAGCCTGCCGGTGGGGCGCGATGAGCGCGGCTTTCCCTTCGGCCTGCAGATCGTGGGGCCGCGCGGCGGCGATGCGGTGGTGCTGCGCGTGGCCGCGGCGATCGAGGCCGCCTTCCAGGGCGATGCCGAGTTCGGCCGGCCGCTGCCTGACCTCGCCGCGCTGGCCAAGGCAGCACCGATCAGCACCCTGCCGCAGTTCAAGAGCTGGGGCTGAGGCCGCCGCTTACACCCCGGCGGGAGGGGGCGGGCGCGGTGCCGCGGGCGGGGCATAGGGAATGCACACCCGCCCCACCACCACCCCCTGCGGGGTCAGCACCAGCTGCAGCGGCCCGCCGGCCAGCACCGGTATTGCCGCCTGCAGCAGCGCGAGGTCGAAGGCAGGGCGCGCCACCTCCTGCTCCGGCGCATCGCCGGTCACGGTCGGGGCGGGATGTCCACGGCCCAAGGCCGCCAGCAGCGGCAGCAGGGATTCCACCGCCTGTCGCGGCGGCTGGACGATGCGCGAGGGCGGGGCGAACAGCCCGGCCATGCCGGCGATCAGGGCGCGGAGCGCGGCCAGGGAAGCCTCGGCCCGGCGGATGCGCAGCAGGGCCCGTTCGTCCCCCTCGGCCCCCCCGCGCAACAGCTCGAGATTGCCCTGCACCCCGAGCATCAGGTTGTTGGCCGCATGCTGGGCGGCGCGCATCGCTTCGGCCAGGCTGTCGGCGGCGGGGTGCATCCCCGGCAGCCTGCCCCAAGCCGGCCTGGCGCGCCAGCAAAGCCTTGCGCCGCGCCCCGGTTGTGGCGCACCGATTCGGGCGCCAAGCTCTTGCCATGCCTGATCCCGCCCTGCTCCGCCGCCTCTCCGCCGCCCTCGATGCCCTCTTCGAGGCGGAGGTCGCCTTCCTGGCCGAGATGGTCCGCTTCCCGAGCCTGCGCGGGCAGGAGGCGCCGCTGCAGGACTGGCTCGCCCGGCAATTTGCGGCGCGGGGCTGGGCGGTCGATCGCTATTCCCTGGCCGATGTGCCGCTGGCCGGCCACCCCAAGGCCGCGCCGATGGTCGGCATCGACCCCGCCGGCAGCATCCAGGTGGTGGCCACCCGACGGGCACGGCGCATCGCCGGGCGCAGCCTGATCCTGCAGGGACATGTCGATGTGGTGCCGGAGGGGCCAGCCGAGATGTGGACCCACCCGCCCTATGCCGCGCATATCCGGGATGGCTGGATGTATGGCCGCGGCGCGCACGACATGAAATCCGGCGTGGCGGCCATGGTCTTTGCCATGGACACCCTGGCGCGCGCCGGGCTTGCGCCCACCGCCGACATCCACATCCAGACCGTGACCGAGGAGGAGAGCACCGGCAACGGCGCCCTCTCCACCCTGTTGCGCGGCTATCGTGCCGATGCGGCGCTGATTGCGGAACCCACGGGCGGCACCATCACCCGCGCCCATACCGGCACGCTGTGGTTCCGCCTGCGCGTGGCCGGGGTGCCGGTGCATGTGGCGGTGGCCGAGACCGGCAGCAACGCCATCCTGAGCGCCTATGGGCTGATCCGCGCCCTCTACGACTACACCGCCCAGGCCAACCGGGCCGCAGCCGAACATCCCTGGTATCGGGGCGTGGCCAACCCGATCAAGTTCAACCCCGGCATCATCCGCGGCGGAGATTGGGCGAGCTCCACCCCCGCCTGGTGCGAGGTCGATTGCCGCATCGGCCTGCTGCCGGGACAGGAGGTGGCCGCGGTGCAACAGGGCATCGAGCAGGCGGTGGCCGAGGCTGCGCGGGCCGATCCTTTCCTGGCCAACCATCCACCCACCATCACCTGGCACGGATTCCTGGCCGATGGCTATGTCCTGGAGCCGGGGAGCGAGGCCGAGGCCGTGCTCGCGCGCGCGCACCGCGCCGTCTTCGGCGAGGAGATGGGCGAGCGCATCACCACCGCGGTCAATGATACGCGCTACTACGGCCTGTATTTCGGCATCCCCGGCCTCTGCTACGGCCCGAAGGGGGAAGGGGCGCACGCTTTCGACGAGCGCACCGATCTGGCGCACCTCAAGAAGACCACGCTCGCCATCGCCGCCTTCATCGCCGACTGGTGCGGGGTGGAGGAGCTGCCCGACCGGGAGGCACCCGCATGATCCTGCCGCGCCGCCCCGCCCTGGTGCTGGCACTGGCCCTGCCTGCCGCCGCCCGCGCGCAGGAGGGCTGGCCGAACCGTCCCATCCGGCTGGTCGTGCCCTTCGCACCGGGCGGTTCCTCGGATGTGCTGGCACGGCTGATCCAGCCGGGGCTGGCTGCCGCCCTCGGCCAGCCGGTGGTGGTGGAGAACCGCCCCGGCGCCGGTTCCCTGCTCGGGGCGGAGTTCGTCGCGCGCTCTCCGGCCGATGGGCATACGCTGCTGCTCGCCGATCTGCCCTTTGCCATCCTGCCGGCGATCCAGGACCGCCTGCCCTATGATCCGATCGCGGATTTCGAGCGGGTGAGCGCGATCGGCGTCGCACCGCTGATGATGTTCGTCCCGGCCAGCCTGCCCGTGCGCAGCATCGCGGAGTTCGTGGCGCTGGCGCAGAGCCGGCCGGAGGGGCTCACCTACGGCTCGGGCGGGGTTGGGGCGGCCTCGCACCTTGCCGGAGAGCTGTTCCAGCGCGCCAGCGGCATCCGCCTGACCCATGTGCCCTATCGCGGCGGCGGGCCGGCGATGCAGGATCTGGCAGCGGGCCGTGTGCAGGCGACTTTCGTCACGCTCGCCACGGCGCTGCCGCAGGTCCAGGCTGGGCAGGTGCGCCCGCTCGGCGTGATGGGCACGGCGCGGCTGCCTGCCCTGCCCGATGTGCCGACCTTCCGCGAGGCGGGCATCGATCTGGTGGCCGAGCATTGGTGGGGCATCATGGCCCCGGGCCGCACCCCGGCCGGCATCGTGGCGCGTCTGGCCGAAGCCCTGGCGCGTGTCATCACCGCGCCCGATCTCACCCCACGGCTGGAGGCGCTGGCCGTTCTGCCCCGCGCCGAAGGCCCGGCCGATTTCGACCGGCTGGTCCGCGCCGACATCGCGCGGCTGGCCGAACTCGCGCGCGCCCAGAACATCCGCGCGCAGTAGCGGAGGCGGCGGTGGGGCTGGAAGCTGCGCTGGAGGCGATCGCGGCCGATCCGCTGCTCGGCTTCGATTTCGCGGCGCTCTGCGATGCCGGGGGGCGGCAATCGGGCACGCCGTCAGCCAGCTCGGCCTTCACTTTCGCCGCGGTGCGGCTGCGCGCCCTGGGCCCCGTGGCCAATGAGCCGAGCGCCTATCCCGGCTGGACCTGCCACGAGGCGCGGCTGGTCCACGAACCCTCGGGCCGGCTGCTCGACTCGGTGCCGCTGCTCGGCAGCATGCCCTGCCGCGACCTGGTGCTGGATGTCCGCGACCTGGGGCGCGGCGCGCCCGGGCATCGCGGCATCGAGGGGCTGTGCGTCATGGTCCGGCACGAATACCCCTTTGCCACCCACACCCTGCACCGGCGCGTCAAGCTGGCCGCCGCCGAGGCCGCCGGCGCCGCGGCCTTCCTGATCGCCCAGCCCGAGCCCGGGGTCGGGCCGGTGGCCGGCTCCTCCGGCCGCAACGGCGGAGCGGGCATTCCAGCACTCGGCATCTCGGCCGAGGCGGCGGCGCAGCTGCGCGAGGGCGGGCGGGTGCGCATCACCATCGAGGCGGAGGACCACCCGGCCGAGACACCGAACCTGATCCTGGAACTGCCGGGCCGGGGGCCGGAACTGGTCGTGCTCTCCGCCCATCTTGACGGGCATGCCCTGGCCGAGAGTGCCATCGACAATGCGACCGGCGTGGCGGCCGCGATCGCGATCGCCCGCGCCTTCGCCCCGCTGATCGAGACGGCGCCGCGCGGGTTGCTGGTGGCGATCTTCGGCGCGGAGGAATGGGCGCTGGCCGGCAGCCGCGCTTGGCTGGCGGGCCTCGATCCGGCGCGGCGGGCGCGGCTGGTCTGCAACCTCAACCTCGATGCGATCGCCGGCAGCCCGCGGCTGACCGCGCTCACCCACGGCCATCCGGCCCTCGCCGCGATCTTCCGCGCGGCGCTGCCCGGCATCGGCATCCATGAGGCGCCGATGGAGAACAGCGATCATGCCAATTTCGCCGCGGCCGGGATCCCGGCGGCGCGGCTTCTTGCCGGCTTCGACGAGCCGGAGAGCCGCCTGCGCTTCGTCCTGACCGGGGAGGACCGCCGTCGCCTCGTGCCGGATGCGGAGCTGCGGGCCGCCACCATGGCGGCCGCGCGGCTGCTCTGGGCGCTCTTGCACGCGCCCGACTGGCCGAAGGCCGCCCTCCCCCTCACACGTTGAAGCGGAAGAGCATCACATCGCCGTCGCGGACCACATAGTCCTTGCCTTCGATGCGCAGCTTGCCTGCCTCCCGCGCGCCCTGTTCCCCGCCGCAGGCGACATAGTCCTCGTAGGAAATCGTCTCGGCCGCGATGAAGCCGCGTTCGAAATCGCCGTGGATCACGCCGGCGGCCTGCGGGGCACGGGTGCCCCGGCGGATGGTCCAGGCCCGCGTCTCCTTGGGGCCGGCGGTGAAGAAGGTGATCAGGCCGAGCAGCGCATAGCCCGCCCGGATGATGCGATCGAGCCCGCTGTCAGCCAGGCCGAGGGAGGCCAGGAACTCCTTGCGCTCCTCCGGGGGCATCTGGCTGATCTCGGCCTCGATCGCCGCACTGACCACCACCGCCTGCGCCCCCTGGGCGGCGGCCCGCGCCATCACCTGCGCGCTCCAGGCATTGCCGGTCGCCGCTGCCTCCTCCTCCACGTTGCAGACATAGAGGATCGGCTTGGTGGTCATCAGCTGCAGGCGGCGCGCGGCCTCCTCCTCGCCCGGCGGGATGGCGCTGCGCGCCGGCCGCCCGGCGGAGAGGGCGGCGATCATCGGCTCGATCAGGGCGAGCTGCGCCTGCGCTTCGCGATCCCCGCCGCGGGCCCGCTTGCTCAGGTTCTGGCGACGGCGCTCCAGGCTCTCGAGATCGGCGAGCATGAGTTCGGTCTCCACCGTCTCGGCATCGCGGATGGGATCGATGCTGCCCTCGACATGGGTGATGTCCGGATCCTCGAAGCAGCGCAGGACGTGGATGATCGCATCCACCTCCCGGATATGGGCCAGGAACTGGTTGCCGAGCCCCTCTCCCTTCGAGGCGCCGCGCACGAGGCCTGCGATGTCGACGAACTCAAGGCTTGTCGGGACCACCTTCGCGCTCTTGGCGATCCGCGCCAGTGTCTCGAGCCGGGGGTCGGGCACCGCCACCCGGCCGACATTGGGTTCGATCGTGCAGAAGGGGTAGTTGGCCGCCTGCGCCGCGGCGGTGGCGGTCAGCGCATTGAACAGTGTCGATTTGCCCACATTGGGCAGGCCGACGATACCGCAGTTGAAGCCCATGCTGGCCTGGTTCCGGAGTCGCGATCGAAGCGGGGTGGGGATCAGCCGCCGAGGGCGAGGCCGAGATCGGCGGCCAGGATGCCGGCGGCGATGCGCGCCGCCCCGTCATCGGTGGGCAGGGCGAGGGCCGCGGCCCGCAGCGCGGGGCGCAGGCTGGCCGGGGGCAGCCCGTTGCGCTCGGCGGCGCGGGCGAGGCGTTCGGCCGCATCCTCCGGCATGGCGCCGATCACCTCCGCCGCCTCCAGCAGCAGGGCAGCGCGCGTGGCAGCCTCGGCCGCGGCGGCGGCCACGCTGCGGGCGCGCCGCACATCGGAGAGTGCACCAGGGCCGGCCGGGCCGGGCAGGCAGGCGGACAGCCCCGCCGCCGCTTGGGCGAGCGCGGCAGCCTCCCGCACCAGGGCCGAGGCCAAGGCCGCCGCGGCATTGGCGCGATCCTCCGCCCCAGGAGCGGAGAAGCCGAAATCGGGATCGGGGTCCATCACATGGCCTCCTGCTGCATCAGCAGCGCAATCCGGCTGGCGAAGGCATCCGGGCGGCCTGCGGCGAGCAGGGGCGCGGCCTCGGCGATCGCCCCGAGCAGCCGCGGCAGCCAGCCTTCCGCCTCCTCCCGCGCGAAGGGGCCGAGCACATGGCCGGTCACCCGCGCCTTGTCGCCGGGATGGCCGATGCCGATGCGCACCCGGCCGAAATCGGCGGTGCCGAGGGCGCGCTGCAGGTCCCTAAGCCCGTTGTGGCCGGCGGTGCCGCCGCCCTGCTTCACCCTAAGCCGCCCCGGCGGCAGATCGAGCTCGTCATGAAAGGCCCAGATCTGCGCCGGCGGGATCTTGTGGAATTGGGCTGCCGCCTGCACCGCCTCGCCCGACCGGTTCATGTAGGTGAGCGGCTTGAGCAGCAGCACGCGTTCGGGCCCGATGCGGCCGGCCGTGGCCTCGCCCTTGAACTGGCGGCGCCAGGGCGGAAGGCCGTGGCGGGCCGCGATCGCATCCAGCGCCATGAAGCCGACATTGTGGCGCTGGCGCGCGTGTTCCGGGCCGGGATTGCCGAGCCCGACCCAGAGCAGCACGGCGCCCTGCCCTTACTTCTTCTTGGCCGGGGCGGCGGGAGCGGCCGGCTTGGCGGCGGCCTTGCCCTTGCCCTTGGTCGGGGCGGCGGCGGCCTGCGGTGCGGCCACCTCCTCCATGACCGGCGGGGCGATGGTCGCGACCACGAAATCGCGGTTGATCACCGCGCGGGTGCCGAACTTGTCCTTCACCGCCGACCAGCGCAGGGTATCGCCGATCTTCGCCTCGGCGAGGTCGATCTCGAAATGCTGGGGCACCGCGTCGGGTTCGGCCATCACCTCGAGCTCGCGACGGACGACATTGAGGGTGCCGCCGGCCTTGAGCCCTGGGCAGGTCGCTTCATTGAGGAAGACCACCGGCACCCGCACGCGGATCCGCGCCCCCGGCGCCAAGCGCTGGAAATCGACATGGATCGGGCGGTCGGTGACGGGGTGGAATTGCACCTCCTTCATCAGCGCCGTCTCGGTCGCCCCGCCCGTCACCGCAACCTCGTAGATGTGGCTGCGCCAGCCGCCCTTCTGCAGCTCCTTCATCAGGACGCGCGGGTCGATCTGGATCAGCGTCGGCTCACGCTTCGCGCCGTAGATGACACCGGGCACCATGCCCGCTCGCCGGGTCGCGCGCGCCGCCCCCTTGCCGGCCCGCTCGCGCGCCGCGGCCTCGATCCGGATGGTCTGGATCATGACCACTCGCTCCTCTGTTCGTGGTGGATTCCCGCCCCGCGGGGCGGCCGGGGCCTCCAGGGGTGCCCGCGGAAGTGCCGCGCTTAGCCGAGCAGGCGCCGCTTGTCACCCGCCCCGGCATGCATGGCGGCGGTGAGCCGCGATCCGAGCAGCGGCGGCAGGGATGCGCGCTCGCCGCGGTTGGCCGAGCCGGGGCCGGCGCCCTCGGGCTTGCCGCGGTGAGGATGGGCGGACGCGGCCGGCCGGACAGCGCAGGCCGTCCGAGGGGAGAGCGGGATCTGCGCCGGGATGGCCTGAACCCTGCCGCCGGCGCCGGGGGACGACCGCGCCCCGGCCCGGCAGGCAGGGCAAGTTCGGCCCTGGGCTGCGGTGCGCCGAGTGTGAGAGCCGCTGCTCCGGCGCTTGGGCGTGGGGGGATCCGCGCCCTCCCACCCGGCGGCCGGGCGTGGGATGCTGCGCGACGAGGAGGGCTGTGGTCATGCAGGTCGCGGTTTTCAGCACCAAATCCTATGATCGCCAGTTCCTGGAGGCCGAGAATACCGCGCGCGGCGGGCGGCATCGGCTGGTCTTTCTGGAGCCGAGGCTCTCCGCCGAGACGGCCTTGCTGGCCGACGGCGCGCAGGCGGTCTGCCTCTTCGTCAACGATCAGGCCGACGCCAGGACCCTCGCGCGGCTCTCTGCCCAAGGGGTCGGGTTGATCGCGCTGCGCTGCGCCGGGTTCAACAATGTCGATCTGGCGGCGGCGCGGCAGCTCGGCATCCGGGTGGGGCGGGTCCCGGCCTATTCGCCTGAGGCGGTGGCCGAGCACACGCTGGCGATGATGCTCTGCCTCAATCGCCGGATCCACCGCGCCTATGCGCGGGTGCGGGAGGGCAATTTCGCCCTCGAGGGGCTGCTCGGTTTCGACATGAAGGGCAAGACCGTGGGCGTGATCGGCACGGGGCGGATCGGCTCGGCCCTGCTGCGCATCCTCTCAGGCTTCGGGTGCCGTCTGCTTGCCTATGATCCGCAGCCCAATCCGGAATTGCCGGCGGCCTATGTGCCGTTCGCGACCCTGCTCGCGGAATCCGACATCATTACGCTGCACTGCCCCCTTACGCCCGGCACACGCCACCTGATCGATGCGCCGGCGATTGCTCGGATGAAGCCCGGCGTGATGCTGATCAACACGAGCCGCGGCGCGATCGTCGACACGCGGGCCGTGATCGAGGGATTGAAATCGGGGCGGATTGGGCTGTTGGGCCTGGACGTCTATGAGGAGGAGGCGGACCTCTTCTTCGAGGACCTGTCCGACCAAGTCATTCAGGACGATGTGTTCGCCCGGCTCCTGACCTTTCCGAATGTGCTGATCACCGCGCATCAGGCCTTTTTCACCGAGGAGGCGCTGCGCGCCATTGCCCGGGCCACTTTTGACAATCTGGATGCCTTCGCTGAAGGCGGTGTGCCGGTGCACGAGGTCTCGACCGAGAAGTTGGCGTGAGTTGCGGCGAGACTGTGCCGCGTGCCTTTTTGGCGCCCCCTCCCCAGGTTTGGGCGTGGGGCTGGCTGTGTTGGGTGGCGGTGTGGGCGGCTTTGGCGTGGCGCCTTTCTGCCTTCTGGCCTTTGTTTGTGTGGTTGTCTGGTTGTCTGGTTGTGTGGTGGGGGGGTGCGGGGGCAGGATTTGAACCTGCGGCCTT
>JANWYF010000225.1 GCA_025057055.1 Rhodovarius sp. | reverse complement strand
CGTCCTGGCGGCGATCCTCGCCCCCTGGGTGGCGCCGGCCGATCCGCTGCAGACCTCCTGGAGCGCGATCCGGCGCCCGCCCTCGGCCGCGCACTGGTTCGGCACCGACGAGAACGGGCGCGACGTCTTCTCCCGCGTGGTGTGGGGGGCGCGCGCCTCGCTCATGGCCGGGATCATCGCGGTGGGCGGGGCCGTGCTGATCGGCGTGCCGATCGGGATGCTGGCGGGGCTCGCCGGCGGCTGGGTGGATGCCGTCATCTCGCGCATCGCCGATGCGATGCTGGCCGTGCCCTTCCTCATCCTGGCCATTGCGCTCGCCGCCTTCCTCGGCCCCGCGCTGGAGAATGCGATGCTCGCCATCGCCATCTCGGCCAGCCCGGTCTTCATCCGCCTGGCGCGCGGCATGGCGCAGGATGCCGCCGCCTCGGACTGGGCGGAGGCAGCGCGCGCCATGGGCAATCCCCCCTGGCGCACCGCCCTTGTCCATGTCCTGCCCAATATCGCGCCGCCGCTGATGGTGCAGGCAACGCTCTCCATCGCGGAGGCGATCATCGCCGAGGCGGCGCTGTCCTTCTTGGGCCTGGGCCAGCAGCCGCCCGCCCCCTCCTGGGGCGCGATGCTCAACAATGCCCAGCGCTTCATCGAAAGCGCGCCCTGGCTGGCGATCTTTCCCGGCGCGGCGATCTTTCTGCTGGTCCTGGCGCTCAACCTGGTTGGCGATGGTCTGCGGGACGCGCTGGATCCGCGCACGCAGCGCCGTTAGCGCAGGCCGCAGAAGCAAGCCCTCAGCCGGGATCGAGACGCTGGTCGAGGGATGGAAGCCAGAAGCGCTTGCGGCCGGCATGGGGGGAACCGATCGCTCCACCGCCAGGGCGGGAGAGGGGGGACGGACGCCTCCTGCCGGAATCGATGGCGGCCAGCGCGGCGCCGCCCCCCCGTGGCGGCCGGGGCAGGGTCGATCTGCCCGGCCTGATCCCGGGCCCTGTCAGGGGCTGCGGGCGGAGGCCCCGTGCTTGGCCGCATCGGTGGCGGATGCCGGAGCGGGCCCGTTGCTTTCTGCCGGCCGGCGGCAGCCTCAGCGGATGATCCCGCCGGCGAGGCTGCCCGCGATCCGCTCGCGCCAGGTGCCGGCATCGACATGGGTGATGAAGTCGAGCACCGCGCGGTTGAAGGCGTCCGGCTCCTCGAGATTGATGGTATGCCCGCATTTCGGCAGCACGAGCAGCGCCGCCGCGGGGATGGTGCGCTTGAGGAAGATGCTGGCCTCGAGCGTCGGATCGTCCTCATCGCCCGCGATGATGAAGGTGGGCAAGCGCATCTGCGCCAGGCCCTCTCGCAGGTCGAAGAGCGAGGGGCGCTGGCGCTGCACCCCCTGCAGGGTCAGCGCGCTGCCCTCGGTCGAATGCTCGCAGAGCTGTGCCTCGAACTCGGCAAAGCCGCGCGGGTCCTTCTGCTTGAAGATCAGCCGCGTCGGCCCATGGGCATAGGCCTTGCCGGCGACTGCCATCCCCTCGGCGCGGATGCGGGCGATGGTGGCATCCGTCTCGGCATGGAACCGTGCGCGATGGTCGGGGCTTGATCCGTAGCCCACGCCGGCTGCGGTCAGGCTGAGCGCCAGTTCCGGATAGCGCAGGCCGAGATGCAGCGCCGCGAAGGCGCCCATCGAGAGGCCGACCACATGCGCCCGCCCCAGGCCCAGGCCGCGGATGATCGCCGCCAGGTCGTCGGTCGCGCGATCCTGGCTGTAGGCGGCGGGATCGGTCGGCACATCCGAGGGCGGATAGCCCCGCGCGGCGAAGGCGATGCAGCGGTAGCGCCGGCCGAAGAAGCGCAGCTGCGGCTCCCAGCTGCGATGATCGCCGGCATATTCGTGCACGAAGACGATCGGGCGGCCCTCCCCCACCTCCTCGTAGTGCAGGGCAACACCGTCGTCGGTGACCAGCTTGGGCATGGCCGTTCCCGCTCTCCGTCTCCCGGGGTGAGCATGGGATGGCAGCGGGTGGGTGGGCAAGAGGTCGGCGCTTGCCGGGCTTTGCCCTTGCGGGCATGACTGGCGGCAAAGTTCGAGAGGGAGACCGTCCGGATGCTCCGCCGCCCCCTGCTGTTCGGCGCCCTGGCCGCGCCCTGGCTCGCCACTGCCTCTCCCGCCCAGTCCTGGCCGCAGCGTCCGCTGCGCATCGTCGTGCCCTTCGGCCTCGGCGGGTCGGCCGACATCGCCGCCCGCGCCATGGCCGAACCGCTGGCCGCCGCGCTCGGCCAGCCCGTGGTGGTCGAGAATCGGCCGGGGGCAGGTGCCGTGATCGGGACGGATGTCGTCGCCAAATCCGCCCCCGACGGTCACACCCTGCTGGTGATGAGCAACACCCACACCGCGAACGAGACCCTGCTGCCCAACCGCCCCTATCGCCTGATGCGGGACCTGGCGCCGGTGGCCGCCATCAACATCGCGCACCAT
>JANWYF010000211.1 GCA_025057055.1 Rhodovarius sp. | reverse complement strand
TTCTCCTCGGCCGCCTTGTCGAGATGGGCGGCGAGGAACTTGCCGGGATGGTAGACGATGCGCACCACCCGCCCCGCGGCCGGGCTGCGGTTGACGTGGACATCAAGCACCGAGAGGAAGATCGCCACCCGCCACAGCGGCCTCTCACCGAGGCCGAGCTCCTCGGGCGGGATGACCGGGGCCACGCTGATCACCCTGCCATCGGCGGGGGCAAGGATGACGCCGCGCCGGTCGGGCGGCACCCGTTCCGGGTCGCGGAAGAAATAGAGGCAGAAGGCGGTGAAGAGGGCGCCGGGCCAGAACAGCCAGCCGCCGAGGAAGAGCCCGAGCAGCATCGCCGCCCCTCCGCCGGCCAGGAAGGGATATCCCGCGCGGTGGGGCGGGGCGAGCACCATGCGAAGGCTGTCGGCGAGGGGCATGGCGCGGTTTATCCTCCCTTCACCCCGGCGCGGCAAGTTCGCGGCCGATGCTGATGCTCGGTCCCTTCCTGGTTGCGCGGGATGGTCGGCTTTCGCTGCGCGCGCCGCATCTGCGGCCCCTGATCCGCTACGCTTGGCGGGGGCGCCGCTGCCTCGCCGAACTCTCGGCCGACCGGCTTCGCCTTCTCGCACTCGCCGGCCGCATCCCCTCCACCGCCGAGGCCGCGGCCGATCGCGCGCGGGCGGTCGGCGCCGTGCTTGCGCTGCGGGCGGAGCTGGCCGGGCTCGATCTTGGCCTGCTGCCCGATCATCGCGTGGTGCTGCGCGCCACCGCCCCCCCGCCGGAGGGGGCGATCGAGCTCCTTGCGGCGATGACCCGTTTCGCCCTGCGCCTCGATGCTCCGCTCGAGCAGCTGGCCGCCGCCGGCATCACGTGATCGCCCCCCGTTTTCCACCGGCGGCCATCTGCCCTACACCGCGGTCCATGCTTCCCTTGACCGGACTGCGCATCCTCGAACTCGGGCACTATATCGCCGCCCCCTTCGCCACCCGGCTGCTGGCCGACATGGGGGCGGAGGTCATCAAGGTCGAACCGCCCGGCGGCGATCCGGTGCGCGGCTGGGGCAGCAGCATTGACGGCCATTCGGTCTGGTTCAGCGTGCACGGGCGCAACAAGCTCTCGGTCACGCTCGACCTCAAGAACCCGCGCGATCGGGAACGGGTGGTCGGCCTCGCCGCCAAATGCGACGCCCTGGTCGAGAATTTCCGCCCCGGCTATCTGGAGCGTATCGGGCTTGCCCCGGCCGTGCTCCACGCCCGCAATCCCGACTTGATCATCGCCCGCATCTCGGGCTTCGGGCAGGATGGCCCCTATCGGGACAAGCCCGCCTTCGGCGCCATCGGAGAGGCGATGGGCGGCCTCAGGCACCTCACCGCCCACCCCGGCCAGACCGACCTGCCGCCGCCGCGCTGCGGCGTCTCGATCAGCGATGATCTGGCCGGCATGTACGCGGCCATGGCGCTGGTGGCCGCCTGCTGGGGGGTGAAGGTGGGCAACCATCGGGGCCGGGTGATCGATGTCGATCTCGTCTCCTCCGTCTTCAGCCTGATGGAGGGGATGCTGCCGGAATACGGCCTGTTCGGCTGGGTGCGCCAACCGCAGGGGGCGGCGATCAAGACCGCGGCACCCACCAACACCTATCCCTGCGCCGATGGCAAATGGCTCTGCATCGCCGGCAATTCCGACCTGATCTTCAAGCGGCTGATGGCCGCGATCGGCCGGCCCGACCTGGCGGAAGATCCGCGCTTTGCGACCAATGCCGGCCGCTGCGCCCATGTCGAGGAGCTGGATGCCGCCATCGCCGCCTGGACGCGCACCCGCACCGCCAAGGAGGCGGAGGCGGTGCTGGAGGCGGCGGAGGTGCCCTGCTCGCGCCTCTATGACATCCGCGACTGTGCCGAGGATCCGCATTTCCGCGCCCGGTCCATGGTGATGCCGGTGCATGATCCGCTGATCGGGCGAGAGGTGCTGCACCCCGCCGCCCCCTTCCGCTTCGACGGGGTGGCGCCGCAAGAGATGGTGCGCTGGACCGGCCCCGCGCCCGGGGCGCACAATGCGCAGGTCTTCCGCGAGCTGCTGGGAGAGGAGGGATGATCTTCCTGAGCGAGGTGGCCCCCCGCGACGGGCTGCAAGGGATCCGGGACTTCGTGCCGACCGCGACCAAGATCGAGCTGGTGCGCCTGCTGCACGCGGCGGGGCTCAGGCGGATGGAAGTGGGCAGCTTCGTCTCCCCCCGCGCCATCCCGCAAATGGCCGACACGGCCGAGGTGCTGGCGGCGGCGCGGCAGCTGCCCGGGCTGGAATGCACCGTGCTGGTGCCCAACCGCCGCGGCTTCGAGGCGGCGCTGCGGCACGGCGCGCATCGTCTCGGCTTCTTCATGAGCGTCACCGAGGGCCACAGCCGCGCCAACCTCAACCGCAGCGTGGCCGATGCGCTGGAGGAACTCTCGCAGCTGGTGCGCGAAACGCCGGCCGAGCTGCGGATCCGCTTCAACCTCTCGACCTGTTTCCATTGCCCCTTTGAGGGCGTAGTGCCGGAGGAGGCGGTGGCGCGGCTGATCGACCAGATCGCCCCGCTGCGCGAGGATATGGAGATCGCGCTCTGCGATACCACGGGCAATGCCGCGCCCGATCAGGTCTGGCGCGTGATGGCACGCGCGATCGACCGCTACGGCCCGCGCTTCGCCTTCCACGGCCATGATACCTACGGCATGGGGGTGGCCAATTGCGTGGCGGCCTATGAGGCGGGCTGCCGCGTCATCGACGCCGCGGCCGGAGGCATCGGCGGCTGCCCCTACGCCCCAGGTGCCACGGGCAATGTGGCGACGGAGGATGTGGTCTGGACCTTTCGCCGCATGGGGGTGGAGACCGGGGTCGATTGGCAGCGGCTGCTTGCGGCGGCGGATTTCGCTGCGGCGATCCCGGGGGCGAGCCCCGGCGGGCGGCTGCGCGGCGTGCCCGCGGCCCGGGCGGCTTGACCGGCGGCTGGCGCGCCCCTTCCGCGCCCCGCGGCGGCTGCCTAGGCGGCTTGGCTGGGCCCCTCGCCTCGCCGCCCTCTGCGCGCCCGTGCTCCACGCCGGTCCAGGCGCCTGCTCTTCCGCTTTCGGCCGCCGCGGGCGCGGGTTTACCGCGCGAAGGCCAGTCCGATCAGCCCCCCGAGCAGCAGCGCCCAGAGCGGGTTGCGCGGCGTCAAGGCGACGAAGGCCGCGGTGCCTGCCGTGATCAGCGGTGCCGCCCAGAAGCTGAAGGCAGCCTCGCCGAGGATGATCCCGCCCGCGGCCATCAGACCGACCGCGATCGGCACCAGCCCGCCCTGTGCCGGCTTGAGCCACCAGGCGCCCTTCAGCCGGTCGAGCCAGCCGGCCACCGTCCAGGCGAGGATGGCCGCCGGGCCCAGGATGCCGATGGTGGCGATGATGCCGCCCAGCAGGCCGGCCACCGCCATGCCCATCACGCTGGCGGCCAGGATATTGGGGCCGGGGGCAGCTTGGCTCAGGGCGAAGAGCTTGACGAAGCTCGCTTCATCCAGCCAGCCGCGGGTCTCGACCAGCAGGCGGAACATCTCGGGCGCCAGCGCATTGGCCCCGCCCACCGCGAGCAGCGAGAGCAGGGCGAAGGTGCCGAGGATCTCGAGCCAGGAGGGCGTCATGCGCGCAGCGCCCGCCGCACCGAGAGCGCCACGCAAACGGGGCCCGCCACCGCCACCACCCACAAGAGCGGCACGCGCCAGATGACGACGGCCAGCGCGATGGCGATGATGGCCAGGATCTGCTCGGGTGGCGGGCGCAGCCGGATGCCGGATTTGATCGCAGCCCCCAGCGCCAGGCCCGCCGCCGCCGGCGCCACCCCCGCCATGAAGGCCGCAACCCAGGGGTTTTGCCCGAACTCCTGCCACAGGGCGACCAGGCCGAGCACCACCGCGGTCGGCACCAGCACGAAACCGCCGAGCGCGGCCGCCGCCCCGGCGAGCCCGGCGCAGCGCCGACCATAGATGACCGCCAGGTTGCCGACATTGGGCCCGGGCAGCACCTGGGCAAGGCCGATGAGTTCGGCGTATTCGCGCTCGCTCAGCCAGCGGCGGTCCTCGATCAGCACATGCCGCGCCCAGGCGACGGCGCCGCCGAAGGCCAGGCCGCCGATGTAGAGGAAGCCGAGAAAGAGCTGCAGCGGGGTGGGCTTGGCAGGCGGCTCTGGCATCGGGGCTCCGGCGCGAATCGCGCGCGCCAGCCTGCGGCGCCCGGCCCCGGGCGGCAAGAGCGCCGACCCAAGCCCAGCCTTGCGCTGTGCGCTAGAGCTCGCGGATGCGGCCGGGATGGGCGCGGCCGGTCAGCACCTCCCACAGCCCCAGCATGTTGCCGCGGAAGCGGCCCCAACGGTCGGCCCAGGGTTCGGGAAAGGGGCTGCGCGCCAGGTTGATCGCGACGTGGCGGGCGATGCTGCGCAGGGCATGCGACCAGGGATAGCTGCCCTTGCGCGCCAGATAGACGCTGTTGACCACCTGGCTGTAGCCGAGCCGAAGGCCCGGCTGCCGCGCTGCCTTGACGCCGAGATGCACGCCCCGCGCCCCGGCGAGCCGCAGGATCTTGCCGTAGGGGAGCAGGCGGCGGGTGAAGTCGATGTCCTCATACCAGGCATAGGCCGGCAGCGCCTCGTCGAAGCGCAGCGCATGGGCGCGCACCGGGGCCATGCGGATCGCCATGTTGCAGCCATAGCCGTTGAAATGCGGCGCAACCGCCAACGGGTCGGCGGGCGGCACATCGGCCGCCAGCAAGGCGCGAGCTTCCGCCACCGACAGCCCCGGCCCCTTGGCCCCGTCGGCGATGACGGTGCCGGTGGCCACCACGCAGTCGGGATGGCGTGTCATCACCGCCTCCAGCACCGAAAGCCAGTCGGGGGCGGGCAGGAAATCGTCGTCCAGGAAGACGACCACATCGGCGTCAGGCAGCGCATCCATGATCGCGTTGCGCTGGATGGGCAGGCCGGCGGCGGCGGTGAGGAAGGCGACCTCGGGGAAGCGCCGGGGCAGATCGGCCACATCCGCCGCATCGACATGGCAGACCACGACCCGGTCCGGGGCGCGCCGCTGGCGGCGGAGTTCGGCCAGCACCTCGGCCAGGACGGCGGGGCGGCCGCGGGTCGCTATGCCCACCGCGATGTTCATGCCCGGCCACCGGCCAGAAAGCCTTCGACCCGGCCAAGCCAGGTGTTGGCGTAATAGGCGGCGTGACGGAGCCTTCCTTGCAGCAGCGAGACCACAACCCCCCCGACCGGGCGGAGGAAGAAGGGCAGGGCAGCCCGGGCCGGGGCATGCCGGCGCAGCGCGAAGCCGAGGCCGCGGCCATAGGCCCGGGCGCGGGCGGCAGCCACATCGGTCAGCCGCTTGTCGGGATGGACCACGCGCAGATCATAATCGTAGCGCGCGACATGGCCGGCGGCGATGGCGCGGCAGACCAGGTCATTGCCCTCGGCGCTGCCGAAGCGCGTGCCAGGCCCCATCCCTTCGTCGAAGCCGCCGAGTGCCACCGCCACCTCCCGCCGCAGCCAGAGATTGAACTCGATGACGCTGGTCCAGACATTGGCGGTGGTGATCGGCCCGCTCTCCCGCCGCCAGCGGCCGGAGCCGAGCGCGCCCTCGGGCGTCGCGGCCGGGCCGGTCAGCACGGCAAGTTCGGGATCCTCGGTGAAGGCATGGGCCACCCGGGCGAGCACGCCGGGGGGCAGGGTGCAGTCGTCGTCAGGAAAGCCCACGACATCGCCCCTGGCCAGCGCCAAGCCCTGGTTGCGCGCGGCATTGGCGTGGGCTTCACGCCGCCTAACGTGGCGGATCTCGAGCCGCGCCGCGTAATCGGCGATGACCGGTGCCAGCCGGGCGTCCTCGTTCTGGTCGACGACGATCACCTCGAGCGCCGGCCAGCCCTGCGCGATCAGGCTGTCGAACAGGGCGCGCAGCTCCGCCGCCCGGCCGATGGTCGCCACGATGAGGGAAAAGCGGATCATCCGGACACCAGCTCGCGCAGCGCGGCGCGGAAGCGCGCTTCGCCGAAGCGTTGGGCATTGGCCCGGCAGGCCTCGGGGTCGAAGCCGGAGAAGCGCGCCAGCGCCGCGCGCAGGCTGGCCACGCTCTGTTCGGGAAAGAGGATGCCGGTCTCTCCGTCGCGCACGATGTCGGCCGCACCGCCGCGGGCATAGGCGATGACGGGGGTGCCGGCCGCTTGGGCCTCGGCCATGACGATGCCGAAATCCTCCTCGGCAGCGTAGACGAAGGCGCGCGCGCGCTGCATCAGCCGGACGAGATCGGGCTGGGCGACGCGGCCGAGCAGGGTGATGTTGGGGGCCCCTGCCGCCGCGGCGGCGACCCGCGCCATCTGCGGTCCGTCGCCCACGATCAGCAGCCTCAGATGCGGCAGGCCAGCGAAGGCCTCGGCGATCAGCTCGACGCGCTTATAGGGCACCAGGCGCGAGGCGGTCAGGAAATAGTCCTCCTTCTCGCGCCAGAGGGGAAAGGCATCGACCGCCACGGGCGGATGGAGCACCGCCGCCTGGCGGCCCCAGCATTTGCGGATGCGCTCGGCCACCCAGCGCGAGTTGGCGACCAGCACATCCGGCCGGGCGGCCGAGGCGTGGTCCCATAGCCTCAGCCGATGCAGCAGCCAGCGCGTATAGAGCGAGGCGAGACCGCGTTCGAGCCCGGCCTCGCGCAGGTATTGCGCCTGCAGATCCCAGGCGTAGCGCATCGGGGAATGGATGTAGCTCACATGCCGCTGGCCAGGGCCGGTGATGACGCCCTTGGCCACGGCGTGGGAGGAGGAGAGCACCACATCATAGCCCGAGAGGTCGAACTGCTCGATCGCGATCGGCATCAGCTGCAGGTAGTGGCGGAAGCGCCGGCGCGCGAAGGGCAGGTGCTGGATGAAGCTGACCCGCGGGCGCCGGCCCTGCAGGAAGCCGCGCTCCCCCTCGGGCAGCACGTCGCAGAGGGCGAAGAGATCCGCCTCGGGGAAGGCGAGCAGCATCTGTTCGAGCACGCGCTCGGAACCGGCGTAGCTCTCGAGCCATTCGTGGACGATGGCGATCCTCACGCGCGGGCCTCCTCGGCCAGGGTCAGCAGCCGGGCCGCGGCGGCCGGCCAGGAATAGAGCCGCGCCCGGGCGAAGCCGGCCTGCCGCAGCCCCTCGCGCCTCTCCGGCAGGGCCTCAAGCCCGGCCAGCAGCGAGCGTGGATCCTGCGGGTCGAACCACAGCGCGGCCTCGCCGCAGACCTCGGGCACCGCCCCGGCGCGCGCGGCGAGCACCGGACAGCCGCAGCACATCGCCTCGAGCGGGGGAATGCCGAAGCCCTCGTAGCGGGAGGGGAAGAGGAGGCAGAAGGCGTTCTCATACAGCGCGCGCAGCTCGCCGTCGCTGACGCGGCCGAGCGGGCGTGCCCCGGCGAGTGCACCCCCGTCACGGAAGACGGCGGCATCGCGCGCCCCGGCCAGGGCGAGGGTCATGCCCCGCGCCGCCAGCCAGTCGACCGCCCCGGCCAGCACCGTCAGGTTCTTGTGCGCTGCCCCGGTGCCCACGACCAGCGCGTAGCGTCCGGGCAGCAGGCCGTGGCGGCTCAGCACCTGCGCATCGGGGGCGGGGCGCAGGATATGCTCGCCCCCTTCCGGCACGATGCCGATCGCCTCCTCCGGCAGGCGGAGCGCGCGGGCGAGTCGGCCGCGGGAGAAGGCGCTGACCGTCAGGATCCGCGTGCCGTTGCGGGCCAGCACGCGATGCATGGTGCGGTAGAAGAGGCGAAAGGAGAGGCTGTAGCTCTCCGGCGTGTCGAAGACGCCGGCATCGTGGATGACCACGGCCTGCCGCCCGCGGCGGAGCAGCGGCGCCGTGTTGCCCAGGTTGAGCAGCAGCCCGGCCCGCGCCGCCCGGGGCAGGCGCCACTGCTCCCAGAGGTGGCCGGCCAGCCGCCCGGGTGGTGGGGTGAGCACCACCGCCTCCGGGAGTTGGGCCGTGATCTCGGCCGCGAAGCGCTGCACGCCGCTCAGCCCCTGCAGGCGGAAACGGCCATTGATGAACAGCGGGGCGGTCATGGCCGGATCCTCATCAGGCCAGGCCAGGAGCGGGGGTTGCGCAGGATCGCCCGCTCCTCGGCCGAGAGGGCGCGCCAGAGGAGGGGCGCGAGCACCAGCAGCCCCGCCAGTGCGGCCGCCATCCGCCAGCCCGGTCCGGGCAGCAGCGTGAGGAGCGCCAGCACCGCCCCGCCGGCCAGCAGCGGCGGCAGCAGGGCGGAAGCGGCGGGGGCGGCGGCGGGATAGAGCCGGGCGGCGAAGAACAGCTTGCCCAGCGCATCCACTGCCACGCGCATCGACCAGAGGGCGGCGGCGGCGGTGATGCCGCCCCAGGCGACCGCCGCGACCGAGGCGGGGATGAAGACCAGGGCCTGCGCGAGCACGAAACGCGCCGTCACGTCGGGCCGGCCGATCGCCTCGAGCAGCGCATTGGGCGCATAGGCGAAGCAGGAGAAGAGGATGCCCACCGCGAAGAGGGCGAGCACCGGCGCAGCGCTGGCCGCGAAATCCCGCCCGAGCCAGAGGGCGAGCAGCGCCTCAGCCGCCGCACCCACGATCAGGGCAGCGGGAAAGACGAGGGCGAGGATGATCAGCCCCCCGCGGCGCAGCAGCTCGGCCGTGGCGGCGGGCAGGCCGCGATAGGCCGCGGCCATCGCCGGCAGCAGCGCCTGTGCCACCGCCACCGGCAGGATCCAGAAGCGGATGATGAGGTCGAGCGGGGTGGCGTAGTGGGCGACATCCTGCAGGCTGAGCAGCGCGCCGATGACGAAGCGGTCGGCATAGAGCAGCGCCTGCCCGATGAGGGCGGCCAGGGTGATCCAGCCGCCGATCGACAAGAGCGGGGCTGCCAGAGAGAGGCGGGGCCGGCCGCGCCAGAAGCTGGGCAGGTCCCGCCCGATGAGCCAGGCGTAGGAGAGGGTGTTGACGAGGCGGCAGAGGAGCAGCGCGATCATCACCGGCACCAGGCTCTGCCAGACCAAGAGCGTGGCAAGCGGGCCCAGGTAATAGAGGAGATTGACCGGCACCGTGACCAGATTGGCCGCGGCAAAGCGCTGATAGGCGGCGAGCACGCCCCACAGGGCCGCATTGACCACGACCAGCGGAATGGCCAGGGCGAGGATGGCGAGGGCGGCCGCGCCCTCCTCCTGCAAGGCGGGGGGGATGTTGAGCAGGCGGGTGGTCAGCCAGGGTATGGCGGCCCAGACCAGCGCGGCCCCGGCCAGGCCGACGAGCGCGAGCACGGCGATGGCCGCCCGCACCAGCGCGGCCTGCTCCTCGGCCCCGGCATCGGCCATGCGCTCGGACAAGGCGCGGGTCAGCGCCGCCCCCACCCCGAGATCGAGCACCCCCATCACGCCGAGGACGGCGAGGGCGAGGGTGAAGAGGCCCCAGCGCTCGATTCCCATCAGCTGCAGGAGCCAGGGTGTGAGGGCGAGCGCGAGCAGCAGGGGCAGGCCGCGCCCGAGCGCGTTCCACAACGCGCCCGAGAGGAGCCGGCCCGGGCCGCTGCGCCGGGCCGCATCTTGGGTCATGGGATCAGACTGGCCCCGCTGGCCGGCTGGAGCGAGAGGGGGCGATCAGCAGGCCCCGCGGCGCTGCAGCACAACAATCGGCGTGCGCAGCAGGATGCGGAGGTCGGTCAGCAGGGAGGGGCGAGTGGCATAAGCCACATCCAGGGCCACGCGCTGGCCATAGCTGGTATCCGACCGGCCGCTCACCTGCCACAGGCCGGTGATGCCGGGACGGACCGACATGTAATGGGCCGCCGCCGCGCCGTAATAGGTGGACAGTTCCGCCGCCGTCACCGGGCGCGGGCCGACCAGCGACATCTCCCCGCGCAGCACGTTGATCAGCTGCGGCAGCTCGTCGAGCGAGGTCGAGCGGAGGAAGCGACCGATCGGCGTCACCCGCGGGTCGTTGCGCAGCTTGCGGGTGCTCTCCCACTCCGCCCGGGCGGCGGGGTCGGAGGCGAGCAGCGCCTGCAGTCGGGCCTCGCTGTCGACGACCATGGAACGGAACTTGAGGCAGCGGAAGCCGCGCCCGTCCTGGCCGATGCGGGTATGGCCGTAGAAGGCCGGACCGCCATCGCGCCGCACCAGCAAGGCGATGATCAGAAAGAGCGGAGAGAGCAGGACGAGCAGCAGCCCCGCGCCCAGGATGTCGATCGCGCGCTTGGCCGCCGCATGCCAAGGTGACCATTCTGTAACCTGAGGCAGCGGCGGCATGGCCGCGATGGTCGCGTGGAGATGGCCGCTGTCGGGGCGGAGGGAGGAGAGGCTGTCCAGGCCGGGCATGGCTGCCATCCGAGGGGCAAGGGTTCCGGAGGGGCCGGCCCTGGCCGGGCCGAACCCCGTCTCGCGCTTGATTTGACAGGCGGAACGGGCGCCAAGGTGGTGCGATTGCGGCAACATCGTGGCGCCGCACAAAAGAGGGCAGAGAGGCTTACCGATCAGCCTCGCTGAGGGCCTCGGCCACGCAGCGCCGCAGCAGGGGCAGCGTGGTGTCCATGAACCAGGGATGACGTTTCATCCATGCATTGTTGCGCCAGGAGGGGTGCGGCAGCGCGAAGAACCGCGGCAGCCCGGGCTGGCGGCGGACGAGGTCGGTCATGCTCGCCCGGGCATCCAGGTAATGGGCCAGGGCATGGGCCCCGACGAGCAGCGTCAGCCGAATCAAGGGCATGGCGGCCAGCAGGCGCGGATGCCACATCACCCGGCATTCCGGCCGGGGCGGCGCATCGCCCCCGCTCGGCAGCCGCCCCGGATAGCAGAAGCCCATCGGCATGATGGCAATGCGCGAGGCGTCGTAGAAGCGGGAGCGGTCCATGCCGAGCCAGGCGCGCAGCCTCTCTCCCGAGGGGTCGTTCCAGGGGATGCCGGTGGCATGCACCCGCGTGCCGGGGGCCTGGCCGATGATGAGAAGGCGCGCGGTCGGGCTCGCCCTGAGCACCGGCCGGGGGCCTAGGGGCAGCAGCGCCGCGCAGGCGCGGCAGGCGGCCACCTCCTCGAGCAGCGCCTTCACCGCGAGGGGAGGTGCCGCTCCACGATGTAGAGGGGGCGGCCCTTGGTCTCGTTGAAGATGCGGCCCAGATATTCGCCGATGATGCCCAGCATCATCATCTGCACCCCGCCCAGGAAGAGCACCACCGCCATCAGGCTCGGATAGCCGGCGACCGGATTGCCGAAGAGGATGGTGCGCAGCAGCAGCTGGGCCAGGAAGATGCCGGCCAGGAAGGCGACCACCACCCCGACATAGGTCGCGATCTTGAGCGGCCCCACGGTGAAGCTCGTGATCCCCTCGAGGCTCAGGTTCCACAGCTTCCACCAGTTCCATTTCGTGCTGCCCGCCGCGCGCGGCGCGCGCTCGTAGGGCACCGCCTTGGAGGGGAAGCCGACCCAGGCGAAGAGCCCCTTCATGAAGCGATGGTGTTCGCGCAGCTTCAGCAGGGCATCCAGGCTGCGCCGCGACATCAGGCGGAAATCTCCCGTGTCCTTGGGCAGTTTGACCCGCCCGCCCAGACCCTGCATCAGCCGATAGAAGGCAGCAGCGGTGGCGCGCTTGATCAGCCCCTCCCCGTGCCGGGCGGTGCGCTGGGCATAGGCGATGTCATAGCCCTCCCGCCAGGTGGCGATCAGCTGCGGGATGACTTCGGGCGGGTCCTGCAGGTCGGCATCGATCACCACCACCGCCTCCGCCCCCCGGGCGTGGTCGAGGCCGGCGGTCAGCGCGATTTCCTTGCCGAAGTTGCGCGAGAGGTTGACCACCGCGACATGCGGATCGGCCGCGCGCAGCCGCAGCATCACATCGAGGCTGCGATCCTCCGACCCGTCATTGACGTAGACAACCTCCCAAGTGAGGCCGGTCCCTTCCATGACGGCGGAGAGGCGGCGGTGGAATTCGGGCAGCACCTCCTCCTCATTGTAGCAGGGGACGACCACAGAGAGGGCGGGCGGCGGAGAGGCGCCGGCGACCGGGCCGGCGGCGGCAGTCGGGGCAGGTTCGGGCATGGCCCCTCCTTATCACGGCGATTGCGGCCTTTGCGGGGCGGCATCGCGCCGGCTGCCCGGCAGCCGGATGGTGGGCTGAGGCGCGGGTCTCGGCCCGCCGGGCCAGCCGGATGCGGGATGCGCCCGCCGGCCGGCGCGGCAGAGCCTTCAGCCCGGCACCCGCCCCGGGCTGCCGAGAAAGCCCGGAGGCAGCGCCACCGACAGCATGGCGGGTTCCAACCCCCGCGGCCGGTGGCCGCCCCGGCATGCCGATGCGGGAGCGGGCGGACTCCTCGCCCCGCCCGACGCCCTTCCCCGCTGCGCAGCGCATGGCGGTGCCGGCGCGGGCCGAGAGGGCAGCCCGACCTGGCCGCCAGGCAAGGCAGGGCGGCAGGTTGACCGGGGGCCTGCCTTGCGGCAACCCGCGGGCGCCATGCTGCTCGACCGTTCGGCGCGCGGTGCCTTCGTGATCGCGCCCACGCCCTTCCTGCCCGATGGCGCACTCGACCTTGCCTCCGCCGCGCGGATGACCGAGGCCTATCTCGCCATGGGCGCGGCGGGGATCACCATCCTCGGCGTGATGGGGGAGGCGCCGAAACTCACCGCGGAGGAGGCGCTGCGCTTCGCCCGCACGGTGCTCGCCGCCAATGCC
>JANWYF010000192.1 GCA_025057055.1 Rhodovarius sp. | reverse complement strand
AGCCGTCCATCTCGGGCATGTGGATGTCCGAGAGGATGAGGTCGAAGACCTCTCCCTGGTCGCGCAACCGCAGGGCTTCGCGCCCATGGGGGACGGTGACCAGGTCATAGCCGGCAGCGGCCAAGCCGGGTACGACCAGATTGCGAAAGAAGGCGCTGTCCTCGACAAGCAGCAGGCGCGGCCGCCTCTTCTCGACCTGGCCGCGCACCCCCGACCAGTTCACGCCGCCCTGCTGCAGCCAATAGGCGCAGTCCAGCACCTCGGTCACCCGGCCGGCGATCACCGCACTGCCGAGGAAGCCGAGCCGGGCGCCGGCGCGGTCGATCAGCAGTGGGGCCTCGAGCACATCGAGGATCTCATCGACCATGAGGCCCATGGCATGGGCGCCATCACCGAAGACCAGCACGGCCTGGCGCTGCCCGGCCGGCGGAGGTTCGGCATAGCCCTGCATCGAAACCAGCGGCATCAGCGTGCCGCGATACTGCACGACGAGGGAATCGCCCGCGCGTTCGATGCGCTCGGCCGGCAGATCCTCAAGCCGGGAGACGAGGCCGAGCGGAACCGCCTTGGGCGCACCCTCCCCGGCGCGGAAGAGAAGCAGGGTCGTCGTCAGCCCCCCGCGGGCGGCGGCGGCGGATTGGGCGGCGGCGCCATCGCCCCGGCCCTCGGCCGCCAGGCCCGCCGCGCGCGCGATCCCGTTGGTGTCGAGGATCATGATCACCGACCCATCGCCCAGGATCGTGTTGCCGGAGAACATCGTGATCTGGCGCAGGATCGGCGCCACCGGCTTGACCACGATCTCCTCCGTGTCGAAGACGCGATCGACGACAATGCCGAAACTCTGCGACCCGACCTGGGTGACGACGACAAAGCGCGGCTTGCCCTGCTGATCCGGCGCCTCCTCAAGCGCAAGGATGCGCGAGAGCTCGACCAGCGGCAGCAGCCGGTCGCGCAGGCGCAGCACGGCGGAGTTCTTGATCATCTCCACCCGCGGCCCGTCGCCATCGCCCACCCGCACCAGCTCGAGCACGCCATTCTGCGGGATGGCGAAGCGCTCGCCGCCAGCCTCGACGATCAGGGCGGCGGCGATGGCCAGGGTCAGCGGGATCTTGATGGTGAAGGTGGTGCCCTGCCCGCGGCGCGAATGCAGCTCGACCACGCCGCCGATCCGTTCGAGATTGGTCTTGACCACATCCATCCCCACCCCGCGGCCGGAGACGGCGGTGACCTCGGCTGCGGTCGAGAAACCGGGCCGGAAGATGAAACGATGGATCTCGGCCTCGCTCATCGCGGCGAGTTCGGCCTCGGTCGCCAAGCCCAGGCGCAGCGCCTTCTCCCGGATGCGGGCGGTATCGAGGCCGCGCCCGTCATCGCTGATCTTGACCACGATGTGCCCGCCTTCATGCAGGGCGGTCAGCGTGATGCGGCCGGTCTCGGGCTTTCCGGCGGCGCGCCGCTCCTCCGGCCGTTCCAGGCCGTGGTCGGCGCTGTTGCGCACCATATGCGTCAGCGGATCGCGGATCAGCTCCAGCACCTGCCGGTCGAGCTCGGTGTCGGCGCCGATCATGTCGAGGGCGATCTTCTTGCCGAGCTCCTGGCCCAGATCGCGCACCAGCCGCGGCAGCTTCTGCCAGGCATTGCCGATCGGCTGCATGCGCGTCTTCATCACCCCATCCTGCAGGTCGGAGGTGATCTGCGAGAGGCGCTGCAGCGGCACCGCGAAGGGCGAGTTCGCCTCGTGCCGGGCGAGCTGCAGCAGCTGGTTGCGGGTCAGCACCAGCTCGCTGACCAGGACCATCAGCTCCTCGAGCACCTCGACGGCAACCCGGATGGTCTGCGGCGCGGGCCCCGTCGCAGTCTCGAGCGCGGGGGGAGCGGCCTCTTCCGTGCCGGCAGAGGCGGCAGGTGGGGGCGGTGCCTCCGCCGCCGTCTCGGGCGCTGCGGCCTCCTCGCCCGGCCCTGGGGCCGTGGTGGGGGCGGCCTCCCCCCGGAAAGCGCGATCCAGGTCATCGATCAGCCCGGCATCATCGCCGCTCGGCTCGGCGCCGTTGAGCTCGAGCCCGGCCACGATCGCCTTGATGCGATCGACGGCGGAGAGGATCAGGCTGATCCCCTCGGAGGTGATGGGCAGCGACCCGTCGCGCCAGCGGCCCAGCACATTCTCGGCCGCATGGGCGACCCGCTCGAGTCGCGGCAGGCCGAGGAAGCCGCAGGTGCCCTTGATCGTGTGGATGATGCGGAACACCTCGCCCAGCACGGCTTGATCGTCCGGCCGGCGCTCCAGAGAGAGCAAGGCACCGTCGAGCTTCTGCAGGCCCTCGTTGGTCTCGGTCAGGAAATCGGCAAGCAGATCGTCCATCGGCCAACCCCGTTGCGGTTGCCCCTTCTGCCCCGGCTTGGCCGAAGAAATCGTGAATCACCGGCCGCCCACCCCGCTCGCGCCCGCGGCCGAGAAGGGGCGGGCGGGCCCGGAGGGGGGGCCGTTGGGCAAGCGCGGACAGGCCGGCTCCTCAGGCCTGCGAAGGGGTGGCCTCCTCTTCGCCGCTGCGCGCGAGCTCCTCTGGCGTTGCGGCGATGCCGCGTGCGGCAAGCCAGGCCGAGAAGCGCGGATCGGCGGTGGCCACGCAGAAGGGAATGGCCAGCAGCAACGGCCCCGCCCAGGGCGCAAGCCAGGGCCAGGCGGCAGGCGGGGTCAGCACGAAGCAGGCCAGCCCGATCAACCCCTGCGGCCAGAGCAGGCGGGCGGCATCGCCCCAGGCCACGCCGCGCGCCCGCCGGTTCTGGGCGGCCCAGCCGCGCAGCCCTCCGCCCGCCAGCTGCAGCAGGCCCAGGCTCTTGTTGCAGATGCTGACCGGCTCGAGCAGCGTGGTGAACAGGATCTCGGCCAGCGCGCCGCGGGCGAAGCGGCCCCGCCCGCCATAGCGGCGGGCCAGAGCGGGCTTGGCCAGCACCTCGGCATAGCCCGCAAGCTTGGGCGCGTAATGGCAGGCCCAGCCGGCGAGGATCAGCCAGAACAGGGCGGACCCGTCGGTGCCGGCCGCCCCACCGGTCGCCGCCTCGCCAACCGCGGCGAACAGCAGCAGCAGCCAGCAGGGCGCGGCGGTGAAGAGCAGCATGGCCTGCAGCAACTGCCAGCGGCCCATCCAGGTCAGGCCCGGCTGCGCGATCAGCCGCGCATACTGCATGTTGCCCGCCCCCCAGCGGCGGTCGCGCGCCATGAACTCGGGCAGGGCGGGCGGATTGCCCTCCAGGCTGCCCTCCTCGATCGGCAGCACCATCACCTTCCAGCCCGCCGCATGCAGGCGCACCGCCTCGACCTGATCGTGGCTGAGGATGGCGCTCCCGTCGGGCAGGCTGGGCAGCCGCGCATGCGCGCGGAAGGCCGAGACGCGCAGGATCGCGTTATGCCCCCAATAGGGCCCGTCGGGGCCCTGCCAGAAGGCCTGCCCCGTGGCCCAGGCCCGCATGCCGGCGCGCATGCCGAACTGGAACAGCCGCGGGAAGGCCGCCGCGGCCGGCCGGCCGACGATCAGCTGCTGGACGATGGCCAGGCGGTCATCGGCCTCCATCAGCGCGACCAGCCGCTCCACCGCCGCCGGGGTCATCTCGCTGTCGGCATCCAGGCAGATGACGAAGCGCGCCTCCCCGGCGTGGTGGTCCAGGAAATCCATCAGATTCCCGGCCTTGAAGCCGCGGTTGTCCAGGCGCCGGCGGTAGCGCGCGCCCGGAAAGGTCGCGATCGCCGCCTCCTCGGCTGCGATCGCGGCGGGATCGCTGCTGTCGGAGAGGAACCAGAGCGTGTACTGCCCCGCGGGCAGCCCGGCCATCAGCCGCCGCAGCGGGGGCAGCACCTCGCTCATGTCCTCATGGCGGATGCAGACCGCAATCGCCGTGGGCGAGCTTGGCCGGCCGGGGCCGAGCCGGCGCAGGGCCGGCAGCACCACCGCCGCCGGATCGCGCGCCAGAAGCAGGATGAAGAGCCCGATCAGCGCATTGGCCGCCGAGATTGCCAGCCAAGGCAGATTGCCCGCGAGCGCGATCAGGGCGAGCAGCTCAAAGCCCGTCCAGCCGGCCGGCCGCATCGCCGCGACGGCCAGCGCGAACAGCCCCGCCATGACGAGCAGGACCAGGAGCAGGAAGAGGCCTCGGCGCAGGAGCATCGGCCCTGCTCATATCGGTGGGGCGGGCCGGCGGATACCCCGCGGCCGGGCCCCTGATCGCCCCGCTGGCGCGGCGGGCTGGCTGAGCCCGGCGATGCGGCCGCCCTCGCTCCGGCGGCGGGGGCGCTCATGCCCCCCGCCCGTGGCTGCGCGCGGCCCAAGGGGGCGGCGGGCCCGGCCCCCGGCCGCGGGCGGGAGGGATGGAGCTTGGCGCGCGGCCGCCCGTGCTGCGCGGCCGGCGCGGGGCATGGCGCGGGGTGACAAGCCGGCCGCGCCGGGCCATGAGAGGCACTGAAGTGGAGGACCGTCTGGAACCATGTCCGGCAGCGTACCCGGCGGCGTCGATGCGGATACCGCACGCCGCATCGAGCGGCTGATCGAAAGCGAGGAGGGCGTCCAGAACCGCTTTCGCGGCGTGCTGGGCCTGGCGGCGGTGGGCATCGCGCTCGCGATGTCGCTGTTTCATCTCTATGCCGCGTGGAGCATCGTCCCCACCACCACGCTGCGCTTCGCCCATGTCGGCTTCACGCTGGTGCTGGGCTTCCTGCTGTTTCCGGCCATGCGCCGCTTTCGCGACCGCTTCATGCCCTGGGACTGGGCACTGGTCGCGGCGGCCGTCTACGTCACCTGGTATCTGATCGCCGGCGGGGATGATCTGCAGGATCGCATCATCTTCCCCGAACCGATGGACCTTGCGGTCGGCTGGCTGCTGATCGCCCTGGTGCTGGAGGCCACCCGCCGCGCCACCGGCCCGATCATGCCGGTGGTCGCGATCGCCTTCATGCTCTATGCCTTCTACGGCAACCATCTGCCCGCGCCCTGGACGCATCGCGGCTATGATGCCGAACGTCTGATCCCCCACCTCTCGGTCACGCTCGAGGGGATCTTCGGCACCGCGGTCGATGTCTCGGCCACGCTGATCATTCTCTTCACGATCTATGGGGCCATCCTCAGCGCGACCGGGGCGGGCCGCTATTTCGTCGATTTCAGCTTCGCTGCCACCGGCGGCAAGGCGACCAGCGCCGGGCGCACCGTGGTGCTCTCGGCCTTCCTGCTCGGCGGGCCCAGCGGATCGGGGGTGGCGACGACGGTCACCATCGGATCCGTCGCCTGGCCGATGATGCGGCAGGTGCGCTACAGCCCGCATGATGCGGGCGGGCTGCTGGCGGCGGGCGGGCTCGGGGCCATCATCTCTCCGCCGATCATGGGCGCGGCCGCCTTCCTGATCGCCGAGTACCTCAAGATCTCCTACCTCGAGGTGCTGGTGATGGCGATCGTGCCGACCTGCCTCTACTACGCGAGCCTGCTGTTCATGGTCGAGCTCGACCAGCGCCGCATCCGCAGCCGCCCCGGCTTCGTCGAACCGCCGCCGCTGCCGGTGGAAGGTCTGGGCGCGATGTTCCGCCGCGGCTGGTATCACTTCACCAGCCTGATTGCGATCGTGGTCTTCATGGTCATGGGCTACTCGGCGACCATGTCGGTGCTCTATGCCATGCTGCTCGCGATCGCCCTCTCCTTCCTCTCGCGCGAGCATGCGCTCTGGCCCGGCCGGCTGGTCCGCACCCTGGCCGCAGGGGCGGAACAGGCCGTCGGCATCGCCGCCACCTGCGCCTGCGCCGGCATCATCGTGGGCTGCATCACCCTGACCGGACTCGGCCTGCGCTTCTCCGACATCGCGATCCAGGCGGCCGGCGGGTCGCTCGTCGTCACCGCGATCTACACGGCGCTCATCGTCTGGATCGTGGGCCTCGCCGTGCCGGTGACGGCGAGCTACATCATCTGCGCCGTGGTCGCCGCCCCCGCTCTGATCAAGCTCGGGGTGCCCGACTACGCCGCGCATATGTTCGTCTTCTACTACGCGGTGCTCTCCGAGGTCTCGCCGCCCACCGCGCTCTCGCCCTTCGCCGCCGCGGCGATCACCAATGCCGGCCCCTATCGGACCACGCTGATGGCCTGGAAGTACACGCTGCCCGCTTTTGCCCTGCCCTTCGTCTTCGTCACCGATCCCGAAGGGGTCGCCTTGCTGCTCAACCTGCGCGGCGACATGGGCTGGGGCGATGTCGCCTGGCAGATCCTGCTTGCCACCCTCGGTCTGGCTGCCCTGGCCTGCGCCGCTCAGGGCTTCGCCCGCCATCCGCTGCGCGCCTGGGAGAGGGGCTGGCTGGTGCTGACCGGCCTGCTCCTCCTCTTCGCCGCCCTGTTCGAGGCTGCCTTTGCCCTGCCCGCGCCGCATTGGTGGGGTGTGGCCTCGGCCATGCTGTTCCTGCTCTGGCAGTTCGGGCGGCGCGGCGCGGCCGCCACCCCCGGCTGACCCTGGCCAGGCCCGCGCCTTGGGCCTAGAGAGGCGGGGCCATGCGCGCCCCGCCGCTGCTCTGCCTTCTGACGCTGCTCTGGGCGGCCGCCCCGGCCACGGCCCAGACGCCCGCCTCGCCGCGGGTGCTGGGCAGCTTCCAGGATTGGACGGCCGCCGCCTATGAGGAGGGCGGGCAGCGGATCTGCTACGCCTTCACCCGCGCCCACCGCAGCGAGGGACCAGGGCCCAGGCGGGCAGAGGAGGCGCAGCTGATGGTCACCCACCGGCCCGACGGGCGCGATCAGGTCGCCCTGCGCCTGGGCTATCCCATCCCGCGCGGGGCTGAGCTGCGGCTTGCGGTCGGCGCGGCCGAGTTTGCGGCCTATACACATCAGGGCAGCGCCTTCCTGCGCGACGGCCGGGCCGCCGTGGCGGCGATGCGGGCGCAGCGCCAAGCCCTGGCCCGTGCCCCGGGGCAGGGCGGCCGCGCGGCCGTGCAGCTCGTCTTCTCCCTCTCTGGTTTTTCCGCTGCCTACGACGCCATATCCAGAGCATGCCCGACGACAGCCGCCCGCCGCTGAGAGACCTCCCCCCCGCCGCATCCCTCCCCCCCGCCGGCCTGCTGCCCGATGCCGAGGAGCGCGCCCGCATCCTCGCCAAGGCTGCGCTCTTCGCCCCTCCGGGACCGACGCTCGAGGATGGCCGGCGCGATCTGGTCGGCATGACGCGCGAACAGCTGGCGGCCGAGATGGCCGCCCTCGGCGAGCAGCCCTTCCGTGCCCGCCAGCTCTGGCACTGGATCTACCACCAGGGCGAGCGCGACTTCGCGCGCATGAGCAGCATCGCCAAGCCGCTGCGGGAGCGGCTGGCCGCCCGCTACGTGATCGGCCGGCCGGAAGTGGCGGCCGAACAGCAGAGCGCCGATGGCACCCGCAAATGGCTGCTGCGCCTGCGCGACGGCCAGCAGGTCGAGACCGTCTACATCCCCGAGGAGGATCGCGGTGCGGTCTGCATCTCGACCCAGGTCGGCTGCACCCTCTCCTGCGCCTTCTGCCACACCGGCACCCAGCGCCTGACCCGCAACCTCTCGGCGGCGGAGATCGTGGGGCAGTTCCTGGTGGCCCGCGACGCCTACGGCGAATGGCCCACGCCGAAGGGGGAGGCCGCGCGGCTGCTCTCCAACATCGTCGTCATGGGCATGGGCGAGCCGCTCTACAACTACGAGGCGGTCCGCGATGCGCTGCGCATCGTGATGGACCCGGAAGGAATCGCCCTCTCGCGCCGGCGCATCACGCTCTCCACCTCGGGCGTGGTGCCGATGATGGACCTCTGCGGCCGGGAGCTCGGCGTCAATCTTGCGGTCTCTCTGCATGCCGTGCGCGATGACCTGCGCGACGAGCTGGTGCCGCTCAACCGCAAATACCCGATCGCCGAGCTGCTCGCCGCCTGCCGCCGCTATCCCGGCGCCTCCAACGCCCGGCGCATCACCTTCGAATACGTCATGCTGAAGGGCGTGAATGACAGCCTGGCCGATGCGCGGGAGCTCGCCCGGCTACTCAAGGGGATCCCGGCCAAGGTCAACCTCATTCCCTTCAACCCCTGGCCCGGCAGCCGCTTCGAGACGAGCCCGCCGGCGGTCATCGAGGCCTTCGCCCAGGTTCTGCTGGCGGCGGGCTTCGCCTGTCCGGTCCGCCGCCCGCGCGGGCGCGATATCCTGGCCGCCTGCGGGCAGCTCAAGACCGCCTCCGAACGCGTGCGGCGGGGCTGAGCGCGCCCAGGCGAGGGCGCTGCAGGGATGCCAGCCCGGCCGGCGCCCCCTGCGCTTGCCCCTCCCGCTGTGGCGCCGATGGCGCGGCCGATGGCCCCGGCCGCAGCAGCCGGTGCCCAGGCCGGCGTGGCTGGGGGCCAGGGGGGCGAATCCGGGCCCGTCCCTGGCTTGACCGATGAGGGGGCGAGGCGGCGGAGCCCCGGCTGGCCTGGCCGAAAGGGCGAGAGCCCCCGCTCCCCAAGGGGTCGGCCGCGCGCCCTGCCGCCTTCGCCCGGATCGCGGCCGAGGCGGGGGCCATGCCCTGCCGCCGCGGCCAAAGCCGGGCCGGGGGGCTGCCGGGGCGTGCCCGGGCGGCCTATGCATGGGCGGATGACGAGCAAAGACCGCACCCATTGGGATACGCTGCGCACCCTTGCCCCCTATCTCTGGCCGGAGGGAGAGCCGGGGCTGCGCGCCCGCGTCGTCCTCTCCCTCTCTTTCCTGGTGCTGGCCAAGGGCGCCCTGGTGCTGGTGCCGGTGATGTTTGCCCGCGCGGTCGATGCGCTGGCGCCGGCGACCGGGGCGGGGGCGGCGGTGGCGGTGCCGGTCGCGCTGGTGCTGGCCTATGGTCTGCTGCGCGCCCTCGCCTCGGTCTTCGCGGAGCTGCGCGATGCGATCTTCACCAAGGTCCAGGCCCGGGCGACGCGGAAGATCGCGCTGCAGGTCTTCCGCCACCTGCATGCCTTGAGCTTGCGCTTTCACCTCGATCGCCAGACCGGGGGCCTGTCGCGGGTCATCGAGCGCGGGGTGCGGGGCATCACCTTCGTTCTCGATTTCATGCTGTTCAACATCCTGCCCACGATATTCGAGATCATCCTGGTCTCGATCATACTCTGGGCGGTGTTTGACTTCACTTTCACACTGGTCACCTTGGTGACGGTTGCGGTCTACGTCGCCTTCACTCTGATGTTCACGAACTGGCGGCTGCAGTTCCGCCGCCGCATGAACGAGACCGACCAGCAGGCCAACACGCGCGCGATCGACAGCCTGCTCAACTACGAGACGGTCAAGTACTTCAACAACGAGGAACACGAGGCGCGGCGCTACGACGCGGCGCTGGCCCGCTATGAGCGGGCCTGGTCGCTCTCCGAGATCACGTTGAACGGCCTCAATGCGGGCCAGCAGATCATCATCGCGGCCGGTCTGTCGGCGGTGATGCTGATGGCCGCCCAGGGGGTGGCGGCCGGGCGGCTGAGCGTGGGTGAGTTCGTGATGGTCAACACCTACCTCATCCAGCTCTTCGTCCCGCTCAACATGCTGGGCTTCGTCTATCGCGAGGTGAAGCAGGGCCTGACCGATATGGAGGCGATGTTCCGCCTGCTCGCCGAGGAGCGCGAGATCGCCGACCGCCCGGGGGCCCCGCCCCTGCCCCCCGGCCCGGGGGAGGTGGTGTTCGAGGATGTGCGCTTCTCCTACCGGCCAGACCGGGAGATCCTGAAGGGTGTCTCCTTCCGCGTGCCGGCCGGGCGCATGCTGGCCATCGTCGGGCCGACCGGGGCCGGCAAATCGACCATCGCGCGGCTGCTGTTTCGCTTCTACGACGTCACCGGCGGGCGGATCCTGATCGATGGCGTCGACATCCGCGAAGTCACGCAGGACAGCCTGCGCCGCGCCCTCGGCGTGGTGCCGCAGGATACCGTCCTGTTCAACGACACCATCCGCTACAACATCGCCTATGGCCGGCCGGATGCCAGCGATGCCGAGATCGAGGAGGCCGCGCGCCTGGCCCAGGTGCATGACTTCGTCATGAAACTGCCTGATCGCTACGACACCCTGGTGGGCGAGCGCGGGCTCAAGCTCTCGGGCGGCGAGAAGCAGCGGGTGGCCATCGCCCGCACCATCCTCAAGAACCCGCGCGTCTTGATCCTGGATGAGGCGACCAGCGCGCTCGATACCCGCACGGAACAGGAGATCCAGGCCGCGCTGCGCACGGTGGCGCGCAACCGCACCACGCTCGTCATCGCCCATCGCCTCTCGACGGTGGTGGAGGCCGACGAGATCCTGGTGCTGCAGGATGGGCGGGTGGCCGAACGCGGAACCCATGCCAGCCTGATCGCCGCCGGCGGCCTCTATGCCGATATGTGGCGCCGCCAGTCCGAGGCGATGGCCGCCGCCGAAGCCGCCGCCGCCGCCGAAGCCGCGGCCGGCTTCGACCGCAGCCTCTCTGCCCGGCTGCGCGGGGGCCGGGGTGCATGACAAAGACGTAATGCGACCCCCCGTTTTCGTTGCCGCCCGCTTCTCCCACATCGCAAGCGTTGCTGGGAACAGGACGCCATGGAGACCGCCTTCGACGCCGATGCGCCCCCCGATCTGAGCTATGCCGGATCGGTGGTGGACAAAGCCATCGAGTTCATGATCCAGCAGAACATCAGCCCGATTTCCGCGGCCTCTGCGCTGCTGGGCGGCGCGATCGGCCTGATGGCGCAGAACATGTCCGACGCCCAGGTGGCCCATGTCCTGCGCCAGGCGCTGCAGACGGTCGAAAGCGGGCAGCTGCATGTGCTGCCCCCGCTGCCGCGGCAGCCTTGACCAGCCGGGCGGCTTCGGCCAAAGGAGCCTCACTCTTGCTCTGCCGCGCCGGGTGCCGCCCGGCGCGCTCATCTTTCCTGGGTGCATCGCCATGGCTCGCCGCTGCAGCATCACCGGCAAGGGCGTGCTGACGGGCAACAACGTCAGCCACGCCAACAACAAGACCCGCCGCCGCTTCCTGCCCAACCTGCAGGAGCAGTCCTTCTACTCGGACATCCTCGGCACGAGCGTGCAGCTGCGGCTGACCGTTCACGGCATCCGCACCATCGAGCACAATGGTGGGCTCGATGCCTTCCTGCTCGGCACGCCCGATCGGCGCCTGCCGCCCGAGGCGATCGTCCTCAAGCGCCGGATCGAGCGTGCCAAGGCCAAGAAGGCGGCCTGAAGGCCCGCTTGCCCCCCGCGGGCGCAGCGCGGCGGAGGGGACCTCCCAGCGGTCGAACAGGATCGCCCGGCACCCCCGCCCCCGAGCGGCGGCCGCGCTCTAGCGCCGGCGCAGCCGCTGCAGCATGAGGGCATAGGCGGCCAGGAAACGCTCCGCCGTATCGGCCGGCGCATTCCAGGGCAGGGAGATGCGGATGGCGCAGCCGGCCTCCTCGCCCAGGCCCATCGCTTCCAGCACATGGGAGCGGGCAAGCTTGCCCGAGGAGCAGGCCGCCCCGGCCGAGACGCAGACGCCGAGCTGATCAAGAATCAGCAGCTGCCGTTCGGCCGAGACCCCGGGCAGGATCAGGCAGCTGGTGTTGGCGAGGCGCGGCGCGCCTGCCCCCGCCACGCGCACCCCCTCCGGCAGGCCGGCCTCGATCGCATCGCGCAGCGCGGCCAGGCGCCTCGCCTCGCCCGGCTCCGGCCAGGCGGCGCCTAGCCCGGCGATCGCGGGCAGCGGCTCGGTCCCGCCGCGGCGCCCGCGCTCCTGCCCCCCGCCGGCGATCAGCGGGGCCAGATCCAGCCCCGGCCGCAGCAGCAATGCCCCCGCCCCCAGCGGTCCGCCCAGCTTGTGGCCGGAAATCGCCAGACTGTCCCAGAGGGGAGGAATCTCCACCCGTCCTGCCGCCTGCACCGCATCGACATGGAGCAGCGCGCCATGCTGGCGGCACAGCGCCGCGATCTCGGCCAGCGGGTGGAGCACGCCGGTCTCGTTGTTCGCCGCCATGGCAGCCACCAGGGCGGGCGGACCCTCCCGCAGCATGGCTGCCAGCGCTTCCAGATCGAGCTGCCCATCGGGCAGGACGGGGATCGGAAGATGGGGGTGGCTGCGCACGGCGGCGTGTTCGGTCGCCCCGGCCAGGAGCCGTCGGCCCCGACCGAGCCAGTGCAGGGCCAGGGCATTGGCCTCGGTCCCGCCCGAGGTCAGCACCACCTCCGAAGGCGCGACCCCGAAGCGGGCGGCGATCGCCTCTCGCGCTGCCTCGCGCAACCGGCGCGCTGCCCGCCCCGCCGCGTGGATCGAGGAGGGGTTGCCGATGACCTCGAGTGCGGCGCGCGCGGCGGCGAGTGCGGCCGGCCGCGGCACCTCGCTGGCATTGGCGTCAAGATAAAGCATGTATCGCCACCCGGGCGGCCGGGCCGGTGCCGGCCGCCCCGCTGTCGGCTATTGCGCGGCTTGGGCCAGCCTCTGCCCCCCGCGGGCCTTGGGACCGCTGGCCCGGCCCTGCACCTCATCGGCCAGCACGTCGGCCAGCGTCACGCCGTCGAGAAAGGCGCGGATATGCTCGCCGAGTTCGGCCCAGAGCTCATGGGTGCGGCATTTCGCTCCGCCCGCGCAGGTGGGCGAGCCCTCCTCGCAGCGGGTGGTGCGGATCGGCTCCTCCACCGCATCGACGATCTGGGCGATGGTGATGCGCTCTGGCTCCCGAGCCAAGCGATAGCCGCCCCCTGGGCCGCGGACGGACATCACGAGCCCGGCGCGGCGCAGCGGGCCGAAGAGCTGTTCCAGATAGGCGAGGGAGAGCATCTGCGCCGCCGCGATTTCCGCCAGGGAGACCGGTTGGGCCCGCCGCAGCCCGGCGCCTTGGCTCCGGCCCTGCCGGGCTGCCAGTTCCACCATGGCCATGACGGCATAGCGCCCGCGGGTGGAGAGCCGCATGATCCTCTTCGCCTCCTCGACGCGGATC
>JANWYF010000138.1 GCA_025057055.1 Rhodovarius sp. | reverse complement strand
CCCCGCCGTCCAGGCAGCCCCCGCTGCCCCCACGGCCCGCCCGATCCGCAGCACCCCGCCGCAACCCGCGCGCGCCGGCCCTGCCACCCGAACCTGAGGCGGCCGCGCCCCGGCGGGCAGCCCCTGAGCCCCCACCCCCCGCCGCGCTGCGGCCGAGCGGCGGCGTCAGGTCACCCGCTCGAGCTCCTCCTCGGTGATGCCGGGGGGGATGATCGTCAGCGGCACCCGCAGGCGGTGGGCGTGGCGGCCGGTCAAGGCGGTGATCAGGGGGCCTGGCCCGCCGGGGCCGGGCGCGGCTGCCAGCACCAGGATCGACATCCGCGGATCCTCATTGAGCAGCTGCAGCAGCTCCTCGCGCGGTTCCCCCTCGCGGATCAGGATGATGGGCATGCCGCCGGTGATCTCGGTCACCTGGGCAGCCAGCCCGCTCAGCAGCTGTTCGGCCTCACGCCGGCGCTCCTCGGCCAGCATGGCGCCGATGCCGGCCCACTCCGTCTGGCCCACGGGTTCGAGCACGCGCAGCAGCGCGACCCGCCCGCCCGACTTCTTGGCGCGCAGGGCGGCGTATTTGAGCGCGACCTCGCGCTCTGGCGTATCGTCCACCACCACGAGAAAGACGCGGTTGCGGTGGGCTTCGTTCTCGGCCACTCAACTCCTCCGGAAGATCACGCTGCCCAGCCAACCGGCCAGGATGGCCAGCAGCACGCAGATCACACCGTAAAGCAGCGGCTGGTCCCGCGAAACCGCAGCGATCGCGGCGGCGGTGCCGACCTGCTGGACCTCAAAGCTCAGCGTCTCCTGCGCGATCACCCGCCCTTCATCGACCAGCAGCACCTCGACCCGATAGAGCCCCTCGGGAATCGAGGAAGGCAGCGGCATTTCGAGGTGAAACAGCCGCCCGCCGGAGATCGCCACCGGGGCGATATCCTCCTGCCAGAGGCCCTGCTGCTGCTTCAGGCGCAAAAGGGCCGCGCGGAAGGCCGGCCCGCGCGCGCCGGTCGAACGCAGCGGCAGCTGATCGAGCCCGATGCCGTAGCGTTCGCGCAGCGGTTCGGGCAGCAGGCGCCAGGCGGGCAGGGTGCCGGCCACGGCGTAGAAGGCCGGCACATCGGGAAAGCGCGCCGCCGGCCCGTTGAACCACATCCCTAAGATGCGCACCTTCTGCCGCACCACCTGGGGCACCACGGGCCCGCGCGTGACCACGATGACCTCCGCCCCGCCCGGACCCAGGAAGCGCTCGCTCGCGCCGAAGACCAGCACCGAGGCGCCGGCGAAGGTGGTGGACAGCTCAACCCGCTCGACCGACAGCCGCGCCACCAGATCTTGGGCGCGGGCCGCCCCGCCCGGCCAGAGCCAGCCGAGGGCGAGGAGCAACAGCGACAGCAGCGGCAGCCGGCGCCGCATCATCCGCGCGCCAAGGTGAAGAGCTGATCGGGCGGGGTCGTCAGCCGCCACAGCAACATCGCGGCCACCGCGAGAACCAGCGCGCCGAGGAGAAAGCGCGTCTCCTCTCCGCGCAGGCGCGAACCCATCTGCGCACCGAACTGCGCGCCCGCCACCCCGCCGGCCAGCAGCAGCAGGGTCAGCACGATATCGACCGTGCCGAGCTGCCAGGCCGCCATGATCGTCACCGCGGCGGCGATGCAGACGACATGGAAGAGAGAGGTGCCGATGACCACCGCCGTCGGCATGCCGAGCAGATAGATCATCGCGGGGACCAGCATGAAGCCGCCGCCCACCCCCATGATCGAGGAGAGAAGCCCCACCCCGCCACCGACCAGGAGCGGCGGAATGACCGAGATGAACAGGCGCGATTTGCGGAAACGCAGCTTGAAGGGCAGCCCGTGCATCCAGAAATGCTCGTGCAGCCGGCGCGGTGGGGCGCGGCGGTGGCGGCGGCGGATGGCGCGGGCGCTCTCCATCACCATCAGCACGCCGAGCGTGCCGAGCACGATGACGTAGAAGAGCGAGACCGCGGCATCGACCAGGCCCGCGCCCTTGAGCCAGGCGAAGAAGCTGATACCCAGCGCGCTGCCGGCGAGCCCGCCGAGGACGAGCACCACCCCCATCGTCCAGTCGACATTGTTGCGCCGGGCCTGGGCGATCATCCCGCTGGTCGAGGCGCCGAGCACCTGATTGGCGCCGGAGGCGACGGCGACCGGCGCCGGTATGCCGAGCAGGAGCAGCAGGGGCGTCAGCAGGAAGCCCCCGCCCACCCCGAAGAGGCCGGAGAGCCAGCCGACCAGCAGCCCCACCCCCACCAGCAGGAAGGCATCCACGCTCATCTCTGCGATCGGCAGATAGATCTGCATCCCCGCACCCTCTCCTCCGCCGGCCCCCTGGCAGGAAAAAGGGGCACCATCAGGGCAGGGCAGCATGTCACGAAGCGGCGCTTGCGTATGCCCCCGCCGCCCCGCTTGATGGGGGCATGCTGCGCCGCCGCCCCCTGCTCGCGCTGCCCGCCCTCGCCCTCTCGGCCCGGGCCGAGCCGGTGCTGCGTCTGTCGCTGCTGCACATCAACGATTTCCACAGCCGCCATCTGCCCTTTGGGGCCGATCATGGGGAATGCCGCCCCGGTGCCGTCTGTTTCGGCGGCTCGGCCCGGCTGGCCGCCGCCATCGCCGAGGCGCGTGCCGCCGCGGCGGCCGCGGGGCGAACGGCGCTGCTGCTCGACGCCGGGGATCAGTTCACAGGCAGCCTCTTCTTCACCCGCTACCAGGGCTTGGCGGAGGCCGAGGTGCAAAACGCGATAGGCGTGGCGGCGATGGCGCTCGGCAACCACGAGTTCGATCGCGGCCCCGCGGTCCTGGCCGCCTATGCCCAGGCGGTGCGCTTTCCTCTGCTCGCCGCCAATCTGGATGCGACGGCGGAGCCGGTCTTGCAGGGCGTGATCCGCCCCGCGGTCAGCCTGCATCTGGCCGGGCACAGGATCTGCCTGATCGGCCTGGTGACGCCGGAGACGGCGGTGATCTCCTCCCCCGGGCCGGCTCTGCGCTTCACCGACCCGGCCGAGGCGGCCGAGCGCGCGATCCACCAAGCGCGGCGCGAGGGACCCTGCACCGTGATCCTGCTCGCCCATCTCGGCCTGGCGGCGGAACGGCGCCTGGTCGAATCCCTCCCCGGGGTCGATGTGCTGGTCGGGGGGCATTCGCACACCCTGCTCGGCAATGGCGTGGCCGGGGCGGCGGGCCCCTATCCGGTGCTGGCGCGCGGCGTGCCGATCGTGCAGGCGGGCGCCTTCGGCCGTTGGCTCGGGCGGCTCGACCTCGACCTCGGCGCCGACGGGCGCGTGCTCGCTCATGGCGGCAATACCCGGCCGATCACGGCGGATCTGCCCGAGGATCCGGCGGTGGCGGCGCTGGTGGCGCGGCTGGGCGCGCCGCTCGCCGCGCTCAGGGCCGAGCCGGTGGCGCATCTGCCCGCGCCCTTGAGCCAGGAGGGCTGCGGCAGCGGCCCCTGCGCCCTGGGCAGCGTGCTTGCTGCAGCGATGCGCGCCGCGGTGGCCGATGCCGAGATCGGCTTCACCAATGGCGGCGGCATCCGGGCCGGCCTGCCGGCCGGCACGGTGACCTTGGGCGATGTGCTGACCAGCCTGCCCTTCCAGAACAGCGTCGCGCGCATGCTGGTGCGCGGCGCCACCCTGCGCGAGGCGCTGGAGCACGGCGTGGCCCGGCTGCCCGCCGCATCGGGGCGCTATCCGCAGACGGCGGGGCTGCGCTTCGCGCTCGACCCCCAGGCCCCGCCCGGTCGGCGCATCGGGCCGATCGAAGTGGAACGGGGCGGGGCTTGGCAGCCGCTCGACCCTGATGCCGTCTATGTCGTGGCGACCAACAATTTCCTGCGCCAGGGCGGAGACGGCTACGCCATGTTCCGCGACGCCGCGCTCGAGGCTTATGACGCCGGCCTTCCGCTCGAGGAGGCGCTGATCGCCTGGCTCAGGCGCTGAGGGGGCGGCGCCGGCAGCAATCCGCGGCCGCCGAGAGCAAGCCCGGCCGCCCCCCCTGCCGATCTCGCAGCCGCCGTCAGCGCCGCGGCAGGAAGCCCATGATCTCCATGGTGCGGGCGAGGATCGGCAGGGCCAGCGCCTCGGCCTTCTCGGCCCCGACATGCAGCGCGGCATCCAGGGCTGCCGGGTCGCGCAGCAGGCGGTTCATGCGCTCCCGGATCGGCGAGAGGTGAGCGACCAGTGCTTCGGTCAGCTCCTCCTTGAAGGCGCCGAAGCCCTTGCCGCCATGGGCGCGCAGCACATTCTCCGGCAGGTCATCGGTGATGGCGGCCATGATGCCGACCAGGTTGCGCGCCTCCGGCCGCCCTTCAAGGCCCGCAGGATCATCCGGCAGCGGTTCCGGGTCGGTCTTGGCGCGGCGGATCTTGAAGGCGATCGCGTCGTTGTCGTCGTTGAGGTTGATCCGCGACTGGTCCGAGGGGTCGGACTTGCTCATCTTCTTCGTGCCGTCGCGCAGGCTCATCACCCGCGCCGCCACGCCCTGGATCAGCGGCTGGATGGGCGGGAAGAACTGCACGCCGTAGTCGTGGTTGAACTTCTGCGCGATGTCGTTGGCGAGCTCCAGGTGCTGGCGCTGATCATCCCCGACCGGCACCAGGGTGGCGTGGTAGAGCAGGATGTCGGCCGCCATCAGGTTCGGATAGACATAGAGCCCGGCGGAGGCTGCCTCGCGGTCCTTGCCCGCCTTGTCCTTGAACTGCGTCATGCGGTTGAGCCAGCCGATGCGCGCGATGCAGTTGAACAGCCAGCCGAGCTGGGCATGCGCCGGCACATGCGACTGCACGAAGAGCACGCACTTCTCCGGGCTCAGCCCGCAGGCGAGCAGGGCGGCCGCCATCTCCCGCGTCTGCGCGATGAGCTGCGCCGGCGGCTGAAAGACGGTGACCGCGTGCAGGTCGACGATGCAGAAGAGGCATTCATGCCGATCCTGCAGCGCCACCCAGTTGCGGATGGCGCCCAGATAATTGCCCAGGGTCGGCACGCCCGAGGGCTGGATGCCGGAGAAGACACGCTGCGGGATGGTCATGGGGCAGAGGCTTTGCCCGGGTGTGGCGGCGGGTCAAGCCGGCGGGGCGGTGCGGGGCGTCAGGCTGGCGTGGGCGGAACGCGGGGGCGCCGGCGCAGATGCCGCCAGGCCTCGCGCAGATCGAGCGCGCGCAGCGCCTGCAGTGCGCTCGCATAGGCGAGCAGACCGGCCGCGCAGCTGGCCGCCAGCACCGGCACGCCGGCCCAGCCCGGCCCGGCCGGCCAGAGCCGATCGAGCAGGACCAGCAGCAGCGCCATCAGCACCGCTGCACCTGCCAGCCGCGGCGCCGCCCGGCGCAGCCGCCGATCGGGCAGCCACAGCCGGCGCCGGCGCAACAGCAGCGCGAGCAGCCCCGCCTGCACCCAGGCGGAGAGCGAGGTGGCCAGCGCGATGCCCGGCGCGCCGAGCGCGGTCGCCCACAGGAAGAAGAGGTTGAGGCAGAGGTTGAGCACCACGCAACCGATGCCGATGACCACCGGCGTGCGCGTATCCCCCCGCGCGAAGAAGCCGGGGGCCAGCGCCTTGACCAGGATGAAGGCCGGCAGGCCGCAGGCATAGGCCACCAGCACCTCGGCCCCGCCGGCGGCATCGGCGGCGGTGAAGGCGCCGCGCTGGAAGAGCACGGTCATGATCGGCAGCGCCAGCGCGATCAGTGCCAAGGCCGAAGGCAGCGAGAGGGCGAGCGAGATCTCGAGCGCGCGGTTGAAGCTCCGCTGCGCCCGCAGCCGCCGGCCCGCGGCCAGCTGGGCAGACAGGGTGGGCAGCAGCGCGGTCCCGATCGCCGCCCCGATCACCCCGAGCGGCAGCTGCGCCACGCGATCCGCATAATAGAGCAGTGACAGGCCCCCGGGCGGCAGCAGGGAGGCGATGATGACATCGACCGCCAGGTTGAGCTGCGTCACCCCGGCGCCCAGAATGCCGGGGGCCATGCGGCGCAGCACCGCCGCCTCCTCCGCGCCGATGCGGGGCAGGGCGGGGCGAAGCGCCAGTCCCGCGCGCGCCGCCGCGAACCAGACGAGCCCGAGCTGCACCAGGCCAGAGGCCGAGACGCCCCAGGACAGGGCATGGGCCGGTGTGGCGACATAGGGGGTGAGGAAGAGCAGCGCCGCCATCGCCAGCAGGTTGAAGAAGACGGGCGCGGCGGCGGCCGCGGCAAAACGCCCCATGCCGTTCAGCACCCCCGACAGCAGCGCGGCCAGGCAGATGAAGAGGAGATAGGGGAGGGTGATGCGGGTCAGCTCCACCGCCAGGGCGAAGTGTTCGGCCCCGCGGGCGGGAAAGCCCGGCGCGAGCACCAGCAACACCTGGGGGGCGAAGACCAGCCCGAGGCCGGTCAGCAGCGCAAGCCACAACGCAAGCAGGCTGCCGAGCCGCATCGCGAGCTGCTGCGCCGCCGCCTGCCCGCTTCTGGTCAGGGCGGCGGTGAAGGCGGGCACGAAGGCGGCGTTGAAGGCCCCCTCTCCGAACAGCCGCCGGAACAGGTTGGGCAGCTTGAGGGCGACGAAGAACGCATCGGCCAGCGGGCCGGCGCCCAGCTTGGCTGCGATCAACATATCGCGCGCGAAGCCCAGGATGCGGCTGGCCATGGTCCAGCCGCCCACGGTGGCGACGTGGCGCAGCATGCGGATCAGCCCAGGAGGCGGCGGGCAGCGCCGCAGAGGGGCGGGCGGGGCGGCATCGCGGCCGGCATATCGGGCCATCCGGCCGCTGCCAAGGCCGGCCCGCCGCGCATCGGCCTTGCACGGCGGGCCGGCCGCGCTAGCCTCTCCTGCCGGAGGCTTCCCGGATGAGACATTGGCTGCACGCTGCCCTGGCGGCGCTTGTCCTCGGCATCGCAGCCGGGGCGGAAGGCCGCACCATCCGCTGGTCGGCCAGCGGCGATCCCAACACCATGGACCCGCACAGCCAGAATGTGGGCACCGTGACGATGGTGCTGCAGCAGATCTATGATCCGCTCATCCACCGCACGCGGGATCTGGGTCTGGCGCCGGGCCTTGCCCTCTCCTGGGAACAGACGGCACCCGACCGCTGGCGCTTCCGCCTGCGCCCCGGGGTGCGCTTCCATGAGGGCGAGCCCTTTTCGAGCGACGATGTCCTCTTCAGCATCGGCCGCGCCCAGCAGCCGACCAGCAACTTCGGCATCTTCGTCGATACCATCGAACGCGTAGAGGCGCCCGACGCCCTGACGGTGGACATCATCACGCGGGTGCCCGATCCGATCCTGCCGAACAAGATCGCCTCGGTGATGATCATGTCCCGCAGCTGGGCGGAGAGGCACAACGCCACCCGTCCGCAGAATACCCGGCAGCGGGAGGAGATGCACACGGTGCGGCATACCAACGGCACCGGCGCCTTCCGGCTCACCCTGCGCGAGCCCGACGTGCGCACCGTCATGGTCCGCCATCCCGACTGGTGGGGCTGGCGGGAGCCCGATACCGGCAATGTCACCGAACTCGTCTTCCGCCCCATCGCCTCGGATGCGACGCGGGTGGCGGCGCTGCTGTCGGGTGAGATCGACTTCGTCCTCGACCCCCCGCTGCAGGATCTGAACCGGCTGCGCAACAGCCCGGGACTGGTCGTGCTCGAGGGGCCGGAGGTGCGCACCCTGTTCTTCGTCATGGATGTCGGCCGCGACGAGCTTCTCTATTCCGATGTGCGCGGGCGCAACCCCTTCCGGGACCTGCGGGTGCGTCAGGCGCTCTATCACGCCATCGACATCCAGGCGATCCAGCGCACCGTGATGCGGGGGCAGAGCGTGATCACGGGCACCCTCTTCCCGCCGCAGGTCAACGGCTATGTCGCCGAGGAGGACATCCGCCTGCCCTATGACCCGGCACGCGCCCGCGCCCTGCTGGCCGAGGCGGGCTTTCCCAACGGCTTCGAGGTCACGCTCGACTGCCCGAACAACCGCTACATCAACGACGAGCAGATCTGCCAGGCGGTGGCGGCCATGTGGACGCGTATTGGCGTGCGCACGCGCCTCAATGCGATGCCGCTCGGCCCCTTCTTCGCCAAGATCCAGCGCGAGGATACCAGCCTCTACCTGCTGGGCTGGGGGGTGCCCACGCTCGATGCGCTCTATTCCTTCCAGTCTTTGCTGCGCAGCCGCGACGGCGGGCCGGGCAATGGCATCTGGAACTTCGGCCGCTATTCCAACCCCCGGATGGATGCGCTGATCGAGCGGATGCAGACGGAGAGCGGCGCCGCACGGGCGGAGGCGATCCGCCAGGCGCTGCGCCTCTACCGCGAGGATGTGCCGCATATCCCGCTGCACCATCAGATGATCCCCTGGGCCATGCGCTCTTCGATCCGCATCCCCCACATGGCCAACAACCAGCCCTATTTCCGCTGGGCCGTGGTCAACTGAGCCCCGCGCCGGCGGGTTGACGCCGCCGGCGCCCGCCGCCAGGAAGCGCGCCGCATGTTCGCCTTCATCCTCTCCCGCCTGCTGCAGGCGGTCCCGGTCATGCTGGTGGTCAGCTTCATCAGCTTCGCCATGTTCGCCTATGTCGGCGATCCGGTGGCGATCATGCTCGGGCAGGATTACACCGAGGCGCAGCGCGAGGCGCTGGTGCGGGAGCTCGGTCTCGACCAGCCCTTCTTCGTGCAGTTCCTCTCCTTCCTGGGCCATGCCGTGCAGGGGGAGTTCGGGCTGTCCTATCGCCTCTCGCGCCCCGTCTCCCAGCTGATTGCCGAACGCGCCCCGGCGACGCTCGAGCTCGCCTTCTCGGCTGCGCTGCTGGCCCTGGCGGTGGGGGTGCCGATGGGGGTCTATACCGGGCTTTACCGCCATTCCTGGCTGTCGCGCCTCTTCCTGACCTTCAGCCTGATCGGCGTGTCCCTCCCCACATTCCTCATCGGCATCCTGCTGATCCTGACCTTCTCGGTCTGGCTCGGCTGGCTGCCTTCCTTCGGCCGGGGCGAGGTGGTCCAGATCGGCTTCTGGAGCACGGGGCTGCTCACCGCCTCCGGCCTCAAGGCGCTGATCCTGCCCGCGGTCACGCTCGGCCTGTTCCAGCTGACGCTGATCATGCGGCTGGTCCGGGCCGAGATGCTCGAGGTGCTGCGTACCGACTACATCAAATTCGCCCGCGCCCGCGGCCTGCCCGACCGGGTGGTGCATTTCGGCCACGCGCTCAAGAACACGCTGGTGCCGGTGATCACCATCACCGGCCTGCAGCTCGGTGCCATCATCGCCTTCGCCATCGTGACCGAGACGGTCTTCCAATGGCCTGGCATGGGGCTTCTCTTCATCCAGAGCGTGGCGGCGGCCGA
>JANWYF010000175.1 GCA_025057055.1 Rhodovarius sp. | reverse complement strand
GATGGAGCGGCTGGTGGAGACCTACCTCGCCTTCGCCCGCGGCGAGGGCACCGAGAAGCCGCGCCAGTGCGATCTGGTGCCTATCCTGCGCGAGCTGGCGGCGGCGGCGCGGCGCAGCGGGGCCGAGGTGACGGAAAACCTCCCCGAAGAGCTGAGCCTGCCGGTACGCGAGGGGGCGCTGCGGCGGGCGATCGGCAATCTGCTGGACAATGCGCGCCGGCACGGGCGGCGCGTCGCCCTCTCGGCCCGCGCCGAGGGCAATGTGGCGGAGGTGCTGGTCGACGACGACGGTCCGGGCATTCCGGAAGCCGACCGCGAGGCTGCCTTCCGCCCCTTTTCGACGGGCAGCGCGACCGGCACCGGGCTGGGTCTGGCCATCGCCCGCGATGTGGTGCGCCGCCATGGGGGAGAGATAGCGCTGGAAGACAGCCCCTTGGGCGGCCTGCGGGCGCGGGTGCGGCTGCCGATGTAGCGGGGGGGGCGGCCGGCGTGGCCGAGGTCTCGGGGCAGGGGCGCGGCTGTGGCGGGCGGGGCGCATCGGGTGCGGGTCGGCCGGATCTCCGCCCTGCCGGGGAGCGGGCGCGGGCTGCCGGGTGGGCGGAGCGACAGCGGCCGCGAAAATCCGACTGGCGGGCCCGGCGCCGCCACCGCTGGGGCGAGCGGGGTGACCTTGCGGCCTGCGAGGGGCCTGGGGCGTAGGACGCGCCGGGCAGCAGCGGGCCGGCATTACCTGCCGGGGTTGGAGGGCGCCGGTGGTGGCGCGCCGCCCGGCTGGAGCGCTGCGCGAGGGGCGGGATCGGGGGTGCCGCCCTATTCCCGGGCGGGCTGGATCAGGAGGGGCGCGGCCTGCCCCGATGGCCCCATGGCGAGGGCGAGGCGGCAGCGTTGCGCCGCGGCGAGGGCGACCAGCCAGGGGGCCAGGACGCCGCGCGGGGTGGCGGCTTCCGGCGGCTGATCCCGGCCGGCGAGCAGGTCGAGGAAGCCGTGCGGCCAGCGCGCCCCCTGGCCTTCGGGCAGGATCAGGAAGGCCCGATCCGCCGCGCCGGCAGCCAGGGTCAGGGTGATCATCCCGCCGCGGGGCAGCGCCTCGGCGGCGAGCAGCAGGGCGGAGAGCAGCAGCCCCCCCATCCCTTCCCTCGGTGCGGGCAGGTCGGCCGGCAGGGCCAGGCGGAAGCGCAGGCGATGTGCGCCCGGCGCGGACGGCAGGAGTTCGGCCATCTCCTGCCAGGAGATGGCCGCGCCCGGGCCGAAGGCTGCGGCGTAGAGGCGGTGGCGCAGCCGCAGCAGGCTCAGGGTTTCGGCCAGCAGCGCATCGTCGCGCAGGCCGTTGTCCTCTGCGCCCGGGCTGCCGGCGGCGGCGGCGATGGTGGCGAGCGGGCCGGCCAGATCGTGCAGGATGCGCGCGGCCAGGCGCTGGGTGAGCAGCGTCTCCATCGCGGCGAGACCATCAGGCATCGGCAGCGCGGGCCCTCTCCGTCGCGGCGCGGCGCGAACCGCCCCGCTTGATCATGCCAGGGCGGGGGTGCCGAGGTGCGTCGTGGAACGTCGCATCCCGTCGTCGACAGAGTGCGACGGCCGGTGACGGTCCCGCGAAACTCCCCCCGACGCCCCCCCCTGGCCCTCTCTTGCCCCATAGAGGTTGACGAAGCCTTGGCGAGTCCGCAGCTGCGGGGGGCGAGGCAGGAGCAGCCCATGTCGGCCATCGAACCGGGGATGCGCGTGATCAATCCGGCCCGCCCCGATTGGGGGGTGGGGCAGGTGCAATCGGTGGTGGGGGAGCGGGTGACGGTCAATTTCGAGCATGCCGGCAAGCTGTTGATCAACATCCGCTTCGTGGTGCTGGAACCGGCGCCCTAGCCGAGGCGCAGGGCGGCGGGGCAGGCCGCGGAGGGACCTCGGCCCGAGGTCCTGGCGGAGGGGTCGGGCAGGCGATCAGACCCGGCGGAGGCAGGCAGGAGGGCAAGGCCAGGAGGGAGACGGCCGCTTGGCAAGATTATGCAATGTTATAACATTGCACCATGTCCGACAGCGCCGTCCTCACACCCAGCTCGCCTTTCGCCGTCACCTGCCACCCGCCGCATGCGCAGGGCCGGATCGCTGTTGCCTCCTCTGCGCTCGACCGGCTCGCTGACATCCGCGCAGATCAGGTCAATCTCGTCATCCTCTGGCGAGAACTGCCCCCTGCACTGGCGCGTCCGGCGGCCGCCTTGGCCGCCCGCGGTCCCTTCTGCGCGGTAGCGGAGACGGAGATCCACCGGCTGGCCGATGCGCTGCTGGCGCGCTGCCCGGCGCCGCTGCCCTCTTCCCTGCTGACCGACATCCGGCTTCTGGTGACGATCTTTTCCGCGGTCTGCGGTGGGCCCCGCAAGCTCCGCGCTCGGCTGGAGGCGATCCACGGCCCCGGATGCTGGCGCTGGCATACCGATGCGGTCGGCCTGCGGCTGCTGTGCACCTACAGCGGTCCAGGCACCGAATTTTGGACCGCTGATGCCGGGGCCGCCGCTGCGCGCCGCCTGTCGCCCGATGCGAAGGGCAGCGTGCTGCCGCCCGGCGCGGTCGCGATCCTCAAAGGGGACGGCTTCTCCGGCAGTGCCGGGGGCGGGGCGATCCACCGCTCCCCGCGCGCTGCGGGGCGGCGGCTTTTGCTCTGCCTCGACGAGGCGGGACGCATTCCATGCGACTGAAGACCACAGATCGGCGCCTGCCTGTCACCGTGCTGTCGGGCTTTCTCGGGGCCGGCAAGACCACCCTGCTCCGTCACATCCTGGCCAGCCGGGAGGGGCGACGGCTTGCCGTGATCGTCAACGACATGAGCGAGGTCAACATCGACGCTGGCCTTGTCGGTAGCAGCTTCGCCTTCTCGCGGACCGAGGAGCGGCTTGTCGAGATGTCAAACGGCTGCATCTGCTGCACCCTGCGCAAGGATCTGGTCCAGGAGGTGGCCAGGCTTGCGAGGGAGGGTCGCTTTGACGGGCTGATCATCGAAAGCACCAGCATTTCCGAGCCGATGCCAGTGGCCGCCGCCTTTGCCTTCCGAAGGGCAGACGGTTTCTGCCTTGGCGATCTGGCTCGCCTGGATGCGATGGTGACCGTGGTCGATGCCAAGTCCTGGCTCGATGACTACGCCTCTCCAGAGACTCTGGCCGCCCGTGGCATAGCAGCCGGCGAGGGCGACCGGCGTCACCGCGCCTCGGCGAGGCTGCCCGATCCCTTCCCACCTTGGACCGAGGCTGTCGGCTGACCATCGCGCCATGCCTGGCTCGCGCCGCGTGGTGCTCTCGCCGAGCCTATCTGGCCGGCCGGGCGGCACGGGGCCGGCGGTGCGAAGGGCTGCCATCTCTCTCGCCTTGGTCGGGCAGGCGGACGGTCGGCTCCCGGGAGGGATCGTGTCTGGCAGGAAGACGCAAGGCAGGCATCACACGAGGCTGCGCCAGCTCGATCGCGCCTCCGGAAGGGGTCCTACCCCCGCCCAGGGCTTGCGCTGCGGGGGGCGAGTGCCTCAAATCTTCGCTCAGAGCTGCTCCGGGGGTATCGCCAGATGATCGATCCGTACGGCCGGCGGATCACCTATGTCCGGGTCTCGGTGACGGACCGCTGCGACCTGCGCTGCATCTACTGCATGGCGGAAGACATGACCTTCCTGCCGAAGCGCGAGGTGCTGAGCCTGGAGGAGCTGGAGCGGCTCTGCGTCGCCTTCATCGAGCTGGGGGTGAAGAAGATCCGCCTCACCGGCGGGGAGCCGCTGGTGCGGCGCAACATCATGTCGCTGATCGAGGGCCTGGGCACCCGGATCGGGGAGGGGGGGCTCGAGGAGCTGACGCTGACCACCAATGGCACCCAGCTTGCCCGCATGGCCGAGGACTTGGCCCGCAATGGCGTGCGGCGGATCAATGTCAGCCTCGATACGCTCGACCCCGAACGCTTCCGCCAGGCCACGCGCTGGGGCGACATCCGGCAGGTGATCGACGGGATCATGGCTGCCAAGGCGGCGGGGCTGCACATCAAGATCAACATGGTCGCCCTGCGCGGCCTCAATGAGGACGAGTTCGACCGGATGCTCGCCTGGTGCGGGCAGCATGGCTTCGACCTCTGCCTGATTGAGACCATGCCGATGGGCGAGATCGAGGAGGACCGCCGCGACCGGTTCCTCTCCCTCGACGTGGTGCGGGCGCGGCTGCGGCTGCGCTGGACGCTGAAGGAGACGAGCTATCGCACCGGCGGACCCGCGCGCTATTATGAGGTTGCGGAGACCGGCACGCGTCTCGGCTTCATCACGCCGCTGTCGCACAATTTCTGCGAAAGCTGCAACCGCGTGCGCGTCACTTGCACCGGCAAGATGTATATGTGCCTGGGCCAGGAGGACAGCGCCGATCTGCGCACGCCCCTGCGCGCGGGCCTGGGCGATGAGGCGCTGAAGCAGGCGATTCTCGAGGCGATCAGCCGCAAGCCGAAAGGCCACGACTTCGTGGCGGAGCGGCTGCATCAGGCCGCCGTCCCTCGCCATATGAGCGTGACGGGCGGGTGAGCCTGGAGGCGGCCGCAGCGGCGCTGACCATCCCCGGGCTGCCGGGCTGGACCGGCGTGGCCGCGCTCATCCTGCTCGCGCTGCTGGCTCTTGCCTTCCTCGCCATGCCCTTTTCGGTCTTCGGGGTGAAGGCGCGGCTGGAGGCGATCGAGACCCGGCTGGATGAGATGCAGGCCAGCCTGAGGGTGCTAGCCGCCCGGCTGGGGGAGGAGCCACCGGGCCTGCTGCCGCCCACCGATCGCGGTGCCGCCGAACCGCCAGGGCGGGGGATGACGCGCCGGGCCGAACCCAGGATCGACTGGCGGGGGCGCTGAGGGTCGGCCCAACGTCGCCCCCTGCCGGCCCGGGCTGCGGTGGCGGGGCGGCGTGCGGGCGCGGCGGTGGGCGTCGGCGGCGCGCCGCGGGGGCTGCCTCAGGCGGCGCGGGCGGCGGGCGTGTAGCCGAGTTCGGCGGCGATGGCGGCCAGGCGCTCGCGCTCCCGCGGCGGCAGCTGCCGGGCGGTGATCACCCGCGGCATCTCCAGCGCGGGGCCGCAGCTGGTGCGGGGGCCGAGCAGAGCCTCCCGTTCGGCGGCATTGTCGAAGCGTTCGGACAGGCCTTGCAGATCCAGGCTTTCGGCCGGCAAGCCCTCGGCCAGGAGCAGGGCATGTTCGTCGAGTTCGACGTGGTACCAGCAGAAGCGGTCGGGCACGTCACGCCGGCCGAGGCGGCGGATGGAGCTGCCGTTCACCAGGGCCCCGGCATTGGCGAGGAAGGGCCCGAGCGCCACCGCATGCCCGGGGGAGAGCAGAAGGTCACGCCGGGGAAGACCATCGCCGAGCGCCCCTGCCGCGATGCGGACCGGCAGGCTGCGCAGCGGATCGGCGAAGAAGCTGTGCACGGTGCGGCGGCCGATCCAGCGGATGGGCAGGCTGCGGCCGTCGGCGGTGACGACGAGATCTCCCGGCCGCAGATCTTCCACCGCCACTTCCCCCGCTGGAGTGAGCAGCCGAGTGCCGGGGAAGAAACAGAGGATGAAGGGGTCGTCGGGGTCGACCGGATATTCGCCGCCGGGCACCGGTGAGTCTTCGTTGTTGGTCAAGATGATGGAGAAGATCGGGTCAAATTCGTCTGAGTCAAAGGTAAAAAGCGGGCCATGTTCGGTGAGACCCTGGAACACGACCTTATATCCCGACCCCCCAGTGCCAAGCTTGAGAACGGCACCGGGATAGATGGTCTCGGATTCGCTATACAGCGTGAAGGGTGGGTGCAACCCGTGGCCGTAGGCGAAGTCGTTAGACGAGTAAAAAATGCCCTCCTCGCTGATGAACTTCCCCCAGCTCGCCGAGGAAAACTCCATGGTGAAGAACATGGCATCTCGGCGCGGACCAGCGCCGCCTCCTTCCGACGCGCAGGCGGATGATCCTATGGCCAACACACACCATCAGGCCGAGCCTGCTATCGACCCGGTCTGATGGCCGTGCCCCCGGGCGAAGCCTTGCGCGCGCCTGCCCGCGCCATGCCCCGACCGGATCTTGGCCGCCGCCCCGCCCGCCTGCTGCGACCGGCTGGGCCGGTCTGTGCGGAAGGGGCCCCGTGCTGTCCCCTGCAGTGCCTTCAACCAGCACCCGCAGAGGACCAACCCTTTCTCATCTCCTGGTCCGCTTCTGCCGATACGGGCTGAGACGGCAGCAGAGAGGATATTGCGGCAACCAAAAGCCTAGCCGATCCAGAAATGACCGCGCAACCTGTGCAGGTCAAGTTCCTTTCTCATGCCGGGCTTAGTCGGTCGATCACGTCGCGGTGATGGACGCTAGTTGAGCCGTACTGTCCGATGGATCAGGCGCGCCCTGCGGGCTGGGCGCCATGGGCGAACAACCGAGTGATGGTAATGGTCGACCGTCTACACGCAGGGCGTGTCTGCCCTATTGCCTTTACCACCAAAACAGGTAAGCAAACGGTGAAGCCATCGGGAAAAGCCCATGCTGCACAGCGCCGCCGTCACGGCCGGCTTCAGGCAGACCGCCCCGCCCCTTGCCGCAAGGACCAGGGCAGAGGCTGCCTCACCCGCAGCTCCCATCCTCCTCTCCCCTCCCCACCTGACGGGGCAGGAACTTCCCCAGCTGCAGGCGATGTTCGAGGCCGGCTGGCTCGCCCCCGCCGGGCCCTTCCCCCGCGCCTTTGAAGACGCCATCGCCGCCGCCATCGGCTTGCCCCATGTGCTGGCCACCGCCTCCGGCACCGCCGCGCTCCACCTTGGCTATCGGCTCTTGGGCGTGGCTCCCGGCGATGAGGTCTGGACCACCACCCTGACCTTTGCCGCCACCATCGCCCCGGCTGTCGAACTCGGCGCCACGCCGCGCTTCTTCGATGTCGATCCGGCCACCGGCCTGCTCGACCTCGATCTGCTGCGGGATGAACTGGCCGCGGCGGCCCGACGCGGCAGGCTGCCGCGCGTGGTGGTGCCGGTCGACCTCTACGGCTCTCCGGTCGATATCGCGGCCCTGCGGGAGATCTGCGACCCGTGGGGGGTGCCGATCCTCTCGGACAGCGCCGAGGCGCTGGGCAGCCGGATCGACGGCCGCCACGCCGGGTTCGGGGCGAAGCTGATCGCCCTGAGCTTCAACGGCAACAAGATCGTGACTGCGGGCGGCGGCGGCGCCCTGGCAGGGGAAGATGCGCGGCTGATCGAGCAGGCGCGCCGCCTGGCCAACCATGCGCGGGAGGATGCAGCGCACTACGAGCACGCGCAGACGGGCTATGCCTATGGGCTGTCCTCGGCGCTGGCCGCGATCGGCCTCGCCCAGATCGCAACGCTGGCCGCGCGGGTGGCGGCCAGGCGTGCGGTCTTTGCCCGCTACCGCGCCGCCCTGGCCGATCTGCCCGGGCTCTCCTTCCTCGCCGAACCTCGGGGCGCCATCGCCAATCGCTGGCTGACCGTCATCCGTCTCTGCCCCCGCGCCGGCGCCCCGGGGCGGGAGCTGCTGCGCCGGCGGCTTGCCGCCGCGGGCATCGAAACGCGGCCGGTGTTCAAGCCGCTGCATCTCCAGCCCGCCTTCCGCCATGCTCCGCAGGCAGGCGGTGCGCAGGCGGCCATGCTGTTCGAGGAAGGGCTCTGCCTGCCTTCAGGCAGCGCGCTGACGCGCGAGGAGCAGGCGCGGGTGATCGAGGCGATCCGCGCCGCCTTCGCCAGGGGCTAGCCGGGCCGGGGGGGCGGGGATGGCGCGGCGGCCGCTCTCGATCCTCTACCTGCACCAGCACTTCTCCACACCCGCCGGCAGCACCGCCACGCGCAGCTATGCCATGGCGCGGGCCCTGGTCCAGCGGGGCCATGCCGTGACCATCGCCTGCGGGCAATATGCGGGGGCGGATGTCGGGCTCTCCGGCCCCTTCCGGGCCGGGCGACGAGAGGGGCGGGTGCAGGGCATCCGCATCGTGCAGTTCGCGATCCCCTGCGCCAATGCCCAAGGCCTGCGCGCGCGCAGCCTCGCCTTCCTTCGCTTTGTCGCGCGCTGCCTGCCGCTGGCCCGCGGCGGGGGGTTCGATCTCATCATCGCCTCCTCGACGCCGCTGACCGTGGCGATCCCCGCGCTCGCCTCGGGCCGCCCCTTCCTCTTCGAGATCCGCGACCCCTGGCCCGAGCTGCCGCGCGCTTTGGGCGGCGTGCCGCGGCCGGTGCTGGCGGCGATGGATCGCCTCGCCACCGCCGCCTGCCGCCGGGCCGCGGCGGTGATCGGCCTCTCCGAAGGCATGGCCGAGACCGCGCGTGCCCGCGGCGCGGGGCGGGTGGAGGTCATCCCGAACGGCTGCGACCTTGACCTCTTCGGTCCGCATATCCCCCCCTGGCGCCCGCCTGAGGCCGCCAGCCACGAGGTGCTCGCGGTCTACGCCGGCGCGCATGGGCCGGCCAATGGGCTCGATCTGCTGCTCGATGCGGCGGCCCTGCTCCGGGGCCTGCCGCTGCGCATCCTGCTGGTGGGCGAGGGGCGGGAGAAGCCGCGCCTGATCGCCCGCGCCCGGGCCGAGGGCCTCTCGCACGTCACCTTCCTCGATCCCATGCCCAAGACCGACCTCGCCCGGCTCTTCGCAGGGGCGCAGATCGGCCTGCATCTGCTCGCGCCCGTTCCGGCCTTCGCCGAACTCACCTCGCCCAACAAGCTGATGGATATGCTGGCGGCGGGGCTGCCCATCGTCTCCAATGTGCCGGGCCATGCCGCACGCTGCCTGGCCGATGGGCCGTCCGGCATCGCGGTGACCGATGCGGCGGGGCTGGCCGCCGCCCTGGCCGCGCTGGCGCGCGATCCGGCCCGGCGCGCGGCGCTCGGGGCGGCGGCGAGGGCCCAGGCGGTGCGCCGCTGGGACCGCCGGCTGCAGGCCCGCGCCTTCTGCGACTTGGTTGAGGAGGTGGCCGCCCGTGCCGCGTGATCTGCCCGGCCCGACCACAGCCCCGGCCACGGCCGCGGCCGGGCCTGATATCCTGATGTTGTCGGCCGCCCATCCGCCCGATGATGTGCGCATCGTCCGGCGCGAGGGGGCAGCCCTTGCCGCGGCCGGTTTCCGGGTGCGCCACCTCTGCCCGGCTCGGCCGGGCATGCCGGCGGCATGCGAGGGTGTGGAGATCGCCGGCTATAGCCGGGCTCCGGGCTGGCGGGGCCGGATCGCGGCCATTCCGCGCCTGGCGCGGCTCGCGCGGGAGGCGGGGGCGCGGGCGATCCATGCCCATGAGCCCGATGCCTGGCTCGCCGGCTGGCTGGCCCGGCCGCCCCGGCTGATCCTCGATGTGCATGAGCATTACCCCTCCCGGCTCGATGCGCGGCTGCCGCGGCTGTTGCGGCCCTTCGCCCGGGGGGCCATCTGGCTGTTCTGCCGCATGCTGGCGGCGCGCGCCGATGCGGTGGTGCTGGCCAAGGATGGGCTCGGCTCGCCCTTCGGCCGAGGCTCGATCGCGGTGCGCAACTACGCCCCCGACCCCGGCGTGCCGCCCCGCCGGCATGGCCCGGGCCCGCTGCGGCTGCTGCATGTCGGCGCGCTCTCCCGCGCGCGCGGCTGGCCGCAGATGCTGGAGGCGCTGCGCCTCTGCCCGCCCGATACGGAGCTCGTGATCGCCGGGCGCTTCACCGACGGCAGCGAGGGCGCCTTCCTCGCCCGCGCGGCGGAGCTCGGGCTGACCGGGCGGATCCAGCTGGCCGGTTGGCTGGCGCCGGCGGAGCTCGCCCGGCTTGCCGCCGGCTGCGATGTCAATCTGATCCTGTTCCAGCCCGGGGTGGAAAACCACCGCCTCGCCCTGCCGCACAAGCTTGCCGATGGGATGTGGGCCGGCCTGCCGGTGATCGCGCCCGCCTTCGCCGAGGAGGTGGCCGCGATGGTCGCCTCCTCCGGTGCGGGGCTGCTCGTCGATGTGACGCGGCCCGAGGCGATCGCGCAGGCCGTCCATCGCCTGGCCGATCCCGGCCTGCGCCAGCGCCTGGGCGATGCGGCGCGGGCGGCCGTGCAGACCCGCTACTCCTGGGCCGGGGAGGCGGAGCGGCTGGTCGCGCTCTATCGGGGCCTGCTCGGAGGGCGGCGGTGAACGGCCTGCTGCTGCGCCATGAGCTGCTGCGCGACGGGCTCTCCGGCGCGGCGGCCTTGCTCGTGGCGCTGTGGTTGGCGGCGCCGGAGGGCATGCCAGGCCCCGCCTGGTGGCTGCTCGGCCTGCCGGTCGGGGCGGCGGCGGGAATTCTCGCGCGGCAGCTTGCGGCGCGCTGGCCCTTCCATCCGGTGCTGGCGCTGGCACCGGCGGCGGGCGCGGTGGCCCTGGGCTGCGCCGCGCTGGCCGCGCTCGCCCCCGGCCCGGCCTCGCCCAACCCGGCCTGGCCGCTGCTGCATGGCCTGGTGCTGTTCTGCGCCCTGCTTGCCACGCGTCCGCCCCTCCAGGGGGCCCTGCCCGCCGCGCAACTGCTTGATCGTCCGCAGCGCCTGCCCGATCCTGCGCAACTGGTGGCGCTGGTGGCGGGGCAGAGGGTGCTCATCACCGGCGCTGGCGGGTCGATCGGGTCGGAACTGGCGCGGCAGGTGGCGGCGCTCGGTCCGGCGCGGCTGATCCTGCTCGAGCAGAACGAATATGCGCTCTGGCGGGTCGACCTTGCCCTGGCCGAGACGCATCCCTCGATCCCGCGGCTGGCGGTGCTGGCCGATATCCGCGATCGCGCGCGCATCGCCGCCGTCATGCAGGAGCATCGGCCGGCGCTGGTGCTGCATGCGGCGGCACTCAAGCATGTGCCGATGCTGGAGGCCGCGCCGGCCGAGGCGGTGCTGACCAATGTCCTGGGCACGCGGCATGTGGCCGATGCGGCGCGTGCGGCGGGCTGCCGCTGCTTCGTCCTGGTCTCGACCGATAAGGCGGTCAAGCCGGCCTCGGTGATGGGGGCGAGCAAGCGGCTGGCGGAGCTGTATATCCGCGCGCTGGATCAGGCGGGGCGGCAGAGCGGTGGGATGCGGGCGGTCTCGGTCCGCTTCGGCAATGTGCTCGGCTCCTCGGGCAGCGTGGTCGAACTCTTCGCCCGGCAGATCGCGCGCGGCAGCCCCTTGACCATCACCCACCCCGCGATGCGGCGCTACTTCATGACGGTCGAGGAGGCGGTGGGCCTGATCCTCTGCGCCGCCGCCCTGCCAGAGGAGGCGGGGGAGGGGGGCCTCTTCGTCCTCGACATGGGCCAGCCCATCCGCATTCTGGACCTCGCGCGGCGGATGATGCGGCTTGAGGGGCGGGTGGTGCCGATCCGCTTCACCGGCCCGCGGCCGGGGGAGAAGCTGACCGAGGAGCTCTTCCACGGAGAGGAACCGCCGCGGCCGACCCGCTGCCCGGGCTTACTCGCCGCCTGCCCGCCGGCGGTGGATCCGGCGCTGATCACCCGCGCGGTCGAGGAGCTGGCAAGCCTGGCCCGGGCGGGGGAAGAGGCGGCGCTGCGCCGCGCCCTGACCCGCCTGCTGCCGGAATATGCGCCCCAAGCCGTGCCGAGACCGGATGCGACGGGCCTGTCGGCGGGCGCGCCCGCCCCGGGGGAGGCGCGACCGGCCGAAGCCCCGGTGCTCTCGCCAGCCGGGGGCGGCGGCTGGCGCGCGGCTGTCGCACGGCGAAACGAGGCGTGATCGGCCGCCGCTTGCCAGCCCCGCCCCGGCGTGACACGCCCCGCCCCATGACCAAGCTGGACCATCGCCCGATCGCGCTGTTCGACATGCACGCCCAGCAGGCGCTGATCCGGGATCTGCTGCGGCGCCGCATCGATGCGGTGCTGGAGTCGGGGCGCTACATCAACGGCCCGGAGGTGGCGGAGTTCGAGGCCGCCCTGGCCGCCTTCGCCGGGGTGGGGCATGCCGTCGGTGTCTCCTCCGGCACCGATGCGCTGCAGATCGCGATGATGGCCGAAGGCATCGGGCGGGGCGATGCCGTCTTCCTGCCGGCCTTCACCTATACCGCGACCGCCGAGGTGCCGCTGCTGCTCGGCGCGACGCCGATCTTCGTCGATGTCGAGGCCGCGACCTTCAACATCGATCTGGCCGATCTCGAACGGCGGATTGCGCTGGTGGTGCAGGAGGGGAGGCTGCGGCCGCGGGCCGTGGTCGGGGTGGATCTGTTCGGCCGGCCGGCCGATTGGCCGGCGCTGGAGGCGCTCGCCGCGCGCCATGGCCTGTTCCTGCTCGATGATGCGGCGCAGGCCTTCGGCGCCGAACTCGAGGGCCGGCGCCTGGGCGCCTGGGCCGATGCGACGGCGCTGTCCTTCTACCCGACCAAGACCCTGGGCTGCTACGGCGACGGCGGGGCGCTGCTGACGCGCGATCCCGCCCGCGCCGAACTCTATCGCAGCCTGCGCACGCATGGCGAGGGCGCGAGCCGCTACGAGGTGCTGCGCACCGGCATCAATGGGCGGCTCGATACGCTGCAGGCGGCGGTGCTGCTCTGCAAGATGACGCTCTTCGAGCAGGAGCTGCGGCAGCGGGCGCGGATTGCGGGCTGGTATCACGCGGCGCTGGCC
>JANWYF010000154.1 GCA_025057055.1 Rhodovarius sp. | reverse complement strand
GGCGCTCATCGCCCGGCCCCTGGGGCGGTCTTTGCACACGGGGGGAGGCCCGCCTCGGATGCCGCTACCATCGGCACATCGCCGAGATGGGCATGGACGCCGCAGGGCGCGCCGGCAGGCTCGGCATCGCTGCGGGCGGTGAAGGCATCGCTCAGGATCACAGCGCGGAAGCTGCGCGTCATCCGAGCACGGGCCGTGCCCTCGCAGCCGAGGCCGGTCATGCCGCCCGCCACCGGCAGGGTGGTGGCGGGGCCGGGCCGCGGCGCCAAGGGGTGGAGCCTGCCGCAGCGGGCGGCGAGATGGGCCGACAGGTCAGAGGCGAGCGCGAAGGGGTGCATAGCAGGGCAGGCTAGACCGGCGGCGGCGGGGCGGGAATGCTCGCCCGCGCCGGGGGCGGACGGCCGCCTGGCTGGCGCCTCTGCCAGGGGCATGGCCGCCGCGGGCGGCTCAGCGCCGGTCGATGATCGCGGTGGTCAGGCGGGAGACGCAGGAGAGCCGCCCATCGCTCGCCCGCCTCAGTTCGATGTTCCAGACATGGATGTGGCGCCCGATCCGCACCGGGCGGCATTCGCCCCGGACCAGATCCCCCTTCGCCACCGGCAGCAGATGGTTGGCGTTGACCTCGAGGCCCACGGCCCCCTGCCCCTCCTCGCAGCAGAGGTGGGAGGCGATCGAGCCCAGGGTTTCGGCCAGCACCACCGACACCCCGCCGTGCAGGATGCCAAAGGGCTGGATGTGCCGCTCATCGACCGGCATCTCGCCGCGCAGGACATCCTCGCCCACTTCGGTGATGCGGATGCCAAGCAGCCCGTTGACGCTGCCGGGCTGGCGCGCGTGCAGGGCGGCGATGTCCGGGATGCGCTTCCAGATCGGCATGGCGGTTCCTCCTGGCGGTCGGTCCGGCGGCTATGGCGGCTTTGCCGGGCGTGGGAAAGCCCGGGGGCGGCCGCCCAGCCGGCCGGGCGCCATTGACAGGGGGCTGCGGGCTGAGCCAAAGGCGCGCGCCGGGTTGTGGCGCAGGACCCGCGCAGCCGGGGGTCCGGATCGGCCGCGACCGGCACGGGGGCGAAGGCCTCCACCCAGGCAGGAGGTTCCGTTTTGGCCGCAACCGGCGTCGGGGCGCAGTCGGTTCTCCGCCCCGCCATGCCCCTCAAGGGGCATCCCGCAGCCGGGGTCGGAAGCCGCCCGGCGAATGGTCCGGCTGCCCATGGCGGCCGCAGCGCCCGCCGCCGGCCGGCACGACGCGTGCGGGGGCGGTTGCTGCGCCGCCCCCCCCGTGCCATGAGCGCCGAAATGATCCGCCCCCGCGGCCTTCACCACCCGCCCAGACCCCCACGGCACCCCCCCGCCGGCCGGAGGCGCCGGGCCCATGCCCTCGGCGCCGCTGCGCCAGGGCCGCAGGAGGAAGACCCGCGCCGCCCCGCCCGGACCGCCCGCCGCAGCTTCGACGGTATCGCATGAGCACAGGCCCCCGCCGCGCCGCATCCAACCCCGCCGCCGAACCGATCGCGGTGGTGGGCATCGCCTGCCGGCTGCCCGGGGCCCCGGACCTGGAGGCTTTCTGGACCCTGCTGGCCGAGGGGCGGGATGCCGTGACCACGGTCCCGGCGGATCGCTTCACCCAGGCCGCCTGGTATCACCCCCGCATCGGCGAGCCGGGGCGCAGCTACACCTTCGCCGCCGGCACCATCGGTGATGTCCACTCCTTCGACCATGCGGCCTTTGGCATCTCCCCGCGCGAGGCGGCGGAGATGGACCCGCAGCAGCGCCTGATGCTCGAGCTGGCGCGCGAGGCCTTCGAGGATGCCGGCTGGCGCGAGGCCGACATCGCCGGGCAGGAGATCGGCGTCTATATCGGCGCGAGCACCACCGACCATGCCGATCTGCGGCAGTTCGACCCCGCCTCGGCCGACCGCTACATGATGACGGGCGGGGCGCTGTCGATCATCGCCAACCGCCTGACCAATGTCTTCGACCTGCGAGGGCCGGCGCAGACCATCGATACCGCTTGCTCCTCGGCGCTGGTCGCGCTGCACCACGCGGCCGAGGCGCTGCGCGCCGGGCGGATCCCGGCCGCCCTGGTGGGCGGGGTCAATATGCTGCTCAGCCCCGCGCCCTATGGCGGCTTCTCGCGCGCCACCATGCTCTCCCCGCGCGGGCGCTGCCACGCCTTCGATGCGCGCGCCGACGGCTATGTGCGGGCCGAAGGCGGGGTGGTGGTGCTGCTCAAGCGCCTCTCCGACGCGCGGCGGGCAGGCGATCTGATCCACGGCGTGATCCTCGCATCGGCGGTCAATGCCGCCGGGCGCACGGTCGGGCTGTCGCTGCCCAACAAGGCGGCGCAGGCGGCGCTGCTCACCCGCCTGCTCGAGGATTCCGGCATCTCCCCCGCCCGCATCCGCTATTTCGAGGCGCATGGCACCGGCACCGCCGCCGGTGATCCGATCGAGGCCGCCGCGATCGGGGAGGCGGTGGCGCGCCGCCGCGGCAAGGCCCCGCCGCTGCTGATCGGTTCGGCCAAGACCAATATCGGGCATACCGAGGCGCCCTCGGGCCTGGTCGGGCTGGCCAAGGCCTTGCTGATCCTGCGCCACCGGCAAGTGCCGCCCAGCCTGCATTTCGAGACGCCCAACCCCAACATCCCCTTCGCCGAACTGCGCCTTGAGGTGGCGGACCGGCTGCAGCCGCTGCCGGGGGCGCGCGATGCGGTGATCGGCGTCAACTCCTTCGGCTTTGGCGGCACCAACGCCGCGGTGCTGGTCGGCCCGGCACCGGCGGAGCGGCGGGTGAAGCTGCCGGCCGGGCGGCTGCCGCCGCTCGTGCTCTCCGCCCGCTCCGAGGCTGCGCTCGCCGGCCTGGCGCAGCGCTGGGCGGAGCTGCTGCGCGGCCTCGGCCAGGCGCGGGCGGCAGCACTGATCCGCGGCCAGATCCGCCATCGCGATCTGCTGGCGCACCGGCTGGTGGTGCGCGGTGCCACCCCGGCCGAGATGGCCGAGCGGCTGGAGGCCTGGCAGCGCCAGCAGAGGGGTGGCGAGGCGCCGGCCGCCCCGCCCCCGGCGGTGGCCGGCGTGGCCGCGCGCGGCCAGGGGGTGGCCTTCGTCTTCAGCGGCAACGGCGCGCAATGGCCCGGCATGGCGCAGGCCGCCATGGCGAGCAACGCCGTCTTCCGCGCCGCGGTCAGGGAGGCCGATCGGCATCTGCGCCCGCTGCTCGGCTGGTCGGTGGCGCGCAGCCTGGCCGCCGGGGTGGATGAGGCCACCCTGGCCGCGACCGACCATGCCCAGCCGCTGCTCTTTGCGATCCAGGTCGGTCTGGTCGCGGCGCTGGCCGAGGCGGGGGTGAGGCCTGCGCTGGTGATCGGCCATTCGGTGGGCGAGGTGGCGGCCGCCTGGGCCGCCGGCCTGCTCAGCCTGCCCGCCGCCTGCCGGCTGATCGTGGCCCGCAGCCGCCACCAGCATGCCACGCGCGGGCAGGGGCGGATGGCGGCGCTCGGCGCCTCGGCGCAGGAGGCCGAGCCGGTGCTCGCCGCCTGCAGCGCCCCGGGCGAGCCGCCGGTCGAGATCGCAGCCTTCAACGCCCCGAATGCGATCACCGTCGCCGGCCCGCCCGCGGCGCTCGCCCGGCTCGATGCCGCGGCGCGCGAGCGGCGCTGGAGCTTCGTCCCGCTCGATCTCGACTACGCTTTCCACTCGGCCTACATGGAGCCGGTGCGGCAAGGGCTGCTCGCTGATCTGCGCGGCATGCGCGCGCGCCAGCCCCGCGTGCCGATGATCAGCACCGTCACCGCCGAGCCGCTGGAGGCTGCGCAATGCACCCCCGGCTATTGGTGGCGCAACCTGCGCGAACCGGTCCGCTTCGCCCCTGCGCTGGCCCGCGCGACTGAATACCAGCCCCGCCTCTTCCTCGAGATCGGCCCCAACCCCGTGCTGCTGTCCTATCTGCGGGAGGGGCTGCGCGCCGCGGGCAGCGAGGCGGGCTACACCCACACCCTCTCGAAGCGCGATCTTGCCGGGGATCCGATCCCGGGCGTGATCGATCGCGCCATCGCCCACGGGGCCGACCCGCGCGAGGCCGCGATCTTCCGCGGGCCTGCCGAACGCCGCGGCCTGCCGCGGGCACCGCTGCAACGCAGCCCGGCGACGGTGCCGCGCAGCCAGGAGCGCATCCTCTTTGCCGACCAGGTGCAGGATCACCCCCTGCTCGGCTTCCGCCGCAGCCAGGAGCGGCGGGAATGGACACGTCTGATCGACCTTGCGCTCGAGCCATGGCTGGCGGACCACAAGCTGGCCGGGGAGCCGGTGCTGCCGGCCGCCGCGATGCTCGAGATCGCCCTCGCCGCCGCCGCCGCCCGCCTGCCGGAGGCCGAGGCGCTCGAAGTGAGCGAATTTGCGATCCTCCGCTCCCTTCCCCTCTCGGCCGAGGAGACGCGGGAGATGCGGGCCCGCCTCGACGAGGAGGGGCAGTTCGTCCTCGAATCGCGCCGCCGCCTGGCAGAGGAAGCCTGGACGCTGCACGCCCGCGGCCAGCTGCGCGCGGTGGCGCGCCTGCCCGAGGCCCCGCCGCCCCTGCCGTCCGAGGCGCCGCGGCGGATCGACACCGACTATCTGGCCGCCGCCGCCGCGGTGGCCGGGCTCGACTATGGCCCGGCCTTCCGGCCGGTCGCCCAGCTTGCCATCGATCCGGCAGCCGGCACCGCGCGGGCAGCCCTCTCCCTGCCCGCCGCCGCCCCGGCCGATGCGCCCTTCCTGCTGCATCCCGTGCGGCTCGACGGGGCGATGCAGGGGATGATCGGCCTGCTCGAGGAGGGCGGGATCGAGCCCGGTTGCGGCTTCGTGCCGGTGCGCATGACGCGCCTGGTCGTCCGGCGCGGCGCCCCGGTCGCCGCCGCGGCCGACATCCGCCTGATCGTCCGCGGGGAACGTTCGGCCTGCGCCGATCTCGTGCTGCGCGACGGGGCGGGCAACCCGGTCGCCGTGCTCGAGGGCTGTTGGGTGCAGAAGATCCGCCTGCCCGGCCGGGCGGAGGCGGGGCAGGACCTGTTCCGCATCGCCTGGCTGCCGGCACCCGCCCTGGCCGAGGCGTCTGCCCCCCTGGCCGATCTGCCGGCCGCCACGGCTGCGCTGAAGGCTGCGGCCGGACGCCTGCCGGACCTCCAGGAGGCGCGGCTGCTGCTCGAGGCCTATGCGGCGGCGTCGGCGGCCGGCACCCTGGCCGCCGGTCCCGTGCCGGGGGCCTATGGCAGCCTGCTGCGCGAGCTCTCCGACCGCGCCCTCGCCGATGTGCCGCGCGAGGCGATCTGGCGCGACGTGCTGCTCGAGCGGCCCGAGCTGGCCCATGAGCTGGCCTGGCTGGCCGAAGCGGCGGCCCACCCCACCCGCAGCGACCCGGCCCTGCCGGCCCCCGATGCGGCGGGGCTTGAGCGCATGGCCGAGGCGCTGGCCGAGGCGGCCGCCGCCATCGCCCGGACCTGGCCGGAGGGACGGCCGTTGCGCGTGCTCGAAATCGCGGCCGGGGCCGGCCCGCTGACCCGCCTCTTGGCCGCGCGCCTGGCCCCGACCGGGCGGCGCGTGATCCTGCATGCGGCAAGCCTGCCGGGCGGGCCGCCGGTGCAGGTGCCGGGGCCGGGGGTGGAGTTCGACACCTCGGCCTGGGATCCGCTGAGCGGCGATCCACCCCCGATCACCGCCGAGCTCGTGGTGGGCCTGTTCGTCGACCTCAAGCTCCGCCAGCGCATGCAGGGGGCCGATGCCTCGCTGCCGGTGGTGCTGCGCCAGGCGGTCGCGCCGGGCGGAGCGCTGCTGCTGGCCGAGGCCATGCCCGGCACCCTCTGGGACTTCACCCTGGGCCGCGATCCCCGCTGGTGGGAAGGCCCCGGCCTGCCCGATGCCGAGGGCTGGCTGGCCGCGCTGGCCGATGCGGGCTGGCAGGATGCGGCGGTCCATCCGCTGCCCGGCACCGTCCTGCCGGCGGCCGCCATCCTGGCGCGTGCGCCGCAGGGGGCGGCGGTGCTGCCCTCGCCCCTCTCCCGCCGGCTGGTGCTGGTGGCCGATGCCGCGAGCCTGCCGCTGCGCGCCGCCCTGGCGCAGCTCGCCCAGGCGCGCGGGGCCGAGGTGACGGCGATCACGCTGGAGGAGGCCTCGCAGCTCTCCGCCCGCAGCCTGCAGGGTGCGGTGATGGTGCTGCTGCTCGCGCCCGAGGCGGAGGCCGAAGCGCTCGGCCGCACCCTGGCGCAGCTCGGCCGGCTCGCCGCCGCGGTCCAGGGGGTGGTGGCCGGGATGCGCCTGATCACCCGCGGTGGCGAGGCCGCGCCGGCCGCCGCGGCGCTGCAGGGCATGGCCCGGGTGCTGGCCAATGAGATGCCGGAGCTGCGCCTGCGCCGCTGCGACCTCGACCCCGCCCTGACGGCGCCCGAGGCGGCACGCCGCCTGCTCGCCGAGCTGGTGCAGGAGCAGGAGAGCGAGGCGGAGGTCGCACTCTCGGCCGAGGCGCGGCGCGTGCCGCGCGTGCTGCCGGGCCTGCCGCCGCCACCGCCCGCGCCGGGCCATCGGCGGCTCGCCGTGGCCCAGCCCGGCAAGCTCGACACCCTGCACTGGGCGCCGATGGCAGCACCCACCCCAGGCCCCGGCGAGGTGCTGGTGCGCGTGGAGGCGGCGGGCCTCAATTTCCGCGACCTGATGTGGGCGCAGGGCCTGCTGCCGGAAGAGACCCTGCTGCCCGGCTTTGCCGGGCCGGGGCTCGGTATTGAATTGGCGGGCGTGGTGGAGGCGGCGGGGCCCGACACCTCCTGGCGGCCCGGTGATCCGGTCTTCGGCTTCGCCCCGCGCGCCATCGCGGGGCTTGCGCTGACCCGCGCCGATGCGCTGACCCGCCGGCCCGAGGGCCTCTCGCCGGCGGCGGCGGCCACCGTGCCGGTCGCCTTCCTCACCGCGGTCTATGCGCTGGAGGAGCTGGCCAAGCTCGCCCCCGGAGAGGTGGTGCTGATCCATGGCGGGGCGGGCGCGGTCGGGCTCGCGGCGCTGCAGGTGGCGCTGGCCGCCGGGGCGCGCGTCATTGCCACCGCCGGGTCGGAGGCGAAGCGCGCCTTCCTGCGCGAAGCGGGGGCGGAGCTGGTGCTCGACAGCCGCGATCCGGGCTTTGCCGATGCGCTGCGCGCCCGGGGCATTCCGGGCGTCGATGTTGCGCTCAATTCCTTGGCCGGGGAGGCGATGGAGCGCACCCTCGGCCTGATGCGGCCCTTCGGGCGCTTCATCGAGCTCGGCAAGCGCGACTTTGCCGAGAACCGGCGGGTGCCGCTGCGTCCGCTGCGGCGCAATGTCACCTACTTCGCGGTGGATGTGGACGAGCTGCCGCGCGCTAGGCCGCAGGTGGCGGCGCGGCTGCTCGCCGGCATCGCCGAACGGCTGCAGAACGGCACCTTCAGCCCGCTGCCCCATGCGCTGCGCCGCGCTGAGGAGGTGGAGGCCGCCTTCCGCGCCCTGCAGGCGAGCAGCCATATCGGCAAGCTGGTCATCGCCCCCCCGCCGCCGGCCCCCGCTGAGCGGCGGCGGGAGTGGAACCCCGCCGGCGGCGTGGTGGTGGTGGTGGGCGGCGTGCAGGGCTTCGGCCTCGCTGCCGCGCGCTGGCTCCGGCGCCAGGGGGTGGAGCGTTTCGCCCTGCTCTCCCGCCGCGGCCCCGCCACGCCGGGGGCCGATGCCGTGCTGGCCGAACTCGGCCCCGGCGCCCGGATTTTCGCGGTGGATGCCACCGATCGCGAGGCGCTGGCCGCCATCCTCCAGACCGTGCGGGCGGAACAGGGGCCGATCACGGGCGTCGTCCATGCTGCGGCCGTCTTCCAGGACGGCACCGCCGCTGGCCTGACGGCCGAGGCCGCCCGGCGCGTGCTGACGGCCAAGCTCACCGTGGCCGATCATCTCGACCGGCTGACCGCCTCCGATCCGCTGCGCCTGTTCCTGCTCTTCAGCAGCGCGACCGTGCCGGTGGGCAGCCCCGGCCAGGCGGCCTATGTCGCGGCCAATGCCGCGCTCGAGGCGATCGCGCGCCGCCGCGCCGCGGCCGGTCTGCCAGCCTGTGCCGTGGCCTGGGGCCCGATCGCCGATGTCGGCGTGCTGGCCAAGGATGAGGCGACGGCCGCCGGCCTGTCGCGCCGGCTGGGGGCGGTCGCGCTGCCGGCCATGGAATGCCTCGATCGGCTGCCGGAGATCCTGGAGTCCGGTCTGCCGGTGGTCGGGCTTGCGCGCATTGCGTGGCAGGAGGCCGCCGCCGCGCTGCCGGTGCTCAAGGAACCCGCCTTCTCCGTCCTGCGCGCCGGCCTCGACCAGGGCGCGGAGGGGGAGGGGGCGGATCTACGCGAACGCTGCCGCGGCTTGCCGGACCAGGAGGCGCTGTCCCTGCTGCGCGAGGCCGTGCGCGCCGAACTCGGCCGCATCCTGCGCCTGCCGCCGGCCGCCATCGCGCCGGATGCGCCGCTGCCCAGCCTCGGCCTCGACAGCCTGGGCGGGATGGAGCTGCGCACCGCGCTGGAGCGGCGCCTCGGAGGGTCGGTCGCACTCGCTTCGGTGACCGAGGATCTGACGGTCGAAGCCCTCTCGCGCCGGCTGCTCGCCGGGCTGCGCGGCGATGCTGGCGAGGCGGCGATCGAGGCGCGCATTGCAGTCTATGAACCCTCCGCGGAGGGCAGCGGCAGCGCTGCCGCCGCGAAGGATGCGGCGGAATAGAGGGCGGAAGCCCCGCCGCCACGCCCCGCCCCGGCGCGCCCTTCCCCGCCCCCTAACCCGCGGCCCCGGCCCGAAGCCCGGCCCGGCTGAGGGCGCCCGGCGAGGCCTGCCGGCGCCGGGAAGGACCAAGATGCGGCGGGATCGCCCGCGGTTGATCGCTCGCTCCCCGCGGCCGCCACGCCCCCGCGGTT
>JANWYF010000115.1 GCA_025057055.1 Rhodovarius sp. | reverse complement strand
GGGGGGCAGAATGTGTGCGTGGTGGTGGGGGTGTGAGGGGGGGGAGATGGAGTGGCGGGTGACCGCGGTGCTGAGGCCTGGGAGGCGCATATCGCCCTCTTGAGCTGAAACCAGCGCCAGCCATGACCGCTGCCCTAGCGGCGGCTGTCTGCCGCGTGGACCGTGGAAGAGGAGCCGGGTACCCTGAACGCACGAGCCAAGGGGCAAGACGGCTGCTGCCCAGTCAGCCCTCGGCCTTACGCGGCATCGAGAGACCTCAGCCGCCGGGGCGATGAGTGGCTAGACAGGCGGGCCGCATCCATTGTTTTGTTCAGGTGGCGACCGGGCAGGTTGTGTGAACCTTCTGCTCGCCCATTCGGTCTTGCGCCGCAGCATGAGTTCTCGCTCGCCGCCGGCGCTCCTCACTGGTCGCGGCCAAAAGGCGCGGATCGCTACCGCTTCCCCTGCAACAGCGATGCGCGCGGGCAAGCTTCGTCGGCAGGGTTTCGCGGCGCCGTGCCCGCGTGTCAGCGTAAGCTACAGGGCGGAGGTTGCGGATCCGCGCATCACCCCATAGCCTGCCTCCAATTCATCTTGCGATTGGACAAGGCCTGGGAGTTCACAGCTAATGCAAAAGCGCAGCTTGGGCCAATTCGAAGTGGAATATGCTCACGAGCTGGGCGCTGCTGGGTTCGTGACGAATCGACAGGGCGACGAACCCATCCTCGTGAGCCTTATCGGTGTGACGACGCAGGGAGAAAGGGTACGGATCGGCAGTTGCAACGCTGCGATATACCGTCCCGACTTAGTCAAAGACGGACGCGCCAAACACCCTTATTGCGGATTCATATTGCCGATCAACAATGCTGTTCGTAAACAGGGTTTCCGTGCATTCGAACTGGTAGATGGCGAGAATTTTGTCTTTCATCGGTTTAATATTCAGCCATCTGTTTACAATTCCCACGGTGTCTGGGCAGGCGAGGTGCTGGAACTCTCAGACCGTTCCCTCTTCGGTGTCTCCGGATGGGCCCTCGAGAGAGGCGTGCTGCAGATCAGCGGGGCTCTGACGCCGCCGGATGGAAATTTCGACAAGATCCGGTTGGTCGCCCCGCCTGGGGTCGATGCACGGCTGCACTACCCCATCCACAGCCCCGACGCGGCAAGCTACTTTTGGTACTTGCCAGGTGTACCGTATTTTGGATTTCGGATTGACGTCGATCTTGCCAACTCCGTCATCCCCGACAATAGTCTTCTTCAGTTTGGGTTGCATGTCGAGGGCGAGAGCGACGCGTACAACGAGCTGCGCAATGTCACAGTCCCTGGGCGGCTCAGTGATTTTATGAATTTTCCCTCCGATTTCCATGTCAAGCGGGTCCAGAGGACGTCATCGGCCGTTGCAGCGCCAATCACGGGTGCCAGCGATGCAGAGCGTGTCGCGATCATCGCGCGGCGTTATCTCTCCCGATGCGAAGGACTTCGCGTGGCGGATTGGGGCTGCGGCTTCGGGCGTGTCGCGCGCTACGTTGACCAATTTCTGCCCGGGGCCCAAGTGACTGGCATCGAGCTGGACGAACTCAACCTGAACTGGCTGGTCGAGCATCTACCACGTATTCGGGGTATCAAGGTGGATCTATCGGCGAAAGTTCCGCTGCCAGATGCCAGCTTTGACTTGATTTATGGCATTTCGGTCATGACCCACATCAGGCCGACGGAACAGCTGATCTGGCTCAAGGAGCTCAAGCGTCTGCTGGCGCCTGGGGGGATCATGCTTCTGACCACGGCGGGGGCTGATGCGATCGCCTTCACGAGCCGTTGGGCCAAACCGCAGGACCTGGAAGCTTGGCGCCGGAACGGGATCCTCGTCTACGAGGCAGCAACCGAATACGATAGCGATATCGGCGGCGGTGGATATTATGTTCAGGCCAAAATCACTCCGGAAAAGATCCGTGAGAACTGGAGTGAAGTTGTTGATGTGATCGATATCATCCCAGCTGCGTTTGGCTATCAGGAGGTGGTTATCGCACGCTGAGAAGGGCGAGCCTTCTGCCGGTCATGAGCGCGAGGATCGGGGACGATCTATCGGCGCCAGCCCTATACGGTTTGCAGGACTGAGAATTACATGCCCTCGTATGAGCAGACAGGGCGCCCCACGCATCGCATCTCGCACCGTGCTAGACCTGAGAACAGCGTGTTGGTCACGTCGCCCTGCTGATAACCTCGCCAGGGAACTGTCGCATCTCGATCAGGCAAAACGCCTCATGATGCTGGCCCTTGGCCCTAGGCTGAAGGGCCGGTGGCGAACGGCAGTGACGGGAGGAACCTCACCCCTCGTCCAACAATCCGGGCATAAAATGTGCGTTCTCGCCTCTTGCGCGGAGGGGTGGACTCCCATGGCCGCCCCCAGCCACTTGGTGCGCGGCAGGAACGCCTGCCTCCGTTTAGCGAAGCATGGCTCTCCACTCGTGGCGCCGAAATCCAAGGCTTGAGAGTGCCAACTGCCAGTGGCTGCCTCGCACGTCCTTGGGGGCGGTCAATTGGCTTGATGAGAGTGCATTGCAGCCAGCGCTTGGCGGCGCACGAAGGCTTTGGTTCTCGCGATTGTGCTGCCAGCTATGGCGAGTCTTCTGTCCGGCTGATGATACCCTGCACCGTGTGACGACTCGGCCTGCGTTTTCTACTCAGAAGAGATGCCTTGCGCGATGGCCACGCTCGGCAACGATGGGCGCAAAACAATGGTGGAAGCCCGCATCATCCTATGACAGATTTTTTCACGTTGTTATAATGCTCTGTCGCCCTCTGGTACAGATCGACCTCTTCTGGAATTAAATCAAAGAGTTTGCGCTTTTGTTCATCATTGACGTGGAAAAGAGACTGTATTTTCGGGTCAGCATTTTTAAGCCAAATTTCGCGGGCGGATGAAGTATTAATGAACGGGACATCGTGTTCGAATGGGTCCTGCCTGTGAAAATTGAAAAGTTTGCAAAAAACTTCCAATCCTTGCTCAATGTCCTCGGTTAAGAAAATGAAATCGTATTCTTTTATGTCTCGACCGCGCAAATGATTGACCATGGCACGGCCGATGTCAGGCGACATCTGGACATAGTCGACGATGTCCATTTCGCCACGCCCCAGGGGGTCATGCAGCCAGCTTCGCCTGCCGCTCAGGGCGTCAGCCAGATCATGCTTGTACTGACTTATGATCCGATCCACAGGATGACGCAGACACGTTATAAACTTTGCATCTGGAAAGACGGCCGCCCATTTGCTATAGAAAAAATGCCCATGAATGCCTCGGAACCAAATCTTTATGAAATCAAGATGATCGGCCAGTTCCGGTTGTATGTTTTCTGCGGCGCTATAATCGTCTGAGTAGTCCCAGAGCACTCGGCGACCTAACCCGTGATCGAGGATGTATCCTAGCAAGGTCCCCGCGGTCTTTGGGATGTGGATCGAAATCAGCATGTAAACCCTCAATCGATGACAGGGGCAAGATATCGGTCTAGAAAGCTGTCGTCGAACACCTCCCTCCAACTGCGTCGATTCGGGCGCAGCGCACGAGCATGGCGCTCCTCGAACTGCTCGACGCGAGGTAGCGCCTGCCGAATGGCTGTTTTGAGCCCCTCCAGGTCCGGCGTGCAGGGGATGATGTTGGCGCTGATGGCAGAAAGCCATTCCGCTGTTCGCACACCGAAGGTGTTGGTCACGACCACCGCCCCCGTGGCTGCGAGCTCGAATGGCAGTAGAGAGGGATGCGGGGCATACATGAGCGAAATGCCCAGATCGGCTTCCCGCATCAGCTGACCATACTCGGCCTCCGGCATTTTGGCGTGCAGGTTGATGCAAAAGCCCCCGCCAAGCCGCCGCCCGGGATAATCCCGAAGTGCCCCGAGCCCCGTAAAATTCCAGGCAGGACTGAAGGCGCCCTCTTCGCAGAGCTCCGACAGGGCCATTTCGATCAGCTCATAGAGGTTGCGGGCTGCATGGTCTTCCGGACGGGCGTAGACAATGCAGTTGCGCTCGGTACGGCTGCGCATGCTCTCAACGCTCTGCAGCGGCATGGCAGTCGGGACATGCTCGAAAAAGCAGTAATCTGGCCCGAGCTCCGCATCCGGTTTGACGGCGAAAATGGAGCGGCGGTTCGCCTTCAAGTGCGCAACCAGGGCCGCCGAGTTGTAGATGGGAAACACATCCCGGGCGAGCGCCTCCGAGATGATGGCATGCAGCGTATTATGACCATGAAAGATCGCCTCGTCTTCTTGGATGAGGGACAACACGACCGGCTGGTCGGTTCGGGCGGCGAGACGCCGGGCCATCAGGGTATCGAGCGCGCTGTAGGCCAGAAAACGGTCGCGCGGGCCAATCGCCGGAAGCTCATCCAAGAAATCATAGACCGGTAGGCGCTCGATCAGCGAACCGATCGGGCTGCCCCGCCAATGATACAATGCATATCTGATCGATGCTGCCGCGGATTCGGTCAGGATCAGCGCGAGATCCATCTCGCGCCGGGCCAGCCACGGTTCCAGGGCCAACAGCAGTTCGTTGAAAGCCTTGAACCCTCCGAAGGCGATGTCCGGGTTCAGGCGGGGAGCTAAGGCGAAGAGCGTGCGGCGGGCGCCAGCGGGCTTACGGCGCGCCGCGGCACGATGGCGCATGGCACGCAACGCCTCGATCCGCTCGAAGGCCCGAGGCACAGCGACGCCCGGCAGCGCGGCCTCCGCGGCCTCCGCCAAGCTATAGCGGGCGAGCCGGCCCTCCGCCCTGCCGGCCAGCACGTAGTGTTCGAATCCCGAACGCAGCGCCCCTTCGCGGACGTTGCGGGCGACATCGGGATAAAACGCAAGATAGAATTCCTCGTCGAAGCGAGCATGCGGCGAAGCACCAGCCGGCGCCCCGATGCTCACATAATGCGCAAACAGCTCTTCGGGATCCGAGGAGGCAAGGCCGAACCGCTCTGCATAGTTTTCACGATACCAGGCCGCGTCGAACTCCTGCCGCATCAGATCATTCGCGGAACGCGGCGCCAGCAGTTCGGGTTCCAGGAATTTCCCATACGCATTCAACCAATCAAGGGCCCGAAAACCCGGAAAAGCAGCGAGGAACGCACGGGCTTCCAGGCTTGTTGCCACGATACGCTGTGCCTCCGCCTCATCCTGCGGGACGGGCCGCGGCGCGGCAGTGCTGCGGGCGATTCGAGCACGCATCGCGGCATTCGGATACCGCCCCTCCCGGAAGCCGGACACCAGGTAGTGGTGAAAACCGGACAGCATCTGTCCGGCGGCAACAGCACTCGCAATGTCCACGTAATGGGATCTGTAAAACGCCTCGTCAAAAAAGGGATTTGGCGAAACGACCCGGTGCCGGGGGTCAGCCAAGTAAAACGACAGGGCATCCTTCGCGTCGACGCGCACGCCAAGCACCACCTCGACTTGATCGATGTAGTGCTCGGTATGAAAGCAGGGGCGAAGAAGGTCAGCGACGCTCACAAATCGATACTATCGATGGCGAGCATCGGCCGCAAGCCAGCGAAGCCACATCTTCACCCAGATTCCTGATTCCCTGCTTCGTCGGCTTCAGCCCTCACCGGCGCTTCGTGGCCTGCACCGGCCTGGGATGCAGCCTCCTCAAGCCCCACCCCCGCCGCTAACGGCTGTGTTTCTCGAGGGCGCGCCCCCTCCACAATTGGTCTTTCGCCTGGTGGCCAAACTCCGGCCCCGCCTGGCCTGCACCTCGCCCCATCCTCGCCCCCTACTCCCGCGCGCGGCTGGCCCCGTTCAGCATCGCCTCGGCCCAGAGCGGTCCGAGGGTGGTCAGGCGCATCACCTGTTCGGCCGTCAGGTGTTCGACGTATTCGGCCGCTGTCAGGGCTTCCGGTGCCCAGCCGCGCAGGATCGGTTCGATCTCGCGCAGTTCCTCCTCCCTCGGCGGGCCATGGAGTTGGCCGCGTTCGGCCAGGTCCAGGGCCCGCCGCAGCAGGACCAGCATGCGGGCTGCGGCCTCAAGGCGCATGCGCTCGGCGAAGCGGCCGCTGGCCAGCGAGGCAAGCCCCTCCAACACTCGGCCCGCTTGTCCCTGCAGGGCGCTGCTGCTCATGGCGTTGCCTCCTGCCGGTTGTCGTTCATGCAGAAGCTTCCGTCACTGTCTCGGCCCGGCAATGAAGCCGCAAGCCCGGGCGGGGCTGCAACCGAAAACCGCCGGGGGGATCTGGCCGGGCTTCGGCAGCTCCGGTAAGCGCGACGGGCCGGCGCGCCGATGCGGCCGGCTGTCCGTTCCCAACTCCGACAGGGCCGAGGCCCGGCGGTCCGGCCGGGCGCTGCCGGCCCGGGTGTGTCTGCCGTGTCCGACCTCTCGACCCTTTTGCCCCCGCCGGTGATGTTCTTCGCCCTCGGCCTGTTCGCCGGAGCGCTGCGCAGCGATCTGGCGGTGCCGGATGCGCTGGCCAAGGGCCTCTCGCTCTATCTGATGCTCGCGATCGGCCTGAAGGGCGGGGTGGCGCTGGCCGCACCGGCCGGTGCGGTGGGCCTGTGGCCGGCGCTTGCCGCGGGCGTGCTGCTCTCCCTCCTGCTGCCGCTTCCCGCCTTTCTTGCCCTGCGCGCGCTCACGCCGCTCGATCGTGCCACCGCCGCAGCGGTGGCCGGGCATTACGGTTCGGTCTCGGTGGTCACCTTTGCCGCCGGGTCGGGGGTGCTGGCCGCCCGCGGCATCTCCTATGAGGGTTTCATGCCGGCCGTGCTCGCCGCCATGGAGACGCCGGCCATCGTCACCGCCCTGCTGCTCGCGCGCGGCAGCGGCCGCGGCCTCTTCTCGCGCCAGCTGCTGAGGGAGGTGCTGCTCAACGGCTCGGTCGTTCTGCTGCTCGGCAGTTTCCTGATCGGCTGGGTGATCGGGCCGGGTGGTGCGGCACCGCTCAGCCCCTTCACCGAGGCGCTCTTTCCCGGCGCCCTCTGCCTCTTCCTGCTCGAGATGGGGCTGATGGCAGCCAGGCAGCTGCGCGCGGCCGGGCGCGGGCTACCGCCGGCGGTGGTGGCCTTCGGGCTCGTCATGCCGCTCTTCGGGGCGGTGGCAGGGCTGATCGCGGGCGGGTTGGTCGGCCTCTCCCCGGGCGGGATGGCGCTGCTCTCCATCCTCGCTGCCTCGGCCAGCTACATCGCGGTGCCGGCGGCGATGCGCCTGGCCCTGCCGGAGGCAGACCCGGGAATCTATGTCACCCTTTCTGTTGCGGTGACCTTCCCCTTCAATATCCTGCTCGGGATCCCGCTCTATCTCTGGCTCGCGGGGGTGTGATGGAACGGCGCAAGCGGATCGAGGTGGTGGTCGAGGCGGTGCGCGCCGAACAGGTCACCGCCTTGCTCGAGCGGCTGGGCGCCAAGGGCTGGACCATGCTGCCGGTCATCGCCGGGCGCGGGCGGACGGGGCTGCGCCGCGGCGGGGATCTGTCGGGCGTGCTCGACAATGTGCTCGTGCTCTGCATCACCTCGCAGGCGGTGGCCGATGCGGTGCTCGCCGCGCGGGAGGAACTGCTGGGCGCCCGTCCCGCGATCGTGAGCGTGAGCGACTGCGAGGTGCTGCGCGGCGAACATTTCTAGCCGCTCGAGCAGGCCGCGAGGGCCGGCAGCAGCCGGGGGCGTGACCCCGCGCGCCGGGGCAAGCCTCCAGCCGTCGATGCAGGGGCGAGGGCCAGCGGCAGTCCATCGCCGCCCGCAGGCGGCATCTGCCCTCGGGCCGCAGGGGCGAGCAGCCGATCAAGACCGGCGCGCCGCCGCCCCCTCGCTCCGGCCCCCCCGGCGCCGGTGCGGACAGCGCGCATCGCCGTGCCCACTGCCGCCAGGCGGCAGACGCGGGGCCGAGCGGCAGCGCGCCGCCGCCACTGCCCCCGCCGCCATCCCCTGGGACTGGCGATCGCAGCGGCGGGGGATCGGGGGCATGGCCCGCGGCGGCGCCGCGCGCCTCACTCCGCCGCAGCGCGCTGCGGCCCCGCGGCTGAAAGGCCCGCCGCCTCGGCCAGCAGACGGTAGCTGTCGATGCGCGCCAGCGGGTCATGGCAGGGCGTCAGCACCGCCACCTCCGCCGCCTGCAGCGAGGCGGCCAGCGCAGCGAGGCGACGCGCCACCCCTTCGCCGGTGCCGATCAGGGCCTGCGCGCGCAGTGCCGCGGCCCGGGCGCGCTCCTCGGGGCTCCCGGGATGGGCCACCGCCTCCTCCGGGCTCGGCAAGGGGGTGTAGAGGCCGCGATCGCGGCGGATTCGCCACAGCGCGCGGGAGAGGAAGAGCCGTTCGGCCTCAGCCTCGGTCGCCGCGGCCAGGGCGAAGACCGCCACCGCCGCATAGGGCGCTGCGAGATGGGGCGAAGGGCGGAAGTGGCGGTGGTAGAGCTCCATCGCCTCTTCGGCGCCCACCCCGTCGGTGATGAAATGCGCAAAGCAGTAGGGCAGGCCGAAATAGGCCGCGACCTGCGCGCCATAGTCGCTGCTGCCCAGCACCCAGACCTCCGGCCGGGTCGGCACTTCGGGGCAGGCGCGCACCGCACGGAAGGGATGATCGGCCGGCAGGCCATCCCCGAGCCAGCCCAGCAGATCCCGGATCTGCTGCGGGAAGAGATCCGCCGCATGGGCCGCGTTCGGGTTGAGCGCGAAGGCGGTGCGCCCGTCGCTGCCGGGCGCGCGCCCCACGCCAAGGTCGATGCGGCCGGGCGCGATCGCCTCCAGCACGCGGAACTGTTCTGCGACCTTGAGCGCCGAATAGTGCGGCAGCATCACCCCCGCGCTGCCCACCCGGATGCGCCCGGTGCTGGCAGCGATGGCAGCGATCATGATCTCCGGCGCCGAACCCGCATGGGCCGGGCTGTTGTGGTGTTCGGCCAGCCAATAGCGATGATAGCCGAAGCCCTCCGCCCGACGGGCCAGCGCCAGCGTCTCCCGCAGCGCCTCATCCGGCCCCCGGCCCGAGGCGACGGAGGACTGGTCCAGCACGGACAGCTTGAGCTGCATGCCAGGATGCTGCCAGCGGCCGTGCCGACGCGAAAGAGGAGGAGCAGGCGCCCATCCCGCCCCGGGCGCCCTTCCGCCATGCCCGCGCCATCAAGCCGCCATGCTCGGCCGGCCAGATGGCCAGCGCAGAGGGAGGCAAACCCGGCCGATGACCACGACCCCGCTCTGGCCCACGCTCCTCGCCACTTGGCTCAGCCTCGCCCCCGCCCCTGCCGCGCAGCCCACGCCCGGGGCAGCCAACCCCGCCCCCGCCACGCCCGCCCAGATCCTGCCGCGCAAGGATTGAGCGCGCCCCCCCGGGCGGCGCATAAACCCGCATGCCCGGCTTTCAGCGTCATATCGAGGCCTGCAACAATACCCCGGGCCCGGGCCCGCGCCTGCCCTTCCGCATTGGCGATCGGCATGTCGGCTGGCTGATGCCCGAGACGGTGCGGGCGCTGACCTTCTTCCCGCGCGATGTCCATTTCGACAGCCGCGGGGTTGCGCTCGCCGGGCGGCTGCGGGGGCCGGCCGCGGCCTCCGCCGCGCTCGATCGTCTGGCCCGGCATCTGGCCGAGTATGGCCATTGTCGCCTGCGCGGAGAAGCCTTCGACGTGCGCGAGACCGCCGAGGGGCCGGTGCTCGCCACGCTCGATCGCGGCGCGATCCCCCTCTTCGGCGTGATCGGACAGGGCGTGCACCTCAACGGCCTGGTCCGCCGCCCGGACGGCCTTCACATCTGGGTCGCGGTGCGCGCCCGCCACAAGGCGGTGGCGCCGGGACAGCTCGACAATATCGCGGCCGGCGGCATCCCGGCCGGGCTTTCGCCCGAGGAGACGCTGATCAAGGAAGCCGCCGAGGAGGCCGGCATGCCCCCGGAACTGGCCGCCCGGGCGCGGCGCAGCGGGCGCATCAGCTACATCATGACCAACGAGGAGGGGCTGCGGCGGGATGTGCTGCACTGCTTCGACATCGACCTGCCCGAGGATTTCATCCCCCGCCCCCGCGACGGGGAGGTCGAACGCTTCGAGCTCTGGCCCGCGCGGCGCCTGATGGAGGTGGTGCACGACAGCTGGGAGGTGAAATTCAACGTCAATCTGGTGCTGATCGACCTCTTCCTGCGCGAGGGCCTGATCGATCCCGACAGCCGCGAAGGCCGGGCGCTGCGCGCGGGCCTCTCCGCCGGCCCTTAGGGCGCGCTGTCATCCCTCCCCGCCCCTCCGGCGCAACGCGCGCCAGCGCGCCAGCCTTTCGGCCACCGCAGCCTCCGCCCCCCGCCCGGTCGGTTCGTAGAAGATGCGTGGCGCCATCCCCTCGGGCCAGTAATCCTGGCCGCTGAAGGCTTCCGGCGCATCGTGGTCATAGGCATAGCCGGCGCCGTAGCCGAGCTCGCGCATCAGCGCGGTTGGCGCATTCAGGATGTGGCGCGGCGGCATCAGGCTGCCGCTCTCCCGCGCTGCCGCCATGGCGCGGCCGAAGGCGCGATAGACCGCGTTGGATTTCGGCGCCGAGGCGAGGTGCAGCACCAGCTGAGCGAGCGCGAGCTCCCCCTCCGGGCTGCCCAGGCGCTCATAGGCCTCCCACGCGGCGATGGCGAGCGGCAGCGCGGTCGGATCGGCCGCGCCGACATCCTCGGCGGCGAAGCGTGTGAGGCGCCGGGCGATGTAGCGCGGGTCCTCTCCGCCCACCAGCATGCGCGCGAACCAGTAGAGGGCGGCATCCGGGTCCGAACCGCGCATCGCCTTATGGAGCGCGGAGATGAGGTTGAAATGCTCCTCCCGGTCGCGGTCATAGAGGGCGGCGCGGCGCACGAGCTGGGCCTGCATCGCCGCCGGATCGAGCGGCGGCGTATCGGCCGGCATGGCCAGCAGCTGTTCGGCGAGGTTGAGGAGATAGCGCCCATCCCCGTCGGCCATGGCGATCAGCTCCGCCCGCGCCTCGGCAGTCAAGGGCAGGGGGCGACCCTCCAGCGCCTCGGCGCGGGCGAGCAGCCGCTCCAGCGCCTCCGGCCCCAGCCGTTCCAGCACCAGCACCTGGCAGCGCGAGAGCAGGGCCGCCGTCAGCGTGAAGGAGGGATTTTCGGTGGTCGCACCGATCAGCGTCACCACCCCCTCCTCCACCCGCGGCAGGAAGGCATCCTGCTGGGCGCGGTTGAAGCGATGGATCTCATCCACGAACAGCAGGGTCGGGCGCGGGCGGCGTTCCGCCTCCTCGAAGGCGCGCTTGAGCTCCGCCACCCCGGAGAAGACCGCCGAGATCGGATGGAAATGCATCCCCGCCGCATCGGCCAGAAGGCGGGCGATGGTGGTCTTGCCCACGCCGGGCGGGCCCCAGAGGATGAGGGAGGGCAGGCTGCCCCGCTCCAGCATCGCGCGCAGCACCCCGCCGGCACCGAGCAGCTTCTCCTGCCCCACCACCTCATCGAGCGAGGCCGGGCGCAGCCGATCGGCCAGCGGCCGGCGGATGTTGCGGGCACGCCGGGACGGGGCCGCCGGTCGGGCCTGCGCCGGTCGGCTGTCGCGCCGCTCCTCCTCCTCGCCGAACAGGTCCATCGCGCCCAGCATGCGCAAGAGCGCCTCGGCGGCAAGCACCGATCCGTCCGCCCCGGCCCTGGCCGGCCCGGCACGCCCCGCGGCCCTGGCCGGCCCGGCGCAGCGCCGGGGCCAACCGCCTCCGGCAGGTCCGGGCCAGGCAGCGGGCGCCGCCCCCGCCTGCCGCCGCAGGCGGCGGGAGCTTCGCCATGGCAGCAGGCAGCCTACGCGCAGCGTTTCCGGCGCCCCGGCTTCTGCCCTATGAGCGGCGGCCGGAACACGGAGCCTGCCCCGATGCCCGAGACCCTGCTGCGCCTTGCCCCGCAACCTGCCACCGCGGCGGCCCTGGCCCCCTTCGGCACGCTGATCGAACCGGGAGAGGATGGCGCGCCCTTCGGCCCCGCCGATGCGCGGCTCGAGCTCCATCGCGGCACGCCGCGCTTCTACATCATGCGGCTCTCCGCCCGGCCCCTTCTGGTGCGGGGCATCACCCGCCATCGGCAGGTGACGCAGTGCCTCGCCTCCGCCCGCGGGGAGGAGTGGTTCATCTGCCTCGCCCCGCCTGGCGATCCGGACGATGACGCAGCCGAGCCGGAGCTCTCCGCCATCCGCTGCTTTCGCATCCCGGGTGGGGTGGCTCTGGCGCTGCATCGCGGCAGCTGGCACGCAGGCCCCTATTTCACCGCCCCGAGCATGGACTTCTTCAACCTCGAACTCGCCGACACCAACGAGGTGGACCACCACACCGTGCGGCTTGATCAGCGCTTCGGCACGGTGATCGAGATCACCCCCTGATGCGGGGTCGGAGCAGCGGGGGGAGGCCATGACCCTACTCGACGGAGCGGCGCTGGCCGTCTTCTTCCTCTGCTGGGTGGGCTATGCGGCGGTGACCGACCGCGTGCCCGCCATCCAGCGCCGCAGCGTGATCGCCGCGATGGACGAGCACCGGCGCCGCTGGATGCTCGCCCTGCTCTCGCGGGAGAACCGGATCAGCGACACCGCGATCATCGGCAATCTGATGGCCAGCACCTCCTTCCTGGCCAATACCGCGATCTTCATCCTGGGCGGTCTGGTCGCGTTGATGGCCGCGCCGGAGCTCGGCCAGCGGGTGGTGGCGGCGCTCCCCCTCGCCGCGCCGCCCAGCTCGGTGGCGGCGTGGGAGGCGCGGATCGCCCTGCTGCTGCTGATCTTCATCCGCGCCTTCTTCGAACTGACCTGGGCGCTGCGACAGTTCAACTACTGCTCGATCCTGGTGGGCGGCATCGGCCATGGGCCGGAATGCATCCCGCAGGCCGAGACCGCAGCCCGCGTCGCCAATCGCGCCGCCCGGCATTTCAACACCGGTCTGCGCGCCTATTACTTCGGGCTGGCCGCGCTGGCCTGGATCATCCATCCGGTGGCGCTGATGGCCGCAAGCCTCGCAGTGCTGTGGGAGCTGCATCGGCGCGAGTTCCGTTCGGCGGTCCGTCAGAGCCTGATCGACGGGGGAGCGGGCGATGCGGCGCCGGCCGATGCGCGGCTGCCGGCATCCGGCGGGAGCACCGCCGCGGGCCCGCGCAGCGCGGCCAAGGAGGCGGGCACCCCGGCCCCGCACGGCTGACGCCCCGCCGATCACCCCGCCGCCAGATCGCATCGGCCGGGCTGGCCACCCCGCCCCCCTGCCGCAAGGCTAGCGGGGCGGCAGGCCCACGAGGCGTCGTGTCAGCCGCCGCGCCCAGTCGCTGCGCGGCGGATCGAACAGGCGCGAGAGGCTGAAGGGGCCATGCCGGACCCGCGCGCGGAGGTGGGAGAACTCGAGAAACCCTGCCTCGGCATTGCGCCGGCCATGGCCCGAGGCGCCGACGCCGCCGAAGGGCAGGGTGTGAAAGCCGGCATATTCGACCGCCCGGCCGATGACGAGGGCGCCGCTCTTCGTCCGCTCCGCCACCTCGGCCTCCTCCTCCTCGGTCGCGCCGAAGAGATAAACCGCGAGCGGCGCCGGACCGCGGGCGATGATGTCGATCGCCTCGGCGAGGTCGGCGCAGGCGCGCAGGGCAAGCAGGGGGCCGAAGATCTCCTCGTGGTGGAGGGGGTGGTCGGGCGGAGCCTCGGCCAGCGCGAGCCCGCCCGAGAGGGGGGTGAGCCGCGCCCCCTCCGCCAGCCGATCCAGCCGCGCCTGCTGGAGGGCATTGATCACCGCCGTCTCCGCCGGACCGAGATCGACCGCACGGGCGGCGCTGCGGAAGGCCTCGGCGGAGTGGCCGACGAGGAGCACCGTATCGGGCGCCACGCAGGTCTGGCCTGCATTCACCTTCTTGGCGAGAAGGATCTGCCGCGCGGCGCGCGCCAGATCGGCCCGCGGCAGGACCAGGGCCGGGCACTTCCCGCCGAGTTCGAGCGTCACCGGCGTCAGATGCGCGGCAGCGGCAACGGCAACCCGCCGTCCGGCCGCGGTCCCGCCGGTGAAGACCAGATGATCCCAGGGCTGCGCGGCGAACTCGACCGCGACCGCAGCATCCCCGATGACCACCTGGGCGATCTCCGGCCCCCAGGCGGCGGCGATGATCTCGGCCAGCAGGCCAGCGCAGCGCGGCGTATGTTCCGAGGGCTTGATCGCCACCCGATTGCCGGCCGCGATCGCATCCACCGCCGGCATCAGCGCCAGCTGGAAGGGATAGTTCCAGGGCGCCATGATGCCGACCACGCCTTTCGGCACCGGCTCGAGCCAGGCGCGCGCGGGCCAGAAGGGATAGGGCACGCGGCAGCCGCGCCAGCGCGCCCAGCGCCGTACCCGTCGCCGTGCATAGCGGGCGGCATCGATCACGATCAGCACATCGGCCAGCAGCGTCTCCGTCTCGCTGCGGCGGCCGAAATCGGCGGCGGCGGCGGCGGCGCAATCCAGGGCGCGGCGCCGCAGTTCATCGGCCAGCGCGGCAAGCAGCCGGCGCCTCTCTTCCACCGGCAGGGCGGGGCGGCCGGCCAGCGCCGCCAGCGCTTCCGCGGGGCTGGTCATGGGCTGCGCGCCGCCCGGCCATTGGCAGCAGCCCCGACCGTCCGCGTCTCGGGCAGGGAGAGCCAAGCACCCCGCCGCGGCAGCCGGATCGGGGTATTGCCCAGGGGTACGCCAAGCAACGCGGCAGCGGCGGCCTCTCCGCTGCGCACCGCGGCCTCGATGGTGGCGGGCAGGTGCGGCCAGGTCCAATCCCCGGCCAGGGCGAGGTTGGGCAGCGGCCGCCGCGGCGGGGCCGGCGGCGGGCCGGGGAGGTGACGCGGTGTTGCGCGCCGTTCCTTCACCACCCGGCAGCGCGGCGGCTGCAGCGGCCACTCGCCCGGCAGGCGGAAGACAGCCGCGAGCCGCAGCACCTCGGCCCAGGCGCGGGGGGCCAGGGCCTCGGCTGGCAGTTCGGCCTCGGCATCCCCGGCCGAGACGGTGACCGCCACACCGGAGGGGCGCACCAGCACCCATTGGCAGAGCCCGCCGAGGCAGCCCAGGAACCTGACCGGGCCCGGCCCCTTCCGTTCGAAATGGAGATTGACGATCGGGGCGAAGGCCTCGGGCACCGGCAGGCCGGGCAGAAGCCGCGCCGCCTCCCAGGGCGGCAGGGCGAGCAGCGCGGCATCGGCATGGATGCGCGAATCGAAGATCAGCGCGGAGAGACGCCCCTCCTCCACCTCGATGGCACGCAGGCGGGAGTTGAAGCGGATATCCACCCCGGCCGCGCGCAGCGCATCCAGGGCGGGTTCCACCAGATCGGGGCCGAGGCCGCGTTCGGCCACCAAAAGCCGCGTCGCCCCCGGCGCGCCGAGCCGGCGCAGCACCTGCCCGAGCCGGGCCGAGCTTGCCTCGCTGCTCGGTGTATTGAGGGTGGCCATCACCAGCGGGTCGACGAAGCTGCGGTGAAAGGCCGGATGCTCCGCCATGGCGCGCGCCACCGGCACATCCCGCCAGGGCGAGGCGAGCCGTGCCATGGCCAGCACCGCCCCGATCGAACAGCCGGGGGGGCGCCGGCTGCGCCGCCACCAGGCGAAGGGAGAGAGGGCGATGCGCCGCGCCGAATTGTCGGCGAGGTCGAGCACGGGCAGCCCCTCCGGCTCGGGCTCCAGCCAACCGCTGCGCGCCCCGATCCGCTCCAGAAAGCGCAGGGCCGCGGTATTGGCCCCGACCAGGGCATGGGTCCCGTTGTCCGTGCCGTCGGCAAGCGCCCGCGCCCGCCCGCCAGCCATCGGCGCGGCCTCATGCAGGACGACGGGCCGGCCGGCGCGGGCCAGGGCCAGCGCCCCGGCCAAGCCCGCCACCCCGCCGCCGACAACATGGATCGCGCTCATAGGCCAAGCGCCATCCGCGCCATGGTGAGCTTCTCGGCCAGGCTGAGGCGCGGGCGCGGGCGGTCCCCCTCGAAGCCGCGGGCGATCAGACGCTGGAACAGCCGCTGATAGCCCCACATCATCACCCGCGCCGGCAGCAGCGCCTTGGCATCGTAGCGGGGGAGTTCGGCCTCAGCACGGGCGAATCCCTCCCGCACCTGCTCGGCCAGCCGGGCGCACAGGCCAGGAAAGGCCGGATGCCGCACGATCTCGCGCGCCGGACCGTCGGGGATGCCGGCCTCGGCCAGCAGGGAGAGCGGGATATAGACCCGCTCGCGCGCCGCATCCTCATCGACGTCGCGCAGGATGTTGGTGAGCTGGAAGGTATGACCGAGGCGGAGCCCCCAGGCCTCGGCCTCCGGTGCGCCGAAGATCCGCACCGCCATCGCCCCCACGCTGCCCGCCACCTGCCGGCAGTAGAGGTCGAGCGCCGCCTGGTCCGGCAGGCGCAGGCGCTCGGTGGCGTCCGTCTCCATGCCCGCGATCATCGCCTCGCATTCGCTGCGCGGGATGTCGAAGCTCCGGCAGGCGAGGGCGAGCTCGCGCGAGAGGGCGCAGTCCGGACGTTCCAGCTTGCCCCGCCAGGCGGCCAGGAAGCGGCGCTTCTCGACCTCGGGCATCGCACCGTCGGCGATGTCATCCACCGCCCGGCAGAAGGCATAGACTGCCCACAGGGCGCGGCGGCGTTGCCCGCGCAGGGCCTTCATGCCCCGCCCGAAGCTCGAGCCGGCGCGGGCCACCCGGGCGGCAACGATGGCCCGATCGCGCGGGCCCAAGGTCAGCCCCGAGAGAAGGGCGCGGGCGAAATCGGTCCGGCGCAGCGCCACGCGCCCGAGGACGGGGTCGGCCGCCCGCAACCGCTCAAGCAGCCGCCGAGCCAGGGCGAGCGTCATCGCGGCCTGCACCGCCAGCCGGCGCGAGGCGATCAGCCGCGGCAGGGCGCAGGCGCGGTCGAGCTGTTCCTCCACCCGATCGAGCACGGCATCCAGCACGGCCCGGCGCGCCGGATTGTCGGGAGCGAAGAAGGCCTCCTCCCCCCCGGCCAATGCCAGCCAGGACTGGGGCAGATAGACCCGGTCGAGCCTCTGCCGGTCGGGCACCAGGTCCTGCAGATGATTGAGGATCTGCAGGGCGGTGCAGAGCGCATCGGAGGCGCCGATCGCCGCCGGGTCCGTGGTGCCGTGCAGCCGCAGCAGCATGCGCCCGACCGGATCGGCGCTGCGGGCGCAATAGGCGAGAAGCGCCGGCCAGTCCGGATAGCGCGACTGCTGCGCATCCTGGCGGAAGGCCTCGAGCATCAGCAGCGCCTCGGCATGGCCGACGGCTTCCAGCTGCATCCGCCGCGCCTCGCGCAAGCTGGTGGCGGGATCCAGCAGCGCCGCCCCCATGGCATCCAGCCGCCGCAGCTTTTCCTCCGGCGTCAGGTCTGGGCTGTCGGCGATGTCATCCGCGGTGCGGACGAAGCGGTAGAAAGCCATCACCTTGGCACGCAGCGGCCGGGCCAGGATCAGGCTCGCGGTCGGGAAGTTTTCGGTGTCGTGGTCCCGCTGGGGGGGGCCGGGGGCGGCCAGCGTCGTCTCGCTCATGGGGCGATCCCCCAAGCGGCAGGCGGGGCGGCGCGGCGATCCGTCATGCCCCCGTTGTGGCGGGATATGCGCGCCCTTTCCAGCCCGGCTTGAAGCCGAGCGCGATGCGGACCAGCGCCGTCCATTGGATCGCCAGCGCGACCAGCACGGTCAGCGGATGCAGCGGGACGGTCCACCAGGGCTCTCCGGTGCGGCGGGTGACGATAGCCCGCAGGCCCAGCATCAGCAGGATGGTGGCCAGCGCCTCCGGGTCCGGCAGCAGGAACCACGGCCAGATATGGGCGCCGGCCAGCAGCACTGTCCAGACGGGCAGGCCGACCGGGGTGGCCATCCCCTCATGGGCGTTTTTGAGGAAGCCGCGCCAAGCCTCCCCGAAGCCGTGATACATCCGACAGGTGGCGAGCGGCGTGCCGTCCACCACCTCGGTATCGTGGCCGCGGCGGCGGAACAGCCGGGCAAGCGCGATGCCGTCATGCAGAACGCCCCTGATCGCGGCATGGCCGCCCACCGCCTCATAGGCCCTCCGTTCGACCAGCAGGAGCTGCCCGCAGGCGGCGGCCAGGCTCGGGTCCCGCCGCTCCGCCCGCCCGCCCCAGGGCAGGTAGCAGAGCATGAGGAAGTGGATGAAGGGGACGGTCAGCCCCTCGCCCAGGCTGCCGATGATCTGGCGCGGCACGCCGCTGACCATGGCGATGCGCCGCCGCAGGCTGTGGGCGGCCATGGCGGCGGCGGCGTGGGGGGCGAGGCGGACATCGGCATCGATGAAGAGCAGATGCGTCCCGCGCGCCTGCTCGGCCAGCCGCGCGCAGGCGTGCACCTTTCCGGTCCAGCCCGGCGGCAGGGGCGGGGCGGACAACAGCCTGAGGCGTGGATCGCGGGCGGCATAGCGGGCGACGATCGCCGCCGTCTCGTCGCTGCTGGCATCATCCATCACCAGCACCTCGATCTCGACCCCGGTCGAGGCCAGCGCGGCCTCCAGGCAGGGGCCGATCCGGGCGGCCTCGTTGCGGGCGGGGATCAGGATCGAGACCAGCGTGCCCTCGGGCGGGCGGTCGAGAAGGCGCGGCTGGCGGCGGAGATTGACGATGCCGAGGCCGGCCGGCAGCAGCGCCAGCAGCAGGGCGATGTGGGCGAACTCCATGCTTCTTGGTCCTTGCGCCGCTCAGCTCCTCCCCGCGCGCGGGTCATGATGGGGGTCATGCTTCTCCCGCCGCGCCAGAGCCTTGAGATATTGCCAGAAGCCATAGATGCCGCCGACACCCGCCCCGCCCTCGACCACGGTCACGAAGCGGGAGGGGTCGCGCGTCATCGCATCGGCGGCCAGCCGGTCCATCACGGCGGTCAGCGCCGCCCGCAGGCGCTCTGCCCGTTCGGGTCGCGGCAGGGCAGCGAGCTCCGCCCCCTCGATGGCCGGGCCGAAGGCGGCCAGCGCCTCGCCGCGCTTTTCGGTCCAGTAGGTGTATTCGAAGGCCAGCGGGATGAAGAGGGCATGCGGTGCGATCTCAGGCAGGCGGACCATGCCGGGAGAGATCGGCACGGGCCGTTCGCGCACGTCGCAGAAGCGCCCCGGGGCGTTCATCCAGAGCATGTGCCGGTCGCCCTCCAGGACCTCGCGCGCCGTCCGGAGGAAGGCGACCGCGCCGCGCGCGCTCTCCTGCTCGACCGGAAAGACGCCGAGCCGGCGCATGAAGGGATATTTGCGCAGCGCCGCCGCATCCATCGGGATGAAGGCCGGCCGCCCGGGGTGGAAGCGGCGCAGCAGCAGCATGAACATCACCCCGTCCCACCAGCCGGGATGATTGGCGTAGACGACCAGGGCGCGGCCCGGGTGATCCTCGGGCATGCCCCAGGGCGGGATGCGCAGGGCGCGGAAAGAGCCGGCGAAGCTGCGGGCGAAGGCGACGTGGAAGAAGCGCATCGCCTTCTCGGACCAGAGCCCGACCGGGCTCGGCTCAGCCGGCCGCGCCATCGCTAGGCGGCGATCAGGGGCGGGGCGGCGATCATCGGCACCTCGCGGCTGCCGGCGGCGCGGGCTGCCTCGCTCATGCCGCGGCCGCCGAGGTCGGCATCCAGCGCATCGGCCGCGATCCAGCCGGACATCATCACCATCGGCATCCCTGGCCCGGGATGGGCCGCGCCCCCGCAGAGATAGAGCCCCTCGACATGGCGGGAGCGGTTGCCGGGCTTGAAGGCGCCGGTGAAGCGGCCGTGGCTGGCCAGGCCGTAGATCGCGCCGTTCAGCACCTTGTAGCGTTCGTGGATATCCTCTGGCGTCAGGTGCCGTTCGACCACGATGCGCTCCTCGATGTCCTCCATCCCCCCCGTGCGCTTGAGCTTTCCGAGGATGACATCACGATAGGGCTTGAACATCCGCGACCAGTCGTGGTGCGGGCGCAGATAGGGGGTATGCACCAGCACATAGAGCGCCTCTCCCCCCTCTGGCGCGACCGTCGGGTCGGACAGCGAGGGGGCGGCCAGATAGGCGGTCGGATCGGGGGCCGGTTCGCCGCGCCGGTAGATGGCGTCGAACTCCTCCTCCGGATCGCGGGAGAAGACGAAGCAGTGATGGGCCAGGTGCTCGTAGCGGCGCTTGAGGCCGAGGTAGAGCACCACGCCGCTGCAGGCGGGTTCGTAGCCGCGGTTGGCGTAGGCCTCGCCCGCCGCCCCGCCGACGAGTTCGGTATAGGTGCGGATCGCATCCATGTTGGAGATGACGGCATCGCAGGCGATGCGCTCGCCGCTCGCCAGTAGGACGCCGCGCACCCGGCCGCGGTCGATGTCAAGGGCCGCCACCTCGCTGCCGGTGCGCAGTTCCGCCCCCAGCTCCTCGGCCAGGCGCGCGAGCCCCTCGGCCACCGCGCGGGTCCCGCCCACCGGGTACCACACCCCCTCGCTGGCCTGCATGTCCCCGATGCTGCAGAGCACCGCCGGCGCCGCGTAGGGGTTGCTGCCCACATACTGCATGAAGTGGTCCAGCATTTGGGCCATGTTGCGGTCGGGCACGTTCTTGCGGATGACCCCCGCCGCCGACTGGCCCATGCGCAGGGCCATCACGTCGCGCAGCACATCGGGCTTGAGGCTATCGCCCAGGTTCAGGGTATCACCGATGCTCTCGACCGGCCGCCAGAAGAAGAACTTCTCGCTCACATCGTGCAGGTGCTTGGCGATGCGCTGGAAGCGGCGATAGCCCTCGCCGATCTGCGGGTTGCCGGTCACCCGCCGCATCTCCTCGACCATCGCATCGACATCGCCCAGCAGGTCGGCCCGCGTGCCGTCCTCGAAGAAGCAGCGCCATTGCGGCTCGAGCTTGATCAGCGGGAGCTCCTTGTGCAGTTCGCGCCCGGCCTCGGCGTAGATGCGGCGCAACACCCTGGGCACGGTCAGGATGGTCGGGCCCATGTCGAAGCGGAAGCTGCCGCTGCCGTCCGGGCTTGGCACATGCAGCACCGCCGCCTTGCCGCCGAGCCAGGGGTTGCGCTCAAGCAGCGTGACGCGATGGCCCCGCGCGCGCGCCACCACCGCCGCGGCCAGCCCGCCCAGGCCAGAGCCGATCACCACCACATGCGCTGCCATGTCAGAGCTCCCTCCGCTTCGGTCATTGCGCCGCCATGGCGTAGCCGGGCGGCACCGCGGGCAGGCCCAGATCCTCGAGCAAGAGGCGGGTCGTGATCCGCGCCCCCTCGTAGATCACGGGCAGGCCGCTGCCCGGATGCGTGCCCCCACCCACCAGATACAGCCCCTCGGTATCCTGGAAGCGATTGCCCGGGCGCCAATGCAGCATCTGCCGGATCCGGTGCGAGAGGTTGAAGGTCGCACCGTAGCCCACCGCATAGCGGTCGCGCCAATCCTGCGGGGTGACCACCTTCTCGAAGCGGATGCGCGCGCGCAGATCAGGAATGCCGAGTGACTGGATGCGATCGAGCGCGATCTCCCGGAACGGCGCGAGCTCACGCGACCAATCGGCGCCGGAACGCAGATTGGGCACGGGCACCAGCAGATAGAGCGCGGTATGCCCGGGCGGGGCCATGGTCGGATCGGTGGCCGAGGGGTTGTGCAGATAGAGGCTCGGCTTCGAGGGGATGATCCCGGACTCGATCTGGTGGATGTTCTCCACGTAGTCCTTCGACAGCAGCACATTGTGATGGGCGATCGCCGGGCACTCGCCCTCGATGCCGAGGTAGAGCATGAAGGTCGAGCAGGAGTATTGCGCGCGCTCGATCTTCTCGTCCGACCATTTGCGGCGCAGATGGTCGGGCACCAGCTGCGGCATGGCGTGGGCGAAATCGGCGTTCATCACCACCGCATCCGCCGCCACATGCCGCCCGCCCACCTCCACGCCGATGGCGCGCCGCCCGGCAAAGGCGATGCGCTCGACCGGGCTTTGGTAGCGGATCTCAGCCCCCAGGCGTTCGGCCAGCCGCGCCATCGCCACCGAGACGGTGCCCAGGCCGCCTTTGACGTGAAAGACGCCGTGTTCGTATTCGAGATAGCTCAGGATCGTAAACAGGCTCGGGCAGCGGAAGGGGCTCATGCCCAGATACTTGGTCTGGAAACTGAAGGCGAGGCGGATGCGCGGGTCGCTGAAGTAGCGGCGCAGGTCCTGATCCACCGTCAGATGCGGTCGCATCCGCATCAGCCCCTTGAGCATGGGTAGGCTGAGCAGATCGGTGGGCGAGAGGATCGGATTCTCGAGGATCGGCCGGAAGGCGTCGAGCTTGACTCGGTTTTCCGCCATGAAGCGGCGAAAGCCGGCCACATCCTGCGGGGCGATGCGGCGGATCGCCTCCTCCATCAGCGCGACATCGGGCACCGCATCGAGGATGGCGCGCGAATCGCCCTCCCCCTCGAAGATCAGGCGGTATTGCGGATCGAGCTTGATCAGCTCGACCTCGCGCTCGAGGTCGGCGCCGCAGGCGGCAAAGATCTCCCGCAGGATGCGCGGATAGAGGAAGAAGGTCGGGCCGAGGTCGAAGCGATAGCCGCCCGGTGCCTCGATGGTGCGCGTCCGCCCCCCCGGGACGCGATCCTTCTCGAAGACGGTGACCCGAAGCCCACGCGCCGCCAGCAGCATGGCCGCCGCCAGCCCACCCGGCCCGGCACCGATGATCGCAACATGATGGCGCGGCCGACGGACAAAGGGCGCGGCAGGCGAGGCGTTCATCAGCCCTCCATTCTCTCCCGGCCGCTAGGTGCTGTAACTGCCGCGCAAAGCAAGGGCTGCCCCGTAACCGTTACGGAGTCGTTTCTATCGACCCGCCCCCGCCTGTTCAAGACGCCATCCAGGCGAGCAGAACCTCGGCCTCCTTGACCTGGATCAAGGCCGCATCGGCCCGCGGCAAAAGCCGGCGCAGATAGAAGGCCGCCATCGGCGCATAGGCCGCATCGAGGGCGGCGGCGCGCGCCAGCATCCATCCCCCGAGCACCCAGCCCGCAGCCTCCAGGAAGGGGGTCGCGCCGGCAGCCGCCTCCTCGGCCGGGGCGGTCAAGAGCCAGCGCGCAGCCTCGGCCAGCCGGGCCGCCGCCGCCGCCAGCAGCGGATCGGTCGGCGCCACCTCCTGCTCGAGCAGGCTCAGCATCGCCACCCCGCCATCGCCGCGCAGCTTGCGCTGCACCAGATCGAGCGCCTGGATCCCGTTCGTCCCCTCATAGATCGGGGCGATGCGGGCATCCCGCAGCACCTGTGCCGCCCCCGCATCCTCGATGTAGCCCAGGCCCCCATGCACCTGCAGCCCGAGATGGGCGACCTCCACCCCGCGGTCGGTGCACCAGGCCTTCACGATCGGGGTCAGCAGCGCGAGGCGGACAGGCGGGCTCGCGGCAGCCTCGAGCGCGAGAAAGCGCATGGCGGTCGTGATCGCGCGCATCTCGGCCAGCATGCGCGCCACATCCGGATGGCGCGCGATCGGCCGCCCCCCCTGGATCCGCTGCGCCGCATAGGCCTCAGCCAGGGCGAGGGCGCGCGCCCCCTGCCCCACCCCCTGGATCCCGACGGCCAGGCGCGCGTTGTTCATCATCGCGAACATGGCCGACAGGCCGCGATGCGGCTCGCCGATGAGTTCCGCCACCGCCCCCTCGAAGAGCATGACGCAGGTCGGGCTGGCATGGATGCCAAGCTTGCGCTCCAGCCCTGCGGCACGCAGCGCATTCGCCCGCCCGTCGGGCAACAGCCGCGGTGCGGCGAAGAGGCTGATGCCGCGCGTGCCGGCCGGCGCATCGGGCAGCCGCGCCAGCACCAGATGCAGGCAGTTCTCCGTCAGGTCGTGATCGCCGTAGGTGATGTAGATCTTCTGCCCGTGCAGGGCGTAGCGGCCATCGCCCAGCGGCTCGGCCCGCGTGCGCAGGTCGGACAGGTCGCTGCCCGCCTGCGGTTCGGTCAGGCACATGGTGCCGGTCCATTCGGCGGCGATCAGCGGCGGCAGCCAGCGCGCGCGCTGGTCGGGGCTCGCATGCCGGGCGATCGCCTCGATCGCGCCGGCGGTGAGCAGCGGGCAGAGCATGAAGGCCATATCGGCCGCGCTGCAGAGCTCGAGCACCCCGCACCAGAGGGCGAAGGGCAGGCCCTGTCCGCCATGTTCAGGCGGCGCCGGCAGGGACTGCCAGCCCCCCGCGCGCCAGGCGGCATATGGCGCGGCATAGGGGGTGCGCACCCGCCCATTTTCCAGCCTCGCACCGATCCGGTCCGCCTCCTGGGCATGGGGGGCTAGGACCTCGGCCGCGAAGCGCTCCGCCTCGGTCAGGATCGCCGCCACCGTCGCAGCGTCCAGCCCCGGCTCCCGCTGCGGAAGGGGGATCAGCCGCGTCAGCGCGAAGGCGATGTCCTCGGCCGGGGTGCGGCTCATGCCGCAAGCTCCGGCCGGGGCGGGGCCAGCAGGCCGGGTGCGGGTGCGGCGCGCCCCGCCGCCCAGGGGCCGAGGGCGGGCAGCAGCGCCGGATCAGCCAGGGCATTGGCCAGCGCCTCACCGAGCACCGCGCCGAACTTGAAGCCATGGCCGGAAAAGCCGCTCATCACCACGGTGCGCGGCGCGATCGGCTCGAGGATGAACTCCTCACGCGGTTCGACGTCGTAGTAGCAGGCGAGGGCACCCAGGATGCGGTAGCGCTCCAGCCCCGGAATGCGCCGCCCGGCCAGGGCGAGCAGCGCCGATACCTCCTCGGGCCGCGCCGCGCGGTCATCGGCCTCCGCATCGCCTTGCAGCGTGAAGGAATGATCGCCGATCTTGATCGGCGTGCCCGCCACCGGCGGGACCAGGTAGAAGCCGCCCTCGAGCGAGAGGTCGAGCAGCATCGGGGCGCGCACCCAGGCCTCGGCCAGGTCCTGCGGCGGCGCGAGCCGCACCACGACCTGGCGAGAGGCGGTCACGCGCCCGGCCAGCCCCGGCAGCAGCCGCGGCGCCCAGGGGCCGGCGGCCACCACCACCCAATCGGCCGACAGCCAGCGCCCGTCCGCGAGCCGGAGGCGGCCATCACCCACCTCCACCACCCGCGCCTGGGTGATCAGCGGGGCAAGACGGCGGGCAAGCAGCTCCACGATGCGCCCGGCGAGCAGCACGCCCCCGCGCGGGGCGAAGAAGGCATCCTTGACCGCCTCGGCGCTGATCCAGGGAAAGCGCGCGGGCAGGGCTGCGGGCGGCAGATCCTCCACCACCAGACCATGGGCGCGCATGGCAGCGCGGCTCTCCTGCAGCCAGGCGGTGCGCCCCTGCCCCTCATCGGTGGCGAGGATGCCGGTCTCGATCAGAGGGTGCTCGCCCAGATCGGCGAACATCCGCGCCCAGGCGGCATAGGCCGCATCGACCATGCGCATGTAGTGATGCTGGGCGCCATAGGCATGGCGAATGAGGCGATGGTGATCGACCGAGGCGCCGCGCGGATTGGGCGGCGGGGCGGCATCCAGCACCTCCACCGCAAAGCCGCGGGCCGAGAGGGCCCAGGCCGCGGAGAGCCCCATAATCCCGGCGCCCACCACCAGCACCCTCAGCTGTTCTCGCATGGCGGCATTCTGCCCGCGTGCTGCCCCTGGCGAAAGCCCGCCGCGGGGGGCAGCATGGGCCGGGCCCGGTCGCGACGCGGTCGGGCAAGGAGGGGAGGATGCGGTGAGCCGCTGGCTGCGCCTGGAGGAGATCCTCTGCCACCCGCAGCGCGGTCCGGCGGTTGCGGCGGCCCTGCGCACGCCTGCTGCGGTGGTGCTGGCACCCTGGATCGGGCCGGGGATGGATCGGCTGCTGCGGCTGTCGCTCAGCGCGCATCAACCCATGCCGACCCTGGCCACCGGCGGGGATATCGCCACCGTCGCGACCCGCGCCCTGCGTCCGGTGGCCCGCGGCGATTGTCTGCCCGACCCCGCGGCGGGCGGGATCGTGACGCGGCGCTGGTTCATCCTGCCGCAGCGCGATGCCCCGGAGCTGATCGAGATCACCACCCGCGCCTGGGAGGGGTTCGAGGCCGACACCCCCGGCCGCCCCCTCGGCCTGTGGCAGGACATGGCCCCAACCCCGGACGGGGCGGCGCAGATCATGCTGCTCACCTGCTACCCGAGCCTTGCCGCCTGGGAGAGCAGCCGCGCCTTTCGCCCCGGGGCCGCCCAGGGCCCCGCGCGGCGCGGCGAATGGGCCGCACTCTTCGCCCGCCGCCGCGCCCTGCTGCTCGACAGCTGGGTGGAGGTCTGGGGCGTGGCCGCCTGATCGCGCCCCCCTGCCATCGACAGCCGCGCGCGCCGGACTACTCTGCCGCCAGGAAGGAGAGCCCGATGCCCGAAGGCCGTCTCATCATCGGCACCCAACGCTATTCCTCCTGGTCGTTGCGCGGCTGGCTTGCGGTGCGGCTGGCCGGCCTCGACGTCGAGGAGGTGGTGCTGCCGATTACGGGCACCGGCGCCTCCCCCGCCCTGGCCGGGAAGACGCCGACCGGCCTCGTGCCCTACCTCGAACATCGCGGCGCGCGGGTGTGGGAGAGCCTCTCCATCATCGAATACTGCGCCGAGTGGGAAGCAAGCCTCTGGCCTGCCGACCGCACCGCCCGCGCCTGGTGCCGCAGCATCGCCACCGAAATGCAGGGCGGCTTCCGGGAGCTCCGGATGGCGATGCCGTATAATGCCGGGCGCAGCTTCCCGGGCGGCGGGCGCACCCCCGGTGCGCTCAAGGATATTGCGCGCATCGAGGCGATCTGGGGCGAATGCCTCGCCGCCTCGGGCGGGCCCTTCCTCTTCGGCAGCAGGCTGACCGGGGCCGATGTGATGTATGCGCCGGTGGTCGGACGTTTCCTGACCTGGCAGCCCGAACTCTCGGCAGGGAGCCGCGCCTATTGCGAGGCGATCCGCGCCCATCCCCTGATCGAGCTCTGGTATGAGGCCGCCGCCGCCACCCCGGCCGAATGGCTGATCGACAAATACGAGAACCCCCAATGAATACGGCGGTGGTGCTGGATCATGTCGGGGTCTGCGCGCGCGAGCTGGCCCCGCTCGCCGCCGCTTACGAGAAGCTCGGCTTCACCCTGACGCCGGTGGCCCAGCAATCGGGGCGCAAGACGCCCGATGGGCCGATCGAGCCTTTCGGCACCGGCAATCGCTGCGCCTTCCTCCGCCACGGCTATATCGAGCTGCTCGCCATCCTCGACCCCGGGCTGTTCGCCAACCAGCTCGACCGGTTCCTGGCCCGCTACGAGGGTCTGCACATCTGCGCGCTCGGCTGCCTGGATGCCGAGGCGAATCTGGCCCGCCTGCGCGCGGCGGGCATCCCGATCCCCGGCATCGCCTGGCTCGAGCGGCCGGTGGAGCCGGGCGATCCCCGCCGCGCGCGCTTCGCCCGCCTACCCCTGCCCGATGCGCCGGAGGGGCGGCTGCAGCTCATCCAGCATCTGACCCCCGAACTGCTCTGGCAGGACCGCTGGCTGCGCCATGCCAATGGCGCCGAGGCGCTGGTCAGCCTGGTGATCGCCACGGCCGAGCCAGCCGCCGCCGCCGCGCGGCTGTCGCGGCTCTCCGGCCTGCCCTTCACGCCCGACCCGGCCGGTGGCTTCCGCATCACCCTCCCCGGTGCAGCCGGCGCGGCAGGGCCCCATGCCCCGCCCATGGAGACCACCGTCCGGCTGGTGGAACCCGCCGCCATCTCGCTCCTCTTCCCGGGCGTCGTGCCCCCTAGCCTGCCCTTCATGGCCGGCATGGTGCTGCGTACGGGGGATGGCAATCAGGCGCTGCGCCGCCTGGGCCTGCCGCTCGTCGCCGCACCGGAGGGGCTGATGGCCCCGCCCGCCCTGGCCGGCGGTGCAGCGGTCATCTTCGCGCCGTGATCCCGGCATCGGCCATCGCGCGCAGCCTGCGCCTCTATCACGACCCGGCGCGGCGGCCGCTGCTCGATGCCTTCTACGGGCGCTTCCTGCAGGCCGGGGACCTCGCCTTCGACATTGGCGCCCATGTGGGCGACCGCAGCGCCTCCTTCCTGCGCCTCGGTGCCCATGTGGTGGCGGTGGAGCCGCAGCCCGCCCTGCAGCGGCTGCTTCGGCGGCTGCTGCGCGGCGGGCAGGTCACGCTGGTGCAGGCGCTGGTCGGCGCCACGCCTGGCGAGGCCACGCTGCACCTCAACACCGCCAACCCGACCGTGGCCACCGCGAGCACCGCCTTCATCGCCGCCGCCCGCGGCGCACCGGGCTGGGAGGGCCAACGCTGGGATGCCGCCATCACCCTGCCGGTCACCACCCTCGATGCGTTGATTGCGGCGCATGGCATGCCGCATTTCGTCAAGATCGATGTCGAGGGCTTCGAGGCGGCGGTGCTCTGCGGCCTCTCGGCTGCGCCGCGGGCGCTCTCTTTCGAGTTCACGACGATCCAGCGCGAGGTGGCGCTCATCGCGCTCGCCCGCTGCGTAGCCCTGGGCTATGCCGCCTTCAACGCAGCGCTCGGGGAGAGCATGCGCCTTCACTTCCCCCAGCCGGTGGCCGCCGAGGCGGTGGCGGAGTGGCTGCGGAGCCTGCCGATCGAGGCCAACAGCGGCGATATCTACGCCACGCTGGAGCCCGAGCGCCTGCTGGCCTAGGCCTGTCCCGGGCGGCCGGGCCGCCGAGGGCGCAGCGCTGGTCTCGCACCGCCACTCGACCGGCGCGAGAGGCGGGGCAGCGCCCTCCCGATCAGGCCGCCCCCCTTGCGGTGCTGCCGGCCGGTTCGGGCTCCAGCAGCAGCAGGGCCAGGAGAGCACCGTGCGGGGCGTGCGCGATGCGGCACCGGCAGACGACCTGCGGGGGCAGGGCCGCACGCATGGCCAGCCAGATCATGCCCTCCACCCCCGCCGGCCCGGCGGCGAAATCGGCGGCGGAACGCGCGGCCAGCAGGGCCGGCCGATCGAGGAGGGGGTCGAGGAATTCGGCGGCCGCCGGCGCCCCGGCCCCGCCGGCCGAGCCTGCCGCCGGCCCCTGCGCCAGCCCGCCTACGGCCAGGATCAGCACCCGCCCCTCCGAGGGCAGCGCCGGCAGGGCATGACGCAAGGCCCGACCCAGGGCGAAGAGCCGGGCCGGGCGGGGCAGCGGGGCAGTGGAGGTGTTGACCGCGATCGGCACCACGGGGGCGACCCAGGGCGGGCCCAGCAGCCGGAGCGCCCCCGCCGCCTCCTGGGGCAGGGGAAGCACCCGGCGGATCGCCAGGTCGAAATCGGCGGCGACCAGCGCCCGGGCCAGGGATTCGGCGAGCGGATGGCCGGGAACCGCCGGCTGGGGCCGGCTCTCCCCGGTCTCGGTCAGGATCGGGAAGGTCTCGGCGATGCCGATGGCCAGGGTCGGGCGGATGTCGCGGAAGCTCGGGTCGGGAGGGGGGGGATGGACCAGCACGAGCATCTCGGGCTGTGCCTTGCCGACCCAGGCTCGCAGCGCAGCCAGGCTTGCGCTGGGCCCCTGCCTATCCGGCAAGGTCTCCGCGGGCCCCGTCGCCTCAAGCGACCCGGCGGCCAGGGCGGTGCTCACGCCGATGCCGGCCAAGATGCGCGCCATCAGCCTGCCCCGGGCGCGCGCCGGCGCCGGCCGGCCGCCCCGGGGTGGGGCCCAGCCCAGCCCCCGGCGGTGCCGGCCGCGGCCCCTGCGGGGCTTGCCGGCTGCGCCGAGGCTCTGGCCGCCAGGCTGGCGGTGCGCCGATGCTGCGCCAGGGGCTCAGGCGGGCGCAGAGGCTGGGCGCCGGCCGCAGCGGCCGGCTGAGGAGGGGGGGCAGGCCCGGTTTGTGCCGCCGTCATCGCCCGCTAGGCTGGCGCGGGCGCCGAGATCGTCCAAGGGGGAGGGGGAGCATGCAGAGCATCGCCGAGGCCGCGGCCGCGCTGGCGGAGGGCAGGACCAGCGCCCGCGCCCTGGTCGAGGAGGCGCTGGCGCGGCTGGCCCGGGCGCCAGCCGCCTTCATCACCGTGCAGGCCGAGGCTGCGCTGGCCGCCGCCGATGCCCAGGATCGGCTGCGCCGCGCCGGGCGGGCAGGGCGCTATGCCGGCATCCCAGTCACGGTGAAGGACCTGTTCGACCAGGCGGGCCAGGTGACTCTGGCCGGTTCGCGCGTGCTGCGCGATGCCACCCCGGCCGCCGCGGATGCGCCGGCGCTGGCGCGGCTGCAGGCGGCCGGCATGATCGTCATCGGCCGCACCAACATGACCGAGTTCGCCTTCAGCGGCCTCGGCGTCAATCCGCATTACGGCACGCCGCTCAGCCCCTGGGACCGCGCCACCGGGCGGCTGCCGGGCGGATCCTCCTCTGGCGCGGCGGTGGCGGCGGCCGAGGGGATCGGCTTCGGCGGGCTGGGCACCGACACCGGCGGTTCCTGCCGCATTCCGGCGGCGCTGTGCGGGGTGGTGGGCTTCAAGCCGACCGCCTCGCGCGTGCCGCTGGCGGGCGTGCTGCCCCTCTCCTTCAGCCTCGATTCGGTCGGGCCGATCGCGCGCAGCGTGGCCTGCTGCCGGATTCTGGATGGGATCATCGCCGATGCGCCGGCGGAACACCCGCCGCTGCCGCTGGCCGGGCTGCGGTTCGGCGTGCTGCGCAACTATGTCGAGGAGGGGATGGAACCCGTCGTCGCCCGGGCCTATGAGGCGGCGCTCTCCCGCCTCGCGGCCGGCGGGGCGAAGCTGACGGATGTGCGGATTCCGGCGCTGGAGGAGCTGCCGGCGATCAATGCCACCGGCGGCTTCGCGGCGAGCGAGGCCTGGGCCTGGCACAGGCCGCTGATCGCGCGCGCCGCGGCGGAGTATGACCCCCGCATCCTGGCGCGCATCCGCCGCGGCGAGCGGATGAGCGCGGCCGACTATATCGGCCTGCTGCAGGCGCGGCTGAGCCTCATCGCCCGCGTGGCGCCGCTGACCGCCCCTTTCGATGCGCTGCTGATGCCCACCGTCCCGCTCGCCCCTCCTCCGCTCTCCGCGGTCGAGGAGGAGGCCGAATACAACCGGATCAATCTGCTGCTGCTGCGCAACACGACCATTGCCAATTTCCTCGATCGCTGCGCCATCAGCCTGCCCTGCCACGCCCCCGGGGAGGCGCCGGTCGGTCTGATGCTGATGGGCGAGCGGCTGGGGGATGGCAAGCTGTTCGCGGTGGCCGAAGCGGTGGAGGCGGCCCTTGCCCGCTGAGTGCCCGCACCGCGGAAGCTGCCGTCCGGGCGGTCCGCCACCGCCCCGCGCCGCCGCCCCGGCCGGGGGGCCTCGGGCGGGGGCGGCGGCCTGCCGGCGGAGGGCGAGAGCCCAGCCGGCGCCGCTGCACCAGCCGCCTCAGCCCCCGAGGTCGCGTTTGACCGCGGGGCTGTTGAGCAGGGCGTTCAGGCGCTGGGCCTGTTCCAGCGCGGTATCGGGCCGGAAATGCATCTCCGGGGCGAATTTGAGCCGCACCGCCCGCGCCACCAGGCCCCGGATATAGGGTTCGGCCCGGTGCAGCGCCGCCAGCTGATCGGCGGTGACCGCCTGCCCCAGATTGGAGACGAAGGCCGTCATGTGCCGCAGGTCCGGCGAGGCGCGCACCTCGGTCACCGTGATGCGCTGATCGGCCAGGGCGGGGTCGCGGAACTCCGCCCGGGTGAAGACGGCAGCCAGAGCGTGGCGGACTTCCTCCGCCACCCGGAGCTGCCGCTGCGAGGGGCCGGCGGCCTGCCCCGATCCTTTCCGACCGGTCATCACCGCCCTGCCCCGGCCGCTGCGGTTCGGCTCATGCGGCGGCGACCGTCTCGGTCTCGAAGCACTCGATCACGTCGCCCACGCGGATGTCGTTGTAGTTGGCGAAGGACATGCCGCATTCGTAGCCGTTCGTGACCTCCTTCACGTCATCCTTGAAGCGGCGCAGGGTTGCCAGCTCCCCGGTGTGGATGACCACGCCGTCGCGCAGCAGCCGCACCCCGCAGCCGCGGCGGACCACGCCCTCGGTCACGCGGCAGCCGGCGATATTGCCCACCCGCTTGATCTCGAAGACCTGGAGGATCTTGGCATAGCCCAGGATCTTCTCGCGCTGGATCGGGGCGAGCTTGCCTTTGACCAGCTTCTCCACATCCTCGGCCACGTCGTAGATGATCGAGTAGTAGCGGATATCCACGCCGTCGCGCTGCGCCATCGCCCGCGCCTGGGTGGTCGGCCGGACGTTGAAGCCGATGATGATGGCGTTCGACGCCTTGGCGAGTTGGACGTCGGTCTCGGTGATCTGGCCGACCGCCGAGTGCAGGACGCGCACCCGCACCTCTTCGGTGCCGAGCTTGGCGAGGGTGGCGTTGATCGCCTCCGCGCTGCCCTGCACGTCGGCCTTCACCACCACCGCCACCTCCTTCTGCTCCCCGGCGGCGATCTGCTTCATCATGTCGATGACGTTGGAGCGGTTCGCACCGAGGGCCGCCGCCTGCTTCTCGCGCAGGCGCCGCTGGCGGAACTCGTAGATCTCCTTGGCGCGGGCCTCGCTCTCGACGACGATCAGCCTCTCACCGGCAGAGGGGACGCCGGAGAGCCCGAGCACCTCGACCGGCGTAGAGGGTCCGGCCTCCTTCACCGGCTGGCCCTTGTCGTTGACCAGCGCGCGCACGCGGCCCCATTCCGCCCCCGCCACCACGATATCGCCCTGACGCAGCGTGCCGCGCTGCACCAGCACGGTGGCCACCGGGCCGCGGCCGCGGTCGAGCTTGGCCTCGATCACGGTGCCCGCACCCGGGCGGTTCGGGTTGGCGCGCAGCTCCATGACATCGGCCTGGAGCTGGATCGCCTCGGCCAGCTTGTCGAGGTTGATGCGCTTAAGCGCCGAGACCTCGACCTCCAGCGTATCGCCGCCCATCGACTCGACCACCACCTCGTGCTGCAGCAGCTCGTTGCGCACCCGGGCGGGGTCGACCCCCGGCTTGTCGATCTTGTTGATCGCCACGATCAGCGGCACGCCGGCGGCGCGGGCGTGATTGATCGCCTCGACCGTCTGCGGCATCACGCCGTCATCGGCGGCCACCACCAGCACCACGATGTCGGTCACCTTGGCCCCGCGCGCGCGCAGGGCGGTGAAGGCCTCATGGCCGGGCGTGTCGATGAAGGTGATCCGCTGACCGCCCGGCATCTCCACCTGATAGGCGCCGATGTGCTGGGTGATCCCGCCTGCCTCCTTGGCCGCGACGTCGCTCTGGCGCAGCGCATCGAGCAGGCTGGTCTTGCCGTGGTCGACATGGCCCATGATCGTCACCACGGGCGGGCGGGGCAGCAGATCCTCGGGCGCGTCGACCTCACCCTCCAGGCCCTGTTCGACATCGTCCTCGGCCACGCGCTTGACGCGGTGGCCGAACTCCTCAACCACAAGCTGGGCGGTATCCGCATCGATGGTCTGGGTCAGGGTGACCTTGAGGCCCATGCGGAACAGCGCCATGACCAGTTCGCTGCCGCGCACCGCCATGCGGTTGGCGAGCTCCTGCACGGTGATGACGTCCGGCACCACCACGTCGCGCACCACGCGCTCGCCACCCGCGCGCAGCCGCTGCAGCTCCTGCTGGCGGCGTTCGCGTTCGCGCGCCCGGCGGATGGAGGCCAGCGAGCGTGTCCGCTCGTCCTCATCATCCAGCGCAGCCATGATGTCCCGGCGGCTGAAGCGCGTGTCATTGTCGGCATGCGCACCGGACTTGGGCTTGTCGTGCTTGCCAGACCCGCTGCGCCGCCGCGCTTCCTCGGCCGCGTGGTCCTGCTTGCGCCCCAAGCTGCGGGCGCCCGTGCGATCAAGCAGCGGTTGTGGTGGCGGCGGAACCTTCGGCCGCACCGGCTCCGAGAGGCGGGTGCCGGCGGGGCGAACTCCGGTCGCGCCGCGCGCGTCGGGCCCGCGGGGCGGCATGCGCGAGATGGTCCGGCCCGCTTGGCCTGCCTGCGGCGAGGCGCCGGCCGGGCGGGAGGGGCCGGAACCCGATGCCCCGGGGCCTTCCGGCCGCATGGAGGATCTGCCGGGGCCGGGCTGGGTCTCCGACCGAAGCGGCCGGTTTGTCGGGGGCGAGCCGGCACCGCGCATCTGTGGGCTGATTCCTTCGCCCAGGGCGGGGCGACCGGGTCGCTGCGGCCCGCTGCCCGCCACCCCGGAACGGGCGGAGGTCGCAGAAGCAGCCGGCGACGACGCCGCCACCGGGGCGGGCGCAGCGGGTGTAGCCGGCGCCGGCGAGGAAGCGCCCGGCGCCGTGGAAGCTGCCGGCTGAGCGGGTGCGGCCGGAGGGGCAGACGCTGGAAGGGTCGGAGCGGTCGTCGCGGCCTCAGCCGGCGGCGGCGGCGGGGGCTCCGCCTTGGCCGGTGGGGGTTGCGGCGCGGGCGCAGGCTCGGCAGCGGCCGGCGCAGGCGCGGCGGCGGCGGGCGCCGGCGTGGCGGCGGAAGGGGCGGGCGGCGGCTCGGCCGGGAGCGGGGCAGGCGACGCCTGCCGGGCGGCCTCGCGCTCGCGTTCCTCGCGCTCGCGCTGCTCCCGCTCGCGCTGTTGGCGTTCCGCGGCCTGACGGCGCTGCTCCTCCAGCACGCGCTGGCGCTTTTCGAGTTCGGCCTGGGTCAGGGTGCGGCCGGACGGCGGCGCTGATCCTTTGACCGGCTCCGAAGGAGCGGGCGCGGAGACGCCTTCGCCAGGCTTGCCCGGCGGGGTCGCAGCCGGGCCGAACGGGCGCTTGCTCGGCCCCGGCTGGCGCTTCTTCACGACCTCGACCTGCACCGTCTTGCTGCGGCCATGGCTGAAGCTCTGGCGGACGCTGCCCACCGCCTCGGTCTTGCCGAGCTCCAGCAGACTGCCGCTGCCGCTGCGCAGGCTCAGTCGGCTCGACGAGCCACCCTGCTCGTTCTTCTCGCTCATTCGGAAGTCTTTATCTCCTCTCCGCTGCGCCCAGTCCCGTTGCGATGCACCCAGGGTCGCCCTCTGCCCTAAACCTTTGCAACGGTCCCTGCAATGGCGCCGATGCGGATGGCTGCCCCGCGTCGAAGGTCAGACGGGTGGCGACAGGCCCTCGAGCCGCGCCGCCTCGGTGCGGATCGCCTCCGCCAGCCGCCCGGGGGCCAGCGCCACATGCACCACCCTCTCGCGACCGAACAGCCGGCCGAGCGTCTCGCCATCGAGCGCCAGGATCATGGGCGGTGCGGCCGAACCGGCCAGCCGGGCGCGTTCGGCCGGGCTGCCGTCCCGCGCCTCCACCAGCAGCGCCGCGCGGCCCGCCCCCAGCCATTCCCGCACCTTCTCGAAACCCGCCACCGCCTGCCCGGCGCGGCGGGCGAGCCCGATCAGATCCGCGAGGCGCCGGCGGAGCAGCGCCTCGGTCTGCTCGATGAGATCGGGCGGGACGGTGACGCGCCGGCCCGCCGCGCGCTGGAAGGCGCCCTTGCGCATCGCCTCCTCCAGCAGGGCGCGCTGCGGTGTCAGCCACATGCCCCGCCCGGGCAGCCGGGCCGCCACATCCGGGATCACCACCCCCTCGGGCGAGACGACGAAGCGCAAAAGCGCCGAACGCGGGGCCACCTCGCGCGTGACGATGCAGCGCCGCAGCGGCCCGCGTTCCGCGTCGGCATCCTCGCCGCGCGCAGGCGCTGGGGCCGGATCAGCCGTTGCGGCCGGCATCGCTTCCTTCGCTGAACCAGTGCTCGCGCGCGGCCATCACCACCGCATTGGCGGTCTCCAGGTCGATCGCCTCCTCGCCCAGCAGCTCGACCAGCTCATCGCCGGCAAGGCCCGCTAGGTCATCGAGGGTCTTGATCCCCTTCTCGCCGAGAGTGACCAGCATGGCCGGGGTGAAGGCCTCGAAGGCGGCCACCGCATCCTCCACGCCGAGGGCGCGGCGCTTGGCGTCCAGTTCGGCGTTGCGGCGTTCCACCCACTCCACCGCACGGCGGTGCAGCTCGGCTGCAATGTTCTCGTCGAAGCCCTGGATCGAGGCCAGCTCCTCGACGTCGACCTCGGCGATCTCCTCGATCGTGCTGAAGCCCTCCTGGACCAGCAGGCCGGCGATGATGTCATCGACGTCCAGCCCCTCGACGAAGAGGCCGGTGCGCTTGCGGAACTCCTCCTGACGGCGCTCGCTCTCCTCGCTCTCGCTCAGGATGTCGATGTCATAGCGCGTCAGCTGCGAGGCCAGGCGCACATTCTGCCCGCGCCGGCCGATGGCCAGGCTCAGCTGGTCGTCGGGAACCACCACCTCGCAGCGCCGGCCTTCCTCGTCGAGGACGACCTTGGTGACCTCGGCCGGGGCGAGGGCGTTGACGATGAAGGTGGCCGGATCGGGGCTCCAGGGGATGATGTCGATCTTCTCGCCCTGCAGCTCGGCGACCACCGCCTGCACCCGCGCTCCGCGCATGCCGACGCAGGCCCCGACCGGATCGATCGAGGAATCGTGGCTGATCACCGCCATCTTGGCGCGGGAGCCGGGATCGCGCGCCACCGCCTTGATCTCGATGATGCCCTCGTAGATCTCAGGCACCTCCTGCGCGAAGAGCTTGGCGAGAAAGCCGGGATGGGTGCGCGAGAGGAAGATCTGCGGGCCGCGCGGCTCCTCGCGGACGTCGTAGATGTAGGCGCGCACGCGATCGCCGTTCTTGAAGGATTCGCGCATGATCGTCTCCTCGCGCCGCAGCAGGGCCTCGGCGCGGCCGAGATCGACCAGGTAGTTGCCGTATTCCGTCCGCTTGACCACGCCGTTGACGATATCCCCGACGCGGTCCTTGTATTCCTCGTACTGCTTCTTGCGCTCGACTTCGCGCACCCGCTGCACGATCACCTGCTTGGCGGTCTGCGCCGCGATGCGGCCGAAATCGATCGGCGGCAGGGGGTCGACGATGAACTCGCCGGCCTTGATCCCGGGCTTGATCTTCTGGGCGATGCGCAGCGGGATCTGGGTGGCCTCGTTCTCCACCGTCTCGGCGTCCACCACCTCGGTCCAGCGGGAGAGGCGCACCTCCCCGGTCTTGCGGTCGATGCTCGCGCGGATGTCCTTCTCCTGGCCGTATTTGGCGCGGCCGGCCTTGGCCATCGCCTGCTCCATCGCCTCCAGCACCTCTTCGCGCTCGATGTTCTTCTCGCGCGCGACGGCGTCGGCAACGGCCAGCAGCTCCGGGCGCTGGACGGACATCTCGAGGGCCATGGTCATTGCTCCTTCCTGCGGCGCCGCCCGGGCGGGGGCGGCGCGGCCTGTTCGTCGATCGCCTCGCCGGCGGCAGGCGGCGGCCGCGGCGGGGCGGAGGCGGCGATCAGCGCCTCGGTCAGCACCAGCTTGGCGCGCCGGATATTGTTGCGCGCCAGGGCGATCTCGCTGCCATCCTCGAGCCTCAGCCTTGCCGTAGCGGCATCGGCGCCGAGCACGACACCCTTGAGCCGCCGCCGCCCCTCCTGCGGGGCAAGCAGCTCCACCGTCGCCAGGTGGCCGGCGAAGCGCTGCCAGTCCTTGGTGCGGGTGAGCGGCCGGTCGATCCCGGGTGAGGAGACCTCGAGCAGCCATTCGCCAGGGATCGGATCCTCGACGTCGAGGATGGCCGAGATCTGGTGCGAGACCGCTTCGCAATCCTCGAGCGTGAAGGGCATCCCATCGGGCCGGTCGGCCATGACCTGCACCGTCGGCCGCTCCTTGCCCGAGACCTGTACGCGCACGAGTTCGAAGCCCATGGCCTCGATCGCGGGGGCGATGGCATCGGCGATGCGGGCTTCCAGGCCCTCATGCTGCGGTCGTTCGGGGGTGAGGTTGCTGCTCAAGGATGGGTGCTCTCCAACCGCCGACAGGGCGGGCCCGGAGGCCCACCCCCACAGCGGCCTGCGATGGATGGAATGAGCTGCGATGTAGACCCCAGCCGCCGAGGATGCAAGGCGCCGGCGGCGCGCGCATGGCCGGGCCGCGGCCGCCGCAGCCTTCTTCTGCGGCCCGCCGCGCCCATCCGGCCTCCACCGCGGCGGGGATCAGCCCGGCCCCGCCCAGCCCGCCATGGCGCAGAGTTTGGCCCAGTGTTCGGGACTGACCGGCATCACCGACAGGCGCGGCTGGCGGACCAGCGCAAGCGTGGCCAGATCGGGATCGGCCTTGATGGCCGACAGCGGTACCGGCCGCGGCAGGGTGGCCACCGCCTCGACATCGACGGCAACCCAGCGCCCCGTCTCGTCGGTCGGGTCCGGATAGGCGGTGCGCACCACGCGCACCACGCCCACGATCTCCCGCCCGATATTCGAATGGTAGAAGAAGGCGAGGTCACCCCGCGCCATCGCGCGCAGGTTCCGGGCCGCGACCGCGTTGCGCACGCCGGTCCAGGGTTCGACCCGATGGGCGAGCTGCTGCTGCCAGCTGAACGCATCGGGTTCGCTTTTCACGAGCCAATAGGCCATGGTCCAGGCCAGACCCCTTCCCCGTTCGCCCGCGGGATGGCGGCCGGGGGGGCGGCTTGTCAACCCGGCCCGGCCATCGGGCCCGGCTGGTCAGCGCTAGCGAGGGGGGTCGTTGCGGCGGCGAGCAACAGCCTTTCGCGGCGCCGGGGATGGGCCTACATGTTCGGAGGGAAAGAGCGCACAGGCATGAGCAGCACCACGGCACCGCGCGGCATGGCCCGCCTTCATCTGTTGGCCAATCCCGGGCGGTTCCTGCGCGTCTCCGGCCTGCTGCTGCCCTGGCTGACCGGGGCGGGGCTGCTCTGTCTCGCCCTCGGCATGGTCTGGGGCCTCTGGCTGTCCCCTCCCGACTGGCAGCAGGGTGAGACGGTGCGGATCATGTACGTCCATGTGCCGATGGCCTGGCTCGCCATGGGGGGCTATCTCGCCCTGGTGGTGCTCTCGGTCATCTCGCTGGTCTGGCGCCATCCGCTGGCCGATGTGGCCGCGCGGGAGCTCTCCCCGATCGGGGCGATGGTCACTGCCCTCTGCCTCGCCACCGGCAGCCTCTGGGGGCGGCCGATGTGGGGCACTTGGTGGGTGTGGGATGCCCGGCTGACCAGCGTGCTGGTGCTGTTCTTCCTCTGGGTCGGGCATGCGGCGCTGACCCGCGCCTTCGACGATCCCGACCGCGGCGCGCGGATGGGCGCGATCCTCGCCCTGATCGGCGCGGTCAATCTCCCCATCGTGAAATTCAGCGTCGATTGGTGGAACACGCTGCACCAGCCGGCGAGCGTGACGCGGCTGGATGCGCCGGGCATTCACGTCGACATCCTCTATCCCTTGCTCGTCAACGCGCTGGCCTTCAGCCTCTGCTTCGTCGCGCTGGCGCTGGCCGCCACCCGGGCCGGGCTGCAGGAGCGGCGTCTGCGCGCCCTGCAGATGGCCGCAGCCCGCCGCGCCGAACGGGAGGGCGGCTGAGATGACCTGGCACTGGTGGCATGTGCTGCTGAGCTGGGGCGTGGTGCTGACGGCCTTTGCCGTGCTGGCGGCCGTGGTGCGCGGGCGGCTGCGCGCCGCGGCCCGGAGGCTAGCCGTGCTGGAGAAGCGTTGAGATGACCCGCAAGCGCCGCCGCCTCTACATCCTGCTCCTCTGCGGCATCGGGCTTGGTACCGCCACCGCACTGACGCTGACCGCCTTCCAGGACAATCTGGTCTTCTTCCGCAGCCCCTCCGACATCCTGGCCGAGGCGCCGCCGCCCGGGCGCGACTTCCGCCTGGGCGGGCTCGTGGAGGCAGGCAGCGTCCAGCGCAGCACCGGCCCGGATGGCCGCCCCCATGTGACCTTCCGCGTCACCGACGGCCAGCACAGCATCCCGGTGCAGTTCAGCGGTGTGCTGCCGGATCTCTTCCGCGAGGGGCAGGGCGTGGTCACCCTCGGCCGGCTGGGGCCGGGCAATGTCTTCCTGGCGCGGGAGGTGCTGGCCCGCCACGACGAGAACTACATGCCGCCCGAGGTTGCGGATGCGCTGCGGCGCGCCGGCCATTGGGATCCCGCCCGCGGCGACCCGCCCCCGGCTTCGGGCTGGAACCGGTTGGACCCGCGCCGGAGCGGCGGCTGAGCCGGGAGAGAACGCCATCATGATACCCGAGCTCGGTCACTTTGCCCTGGCGATGGCTTTGGCGCTGTCGGTGGCGCAGGCCGTGCTGCCGCTGATCGGGGCGCAGCGGCGCGATGCCCGGCTGATGGCGGCCGCGGTGCCGCTCGCCCATGCCCTCCTCCTCGCCACGGTCGCAGGCTTCGCTGCGCTGGTCGCCTGTTATGCGATCAACGACACCTCGGTGCTGAACGTGGTCCAGAACAGCCACTCGGCCAAGCCGATGCTCTACAAGATCACCGGCACCTGGGGGAACCACGAAGGATCGATGGTGCTCTGGGTGACCGTGCTCGCCCTCTGCGCGGCAGCGGTGGCGAGCTTCGGCCGTGATCTGCCCTCGGTCCTGCAGGCCCGGGTGATCGCGGTGCTGGGCGCGATCTCGGCCGGGTTCCTGCTCTTCATCCTGACCACCTCCAACCCCTTCGAGCGGGTCTGGCCCCCCGCGCCGGACGGTCAGGGGCTCAATCCGCTGCTGCAGGATATCGGCCTCGCGCTGCATCCGCCGCTGCTCTACATGGGCTATGTCGGGACGGCGGTCACTTTCGCCTTCGCCATCGCGGCCTTGATCGAGGGGCGGGTGGATGCCGCCTGGGGTGCCTGGGTGCGGCCCTGGGCGCTCGCCTCCTGGGCCTTCCTCACGCTCGGCATCGCGGTCGGCTCCTGGTGGGCCTATTATGAGCTCGGCTGGGGCGGGTACTGGTTCTGGGATCCGGTCGAGAACGCCTCCCTCATGCCCTGGCTGGCCGCGACCGCGCTGCTGCATTCCGCGATCGTGGTCGAGAAGCGCGGCGCTCTGAAGATCTGGACCGTGCTGCTCGCGCTGCTGGCCTTCGCGCTGTCGATGCTGGGCACCTTCCTGGTGCGCTCCGGCGTGCTCAACTCGGTCCATGCCTTCGCCGCCGACCCGGCGCGCGGCGTCTTCATCCTGGCCATGCTGGCCTTCTATGTCGGCGGGGCCTTCGCCCTCTTCGCCTGGCGGGCCCCCTCCATGGTCCCGCAGGGCGTTTTCGCGCCCCTCTCGCGCGAAGGGGCCCTGGTGCTCAACAATCTGCTGCTCTGCTGCCTCTGCGCGGTGGTGCTGGTGGGCACGCTCTATCCGCTGTTTCTGGACCTGCTGACCGATCGGTTGATCTCCGTCGGCCCGCCGTTCTTCAACATCGCCTCCCTGCCGCTTGCCCTGCCGCTGGTTGCCGCCATGGCAGCGGGGCCGCTGATGCCTTGGAAGCGCGCCGAGCTCTGGCCCGTGCTGCAGCGGCTGTGGTGGGCGGCGCTGGTTGCTCTCGCCGCCTTCCTGCTGGCGCTCGCCCTCGCCGGTTACCGCTTCTGGCCAGCGCTCGGCTTTGCCGCCGGGGCGTGGCTGATCGCGGGGGCAGCGGCCGATATCGTGGAGCGCATCGCCCTCTTCCGCCTGCCGCTCGCCGCCGCCCTCGCCCGCGCCCGCGGCCTGCCGCGCGCCGCCTGGGGGGCGGCGATCGCCCATGCCGGCGTTGGCGTCACCGCGCTCGGCATTGCCGGCATGGGCCTTGCCACGGAGACGCTCATCGCCCTCAAACCCGGCGAGTCGACGCGCTTTGCCGGCTATGAATGGCGGCTTGATCAGGTGCGGGACTACCAGGGGCCGAACTGGACCGCCCGGCGGGCCGAGATCACGCTGCTCCAGGATGGGCGAGAGGTGATGACCATGTCGCCGCAGCGACGCTTCTTCCCGATCGGCCGCACCACCACCACCGAGGCCAGCATCCGCACCAATTTCCTGCGCGACCTCTACGCCGTCCTGGGCGAGGAGCGCGACGGTTCGGCGGTGCTGCGCCTGCACCACAATCCGCTGGCACCCTGGATCTGGTTCGGCGGCATCATCATGGCGATCGGCGCGGGCATCTCCCTCTCCGACCGGCGGGTGCGGATCGCCGCGCCGGCGCGCAAGCCGGCCGTGGCGCAGGCAGCATGAGCGCGCGCCCCGATCTGCTCCGGCGCCGCCTGCTGGCCGCCGCGCCCCTCGGCGTGGTCGCTGCGGCCGGGGCGGGCTTCTGGTTCATGCTGGCCGGGCTGCAGGATGGCAGCTTCAACCCGCGCTCCGTGCCCTCGGCCCTGCTCAACCGCCCGCCTCCGCCCTTCGATCTGCCGCCGGTGGAGGGCGCGCCGCACCCTGGCCTCTCGAGCGCCGATCTGCGCGCCCCCGCCCGCCCGGTCCTGGTCAATTTCTGGGCCTCCTGGTGCGTGCCCTGCATCATCGAGCACCCGCAGCTGATGGCCCTGCACCGCGAGGGGGTGCCGATCTACGGCATCTCCTACAAGGATCGCCCGGCCGATGCCCTGCGCTTCCTCGCCGAACGGGGCGATCCCTACCGTCGCCTGGGGGCCGACCTGCCGGGACGGGTGGCGATCGACTGGGGCGTCTATGGCGTGCCCGAGACCTACCTGATCGACCGGCAGGGGCTGATCCGCTGGCGCTTCGCCGGGCCGATCACGGCCGATGTGCTGAACCAGGACCTGCGGCCGCTGCTGCGGCGTTACGCCTGATGCACCACCGCCTTCCCGCCCTCGCCCTCCTGCTGGCGCTGCTGGCTGGCCCGGCCGGCGCCGCCTTCCTGCCCGGCGACCGGCTGGCCGACCCCGCGGCCGAGGCCCGCGCCCAGGCCCTGGGGCGAGAGATCCGCTGCATGGTCTGCCAGGGCCAGTCCATCGAGGACAGCGAGGCCGATCTGGCGCGCGATCTGCGCCGGCTGGTGCGGGAGCGGATCGAGGCCGGGGACAGCGATGCGGCGATCCGCCGTTTCCTGCACGAGCGCTACGGCGATTTCGTGCTGCTGCGCCCGCCGCTCTCCGCCTTCACCCTGCTGCTCTGGGCCTCCCCGCTGCTCGCGCTCGCCCTGGGCCTGGCCGTCATCCTCGCCCGCCGGCGTCAGCCCCCGCCCGCGCCCGCCCCCCTCTCGCCCGAGGAGCAGGCGCGCCTCGAGAGGATCATCCGCGGCCCATGACATTGCCCCCCGCCCCCGGTCCCGCCGCCCTGCCGCCGCGGGCCATGCCATGACCTGGGCCTTCATCGCTGCCCTCGCAGCGCTGCTGGTGCTGCCCCTTCTGCCCGCGCTGCGTGGCCCGGCGGTGGCCCGCGACCGGGCGGAAGCCGACCGCGCCCTCTTCCAGGCACAGCTCGCCGAACTCGAACGCGAACGCGCCGCCGGTCGGCTGAGCGAGACCGCCTATCGCGACGCGGTGATCGAGGTGCAGCGCCGCCTGCTGGCCGCCCCCGCGCCGGAGCCGGCGCAGACCGGCAGCCGCGCCCCGCTGGTGGCGGCGCTCATCGCGATCCCGATCTTCGCGATCGCCTTCTACATGCTGCGCGGCGAGCCCAACCTCCCCTCGGCCAGCTTCCAGGCGCGGCAGGAGGCCGGCACGCGCGATGAGCTGCTGCTCCGGCAGCTGCGCGAACGCCTGGCCGGCATGCCGCAGGGAGAGGTGCGGCGACAGGGCCTGATCCTGCTCGGCAATGCCGAGCGCAGCCGCGGCCGCCGCAGCGAAGCGGCCGCCGCCTGGCAGGAGGCGCTGGAGGCCGGCTTCGATCCTGGCCTGGCAGCCGATCTGTCGGAGCTGCTGCTCGAGCTCGGCCGCCACGCCGAGGCAGCACCCCTGATCGCCCGCGCCCTGGCCGAACTGCCGCAGGACCCCCGGCTGCGCTTCCTAGCGGGCCTGGCCGAGGCAGCGGCCGGCCGCAGCGCCAATGCGCGCGCGGCCTGGCAGGCGCTGCTCAACGACAGCCCGCCCAACGCGCCCTGGCGGCCGCTGGTCGAGCAGCGGCTGCGCAGCCTGCCCTAGCCGCTGCCAAGGGCGCGCCGCCCACCGCGCCCCAGCGCCGCCCGGCGGCGGGCCTCAGTGGCGCCTCAATACATGTGCTGGCCACCGTTGATCGAGAGCGTCGAGCCGGTGATGAAATCGGCCTCGTCGGCAGTCAGGAAGACCACGCCGCGCGCGATGTCCTGCGCGGTGCCGAGCCGCCCGCGGGGGATGCGTGCCACGATCTTCTCGAGCACATCGGCCGGCACGGCCCGCACCATGTCGGTGTCGACATAGCCGGGGGCGACCGTATTGACCGTGATGCCATAGCGCGCGCCCTCAAGCGCCAGCGCCTTGGTGAAGCCATGGATGCCCGATTTGGCGGCGGCATAGTTGACCTGCCCGAGCTGGCCCGCCTGTCCGTTGATCGAGCCGATGTTGACGATGCGGCCGAAGCGCCGGGCGATCATCCCCTCCCAGACCGCCTTGCACATGTTGAAGCAGGAGCCGAGATTGGTGT
>JANWYF010000112.1 GCA_025057055.1 Rhodovarius sp. | reverse complement strand
TGATGGCGAGGATGATGTCCTTCGCCGTGCAGCCGAAGGGCAGCGCGCCATCGACGCGCACGAGCATGTTCTTCGCCGGCTTCTGCAGGAGCGTCTGCGTGGCAAGCACGTGCTCGACCTCGGAGGTGCCGATGCCGAAGGCGAGCGCGCCGAGCGCGCCATGCGTCGAGGTGTGGCTGTCTCCGCAGACGATCGTCATGCCGGGCTGGGAGATGCCCTGTTCCGGCCCGACGATGTGCACGATCCCCTGACGCGCATCGAGCAGCGGGAAATAGGGCACGCCGAACTCGGCGACGTTGCGCTCGAGCGTCTCGACCTGCAGGCGGCTTTCCGGGTCCTCGATGCCGGTGCGGCGGCTCTCGTCGGTGGCGATGTTGTGGTCGACCACGGCGATGGTCGCATCCGGCCGGCGCACCCGGCGGCCGGCGGCGCGCAGCCCCTCGAAGGCCTGCGGGCTCGTCACCTCATGCACGAGGTGGCGGTCGATGTAGAGCAGCACCGTCCCGTCGGGCAGCCGCTCCACCACATGCGCGTCCCAGATCTTGTCGAAGAGCGTGCGTGGCTTGCCGGCCATGTCCATCCCCAAAGCCAGAGGGGCGCCGCCGCGGCCGGCGGCCCGCCCCGTCAGTTGCCGCTCATTCGCTGGCGGCGGAGGCGCCCGCCGCACCGCGCAGGCCGAGCTTCTCGGCGATGCGGGCGGATTTGCCGGTGCGGCCGCGCAGGTAATAGAGCTTGGCCCGCCGCACCTTGCCGCGGCGCACCACCTGGATCTCGGCAATCGCGGGCGAATAGAGCGGGAAGACGCGCTCCACCCCCTCGCCGTAGGAGAGCTTGCGCACGGTGAAGGAGGAATGCACGCCGCGGTTGGACCGGGCGATCACCACCCCTTCGAAGGCCTGGGTGCGGGTGCGTTCGCCCTCCACCACCTTGACCATCACGCGCAGCGTATCGCCGGGGGCGAAATCCGGCACGGGGCGCGCGGCGAGAAGCTTCGCCTTCTGTTCGGCGTCGAATTGCTGCAGCAGGTTCATCGGTCAGCTCCCCTCGGTCGGCGCGCTATAGTCGCGCGCGGGCCCTGCCGCAAGCCCGCTTTGCGCGCGTTCTAGGAAGGCTTTCCAGAGATCGGGCCGGCGCGCGCGCGTCACCGCCTCGGCCTGTTCGCGGCGCCAGCGCGCAACTTCGGCGTGATGGCCGGAGAGCAGGACGGGCGGCACCGCCCGCCCCTGCCACTCCGCTGGCCGGGTATAATGCGGATATTCCAGCAATCCGCCCGCGAAACTCTCCTCCTCCGCGCTCTCGGCTGCGCCCATCACGCCCGGCAGCAGGCGGATGCAGGCATCGAGCACCACCATCGCCGCGATCTCTCCCCCCGACAGCACGGCATCGCAGACCGACACTTCCTGCATGGCCCGCGCCTCGATCACCCGCTGGTCGATCCCCTCATAGCGGCCGCAGACCAGCACGAGCCCCGGCCCCGCCGCCCACTCGCGCACCATCGCCTGCTGCAGCGGCACGCCCCGCGGGGTGAGGCAGACGACCGGCCGCGCGCCCGGATCGGCCGCGGCGACGGCCGCATCGACCACATCCGGCCGCAGCACCATGCCCGCCCCGCCGCCAAAGGGCGCATCATCGACCTGCCGATGCCGCCCCAGGCCATGATCGCGGATGTTGACGCAGTCGAGCCGCCAGGCGCCCTGCCGCAGCGCCCGCCCGGCCAGGGAGAAGCCGAGCGGCCCCGGGAACATCTCGGGGAAGAGGGTGACGATGCTCGCGTGAAAGCTCATTCCGGGCGAGCCTCGGTCTCGGCTGGCGGATCGACCACGACCCGCCCGCCGGCGATATCGACCACCGGCACGCAGGCGCGGGTGAAGGGGATCAGCCTCTCCGGCGGACCGGAGAGGGTGAGATAGGCGCCCGCGCCATGATCCCCGACCGCGACCACCCGGCCCAGCGCCTCGCCCGAGACCGCCACCGCGGCAAGCCCGATCAGGTCGGCGAGGTAGAATTCCTCCGGATCCTCGGGCGGGGGCAGGCGGTCGCGCTCAATGTAGAGCTTAGTGCCGGTCAGCCGTTCGGCCGCGGTGCGATCGGTCACCCCTTCGATGGAGACCAGATCCGGCCCGTGCTGATGCAGCACGAAGCGCCGCCCGGCGGCATCGCGCAGCGGGTTGTAGTGGCCGATCGGATGTTCGCCGAAGCAGCGGAAGCGCAGCAGGCCGCGCACCCCATGCGCGCGGCCAAGCTCGGCGATCAGGATCAGGCGTTCGGGCAATCAGCCCGCGGCGGCGGCGGCCGCCCGCTCCTGCGCCTTCTTCTTGGGCAGGTGCTGCTTGGTCTGCTTGGGCACCGGCGGCATCGGGATCAGCCCCGCCCGTCCGAGGAAGCGGGCCACCCGGTCGGTGGCCAGCGCCCCCTTGGCCAGCCAGGCGCGGATGCTCTCCTCGTTCAGCCGCACGCGGTCGGGATGATCCGAGGGCAGCATGGGATTGTAGCTGCCCACCTTCTCGATAAAGCGGCCATCACGCGGGCTGCGGCTGTCGGCCACCACGATGTGGTAGTAGGGGCGCTTCTTGGCCCCGGCGCGTGCCAGGCGAATCCTGAGACCCATCCGGTTTTCCTCTCTCTCCTGTTCAGAACGGTCGCTTGCCGCCGAGGCCGGGCAGCAGCGCGGAGAGCCCTCCGCGCAGCAGACCCTTCTCCCCCATCCGGCCCATCCGCTTCATCATCGCGGACATCTCCTCGTACTGCTTGAGCAGGCGGTTCACGTCCTGCACCTGCACCCCCGCTCCGGCGGCAATCCGGCGCTTGCGACTGGCCTTGATGATCTCGGGCCGGCGCCGTTCCGCCGGGGTCATCGAGGAGATGATCGCCGCCTGCCGCTTGAGCATCCGCTCATCGAGGCGGGCGTCCTTGAGCTGCTCCTTGAGCCGGCCGATGCCGGGCAGCATGCCGAGCAGCCCCTGCAGCGAGCCCATGCGGCCAATCTGCTCGAGCTGCTTGGCGTAGTCCTCGAGCGTGAACTCGCCCTTCTGCATGCGGGCGGCGAGCTTCTCCGCCTCCTCGCGGTCGATCGCCTCGGCCGCGCGCTCGACCAGGCTGACGATATCGCCCATGCCGAGGATGCGCCCAGCGATCCGCTCGGGGTGGAAATCCTCGAGCGCATCGAGCTTCTCCCCGGCGCCGAGCAGCTTGATCGGCGCCCCGGTCACCGCGCGCATGGACAGCGCCGCCCCCCCGCGCGCATCGCCATCAACCCGGGTCAGCACAATGCCGCTGACCCCGACCTTCTCGTGGAAGGCGCGGGCGGTGTTGACCGCATCCTGCCCGGTCATCGCATCGACGACGAGCAGCGTCTCCTGCGGGCGGACGAGGGATTTGACGGCCGCCGCCTCGGCCATCAGCGCCTCGTCGATCGACAGACGCCCGGCCGTATCGAGGATGACGACGTCATACAGCTCGCGCCGGGCGACATCCATGGCGCGGGCTGCGATCTCGAGCGGGCCTTGGCCGGGGATGATGGGCAGGGAGGCGACGCCGGCCTGGGCGGCGAGGGTGGCAAGCTGCTGCTGGGCTGCCGGGCGCTGGGTGTCGAGGCTGGCCAGCAGCACCTTCCGCCGCAGCCGGTTCTTGAGGCGAAGCGCGATCTTGCCCGCGGTCGTGGTCTTGCCCGACCCCTGCAGGCCGACCATCAGGATCGCGACCGGAGCCGGCGCGTCGAGGTCGAGCCCGGCGGCGGGGCCCGGCTGCCCGGGCATGCCGCCCAGCGCCTCGACCAGCGCATCGTGGACGATCTTGACCACCTGCTGGGCGGGGGCGACGGAGCGGATCACCTCCTGCCCCACCGCGCGCTCGCGCACCTTGTTGATCAGCTCCCGCACCACCGGGAGCGCGACATCGGCCTCGAGCAGGGCGATGCGCACCTCGCGCAGGGCCTCGTTGACGTCGGCTTCCGAGAGCACCCCGCGCCCGCGCAGGCGGTCGAAGACCGCGGCAAGCTTGCTGGAGAGGGCCTCGAACACGACAGTCGCTCCAAATGCAATTGCGCCGCTGCGCGAACCCTCGCGGAGCGGCGTGGCGACCCGACCAGCGGGCGGCCCAGGGGCGGGGCATGCCCGCCACCCCTCTGCTAAGGCCCCGCGCCCCCCGGGTCAAGCCCGGCGCGGGGGGCGCCGGGCCGTCCTGACCTCAGGTATCGTAGCCCGGGTTCTTGCGATCGAGTTCGCGCAGCAGCGCGGGCCATTCCAGAACACCGAAGGGCCGGCGGGTCTGCGGCTGGTAGTTGAGCCAGGTCTTCTCGATCACATCCTGCGGCACCGGCTGCAGCGGGGTGTTGCAGGCCATGGCCGCGAGCTGCGCCCGGCAGGCCTTCTCCATCCGGTGCATCCAGTTGAAGGCCTCGGCCACCGTGCTGCCGGTCACCAGCAGCCCGTGGTTGCGCAGGACCATGCAGTTGGAATCGCCGAGGTCGCGCACCAGCCTCTCCTGCTCCGAGAGGTCGAGCACCACGCCGTTGTAGTCGTGATAGGTCACCTTGGCGAAGCGCATCGCCGTCTGGGTCAGCGGCAGCAGCCCGCAGGCGAGGGAGGAGACCGCCATGCCCGGCCAGGTGTGGGTGTGGATGACGCAGTTCACATCCGGCCGCGCCTTATGGATGGCGGAGTGGATGACAAAGCCCGCGCGGTTGATGCCGAAGTCGAAATCCCCGTAATCGGGCTTGGCCAGGATGTTGCCCTCGATGTCGATCTTGATCAGGCTCGAGGCCGTAATCTCCTCATACATCATGCCGTAGGGGTTGATCAGGAAGTTGTGCCCCTCCCCCGGCACGCGGGTGGAGATGTGATTGGCCCCCATATCGTCCATTCC
>JANWYF010000237.1 GCA_025057055.1 Rhodovarius sp. | reverse complement strand
GAAGCCTCGAGTGTGACGTTGATCGCTGCGAAGCAGAATGTCATCTTCCCCAGCAGAAATGCTGGGGCCTCATTGAAGCATCTTCTTCTTCATGACTCCCTCCATTGCTGGTGCGCATCTTCCCCAGCAGAAATGCTGGGGCCTCATTGAAGCCGCTGCATCCGCTGCAGCCATGCGAGCGCTGCGAGGCATCTTCCCCAGCAGAAATGCTGGGGCCTCATTGAAGCTCCGGGATGTTCGCATCGCTGATGACCTCGAGCGCACCATCTTCCCCAGCAGAAATGCTGGAGCCCCATGGAAGCTGCGGGAGCTGCTGCTCCCTTTGCGCGGACTGAAGGGTCTTCCGCGGCAGAGATGCTGCTCGCTGACCACCACGGAGTCTGTCTCCCGCCCCCCCCAGGGCCCCCCACAGACCAGGCCGACGCGCCACGCCCAGCCGCACGCCCACAGGCCCGCGCCGCGCCCGCCCCCTCCGCCCGGAGGCGGCAGACAGCCGGCCCCTCTCTGCCCCAAGCCCCATGGGGCCCACCATCAACAATGAGGAACGCGAACCCTGGCGCCCGCCTCCGCGAACCCCCCCCACAGCACAGGAGTTCGGGTCAAGACCATCCGCCGCCTACACCGGACCGGTCGATCACAGCCGCCGCCCAGACCTGCGCAAGCTGGCCGATTGTCGCCCGTCAGGCCATCATGGTCCGGTTGCGGGCAGGCCCTCTGCCCACTCGGCAGCCGGCAGCGTCGCAGCCTGTCCGCTGGCCCCTGCCCTCCGCCTGCGACAGGACTGCGGCCAGATCCGGGGCTGGACTGGGCCCCGAGGCCTGTCGGGCAATCGCCGCGCCTGCCGGTGGCCCGGCATGTCGCCGCCGCGCGCAGGGCCGCTTCCAGAACCACCAGCGGAAGCCCACACATCCCGTCTGGCGGCCAGCACAACCTGGAGCAGCCGCGGCTGGCCAGTCTCACACCGGCGAGGCCGGCCTACCGCGCGGCCGCAGCTGCTCTCCGCGCCGGAAGCGAGGGCCCAACGGACTGGGCCAGACCTCAGGTCATGCACGGCTCGCGACCGTCATCTCCCTCGCGCGAGCCCCGACCGAGGCGGAGCGCCGCCCGCCTCAGCGACCGGCCGCGGGCATGGGCCGGGCGGTCAGCCGGCGCTGGGCGCCATCCTGGCAGCCACACCCGTAGGACCGAGGCCGCGGGCCGGCCCATGCCGCGATGCGCTCTCAGGCTGACCCGAGGGCTCGACGGCCGGTGCGGGAGGCGGCTGGCGCTGACGGGGCCTGGCTCCGCCTGAAGGCGCGGCCGCCGGGGACGTCACATCAACCGGCTATCCCAGGCCCGCCCTCAGCAAGCGGGCTTGGCGCGGTCCAACCCCTCGCTACGAGAGGCGCGATGGACCTGACCTGGTTATGGCGAGGTCAGTGGTGGAGCCAAGGGGAGTCGAACCCCTGACCTCGTGAATGCCATTCACGCGCTCTCCCAACTGAGCTATGGCCCCGCCGAGGGAGAGGCGGCTATAACCCCGCCAAGCGCGGCTTTCAACCCCTTCCCGGCCTGCTAAGGCCCCGTTAGCCTGCGCGCCGTGAAGCGAGGGGGAGGGGGTTCATGGGCAAGGTCTATCCGGATGCCACAGCGGCGCTCGCCGGGCTGCTGCGGGATGGGATGACGATCCTCTCCGGCGGCTTCGGCCTCTGCGGCATTCCGGCCGCACTGATCGATGCCATCCTGGCCTCGGGGGTGAAGGACCTGACCGTCGTCTCGAACAATTGCGGCATCGACGATGTCGGATTGGGCAAGCTGCTGCGCAACCGGCAGATCCGGAAGATGATCGCCTCCTATGTCGGGGAGAATGCGGAGTTCGAACGCCAGTACCTGGCAGGCGAGGTGGAGGTGGAATTCACGCCCCAAGGCACGCTGGCGGAGCGGATCCGGGCGGGCGGCGCAGGCATTCCTGCCTTTTACACGCGCACCGGCGTCGGGACGGCGGTGGCCGAGGGCAAGCCCACGGCCGAGTTCGATGGCGAAACCTATCTGATGGAGAGGGCGATTCGGGGAGATCTGGCCATCATCCATGCCTGGATGGGCGATACCGAGGGAAACCTGATCTACCGTCTGACCGCCCGCAACTTCAATCCGATCATGGCCACCGCGGCTGATGTGACGGTCGCCCAGGTCGAGCATCTGGTGCCGGTCGGGCAGCTCAACCCCGACCATATCCACACGCCCGGGATCTACGTGAAGCGGATTTGCCCTGTGCCCGCGGGGTATCAGAAGCTGATCGAGAAGCGCACCGTCCGCCCGCGCAGCAGCCCTGCCGCGGCGGGGACCGATGCGGTCGGCTGAAGGAGAGGCCCATGCCCTGGACACGCGATCAGATGGCTGCCCGCGCCGCGCGCGAACTGCGTGACGGATACTACGTCAACCTGGGCATCGGCATTCCGACCCTGGTGGCAAACCACATCCCGCCTGGAATGTCGGTGCAGCTGCACAGTGAGAACGGCATGCTGGGCATCGGCCCCTTCCCCGAAGAGGGGAGCGAGGACCCCGATTTGATCAACGCGGGGAAGCAGACCGTCTCCCTGCTGCCCAGCAGCTCGATTTTCAACAGCGCCGACAGCTTCGCGATGATCCGCGGCGGGCACATCGACGTCTCGATCCTCGGCGCGCTGCAGGTGGCAGCCAACGGGGACCTCGCGAACTGGATGGTGCCCGGGAAGATGGTCAAGGGCATGGGCGGTGCCATGGACCTAGTGGCGGGGGTCAAGCGCGTCATCGTGACGATGGAGCACACGGCGGGCGGCAAGCCCAAGCTGCTCAGCCGCTGCACCCTTCCGCTGACCGGCTGCCGGGTGGTGGACATGGTGATCACCGACCTCGGCGTCTTCACCATCGCCAAGCGGGGAGAGCCGGATCTGGCGCTGGTGGAGCTGGCGCCCGGCGTGACGGTCGAGGAGATCGCGGCCAAGACCGAGGCGCCCTTCCGCATCGCCCTGCCGAATTGAGGCGCCGCAGGGGCGGCCAGATCAGGGCTGCCGCCCGGTGAGCAGGCCGATGATCTGCTCGAACTGATCGAGGCTGCGGTAGGTGATGCTGACTTGCCCGCTGCCCGAGCCCCGATCGAGCCGAATCTTGACCTTAAGGCCGAGCTTGCGCTCCAGGTCGCGCTCTAGCGCTGCCACCTCGGCGGCCTCGGCGCTGCCCGGCCCGCCCGGGCGCGGGAGCGGCGGCGGCGCAGGCGTCGGCTTGGCCTTGGCGAGGGCTTCTGTCTGCCGGACGCTGAGGCCGCGGTCGACGACCTGCTGTGCCGCTGCGACGGGGTCGGGGGCGTTGGCCAGCGCCCGGGCATGGCCGGCGCTCAGCGCCCCCTGCCGCACCAGCTCGCGCACCCGTTCGGGAAGGACGAGGAGCCGCAGCATGTTGGTGATGTGGGTGCGCGACTTGCCCACAGCCTCGGCCAGCTCCTGCTGGGTCAGGCCGTAGTGGACGAGCAGGCGGTCGTAGCCTTCCGCCTCCTCCAAGGGGTTCAGGTCCTCTCGCTGGAGATTCTCGACCAGGCCGGCCGCCATGGCTTCGGTGTCGGTGAAGTCGCGCACGATCACCGGCACCTCGTGCAGCTGGGCGATCTGCGCCGCGCGCCAGCGGCGTTCGCCGCCGATGATCTGGAAGCGGCCGGCCTCACCGGGCTTCGGCCGCACCAGGATTGGCTGCAGCAAGCCGTGGCGCCTGATGGAGGCGGCCAGCTCCTCGAGCGCCTCCGGATCCATGCCGGCGCGTGCCTGGAACGGCCCGGGTTCCAAGAGATCGATGGGCAGTCTGCGCAGCGGCTCCTCGCCGCGCGGGGCGGCCACTTCTCCGAGCAGGGCGGAGAGCCCCCTGCCGAGGCGCGGGGGCTTGCTCATGCCGGCTGCACCCGGCGGGCGCGATGCCGCCGCAGCAGTTCGGCCGCCAGCGCCATATAGGCCTGGGCGCCGGGCGAGCGAAAGTCATAGGCGGTGACGGGCAGGCCGTGGGAGGGCGCCTCGGAGACGCGGACATTCCGCGGGATGACGGTGTCGAAGACCTGCTGCCCGAAATGGGCGCGCACATCCTGCGCCACCGCCTCCGAGAGGTTGTTCCGCCGATCGACCATGGTGAGCGCTATTCCCTCGAGGGTCAGCCGGGGATTGAAGGCCTGCCGGACGCGTTCGATCGTCCGCAGGATCTGCGAGACGCCTTCGAGCGCGTAGAACTCGGCCTGCAGGGGGACCAGGACCGAATCCGCAGCCACCAGTGCATTGAGGGTGAGCAGGCCAAGGGAGGGCGGGCAGTCGATCAGGATCCAGTCGAAGCCCGCCACGCCGGAGAGCGCCTCGCGCAGGCGGTGCTCGCGGCGATCCATCTCGACGAGCTCGATCTCCGCCCCGGCGAGATCGGCATCCGCGGCCAGGAGGGAGAGGTTCGGCGTGCCGGTCGGCCGCAGCGCCGCCGCGACGGGGCGGCCCTCGACCAGCACCGCGTAGCTGCCCGGCGAGCGCTCCCGCATCGGCAGGCCGAGACCGGTCGAGGCATTGCCCTGCGGATCGAGATCGACCAGCAGCACCTTCTGCTGCCCGGCCAGGCTGGCGGCGAGATTGATCGCCGTCGTCGTCTTGCCGACGCCGCCCTTCTGGTTGGCTATGGCCATGATACGCATGGGATGCGGGTCAGGCAGGGCGAAGATCCCGGATGCGGAAGATGGTCGCCTCGGGGTCCGTGCGGCTGCCGAAGCGCTCCACGGTCATGTGCCAGTGCCGGGCGGCTTCGGTCAACTCGGCCTCGGCCTGGCGGCCTTTCGGGAAGATGGCCACACCGCCGGGCGCAAGCAAGCGATGGGCGTGGGGCAGAAGCCTGGCCAAGGGGGCGAGCGCCCTGGCCGTGACCGCCTCGAGCGGCGGCAGGCGGACCTGTTCCACCCGTATCGGGTGGACGCGGGCGCGGGAGAGGCCCATGGTCCGGATCGCCTCGCGCAGAAAGGCGCATTTTTTCTGATCCGACTCGACCAGATGGACCTCGCGGTCGGTCGCGGCGGCCAGGATCAAGCCCGGCAGACCTGCCCCCGAACCGAGATCGGCGATCGGCCCCTCGCCCGGCGGCAGCAGGGGCAGCAGCTGCAGGCAATCTTCGATATGGCGCAGCCGCCAGGAATCAGGGGAGGAGGGGCCGACCAGATTGATCCGGGCGTTCCAGCGCGCGAGCAGGGCAAGATAGGCCTCGATGCGGGACGAGACCTCGGCCGGAAGTTTCATGTCAAGGCATGGAGGTTTCACGTGAAACACTCATGCCAATGCATGCTCCGCCACAGGCCGTTTCATGCCGCAGAATGATGGTTTCACGTGAAACATCTATGCCGCAGCATGCTCTTCTCCCTGCCTGCGACGCGGCTGCACACGCCGCAGATGCACGGCCAGTGCCGCCACCGCTGCCGGCGTCACACCCGGCACACGTGCCGCCGCCCCCAGCGTCGCCGGCCGCGCCCGCGCCAGCCGCTCCTGCATCTCCCGCGACAGGCCGGCAATCGCGGCGAAATCCAGATCCTCCGGCAGGGCCAGCGCCTCCTCCCGCCGCAGCAGCGCGAGCTCGCTCTCCTGCCGCTGCAGATAGGGGCCATAGAGCGCCTCGATCTCCAGCTGCTCACGCACCCGCTGGGGCAGCTCCCGCAGCCAGGGAAACATCGCCTCCGCCACCTCCGGGCGCATCGCCGGCAGCGCCAGTACCTCGAGCAGCGATCGCCAGCGCCCATCCGGATTCACCGGCACCCCCGCCGCCCGGTACTGCGCAGGTGTTGCGCCTTCCTGCCGCGCCCGGGCCATGGCCTCCGCCACGGCCGCGGCATGGGCGCGGAAGGCCTGGGCGCGTTCGGGCCCGACGCAGCCCCAGGCGATGCCCTTCGGCGTCAGCCGCTCGCCCGCGTTATCGGCCCGCAGTCGCAGCCGGTATTCGCTGCGCGCGGTCAGCATGCGGTAGGGCTCGGTCACCCCATGCAGCGTCAGATCATCGATCAGGACCCCGGCATAGGCCTCATCCCGCCGCAGAACGCGGTCAGGTTCGCAGCCCGCCGCCCGCTGCACCGCGTTCAGGCCCGCCATCACCCCCTGCGCCGCCGCCTCTTCGTAGCCGGTCGTCCCATTGATCTGGCCGGCCAGGAACAATCCCGGCCAGTCGCGGCATTCGAGTGTCGGCCGCAGCGCTCGCGGGTCGACATGATCATACTCGATCGCATAGCCCGGCCGCAGGATCACCGCCCGCTCCAGCCCCGGGATCGCCGCCACCATCGCTGCCTGCACCTCGGCCGGCAGGCTGGTCGACATCCCATTGGGATAGACCGTGTGGTCGTCGAGCCCCTCAGGCTCCAGGAAGATCTGATGCCGCGGCTTCTCGGCGAAGCGCACCACCTTATCCTCGATGCTCGGGCAATAGCGCGGCCCGACCCCGCTGATCCGACCGCCATAGACCGCGCTTGCCGCCAAATTCGCGCGGATCAGCTCATGGACAGCCGGCGTCGTCCAAGTGACCGCGCAGGAAACTTGCGGGTTCTCGATCCGCTCCGTCAGCCACGACAGGGGCTCCGGATCGGGATCGCCGGGCTGCCTCTCCAGCCCAGCCCAGTCGATAGTCCGTCCATCCAGACGCGGCGGCGTGCCCGTCTTGAGCCGCCCGAGCGGCAGGCCCAGGCGCTCCAAGGCCTTGGCAAGCCCGATCGCCGGCGGCTCCCCCACCCGACCGGCCGGCCGCCTGTCATGTCCGATGTGGATCATCCCCCGCAGGAACGTCCCGGTCGTGATCACCGTCGCCCCAGCCCGGTATTCCCTGCCGCTTGCCCCCCGCACCCCGACGATGCGGCGGCCATCCAGCAGCAGGTCCTCGACCGATTCCGCGAGGATGGTCAGACCCCTGATCTCCCTGAGCAGCCTCTGCACGGCGGCCCGATAGAGCCGGCGGTCCGCCTGGGCGCGCGGGCCGCGCACCGCCGGCCCCTTGCTGCGATTGAGCAGCTTGAAATGGATCCCGGCCGCATCGGCCGCACGCCCCATGATCCCGTCCAGGGCGTCGACCTCCCGCACCAGATGCCCCTTGCCGATGCCGCCAATGGCCGGGTTGCACGACATCTCGCCGATGCTCTCCGGCCGCTGCGTGAGCAGCACGGTGCGCGCACCGCAGCGCGCCGCCGCAGCGGCGGCCTCGCAGCCGGCATGCCCGCCGCCCACCACCACCACATCCCACTGCACAGCCGTCATGGCCGGGGCATTAGAGCAGATCCTCGCCGCCTGCCATCGCTCCGCCCCACCCGAGGGGCAGCAGGGCAACCCCCGCAAGGCGGGCGAGCTATTTGCCGATGCAGAATTCGGCGAAGACGGCATCGAGCACCGCCTCCACCCCCACACGGCCGGTGATGCGGCCCAGCGCCCGCAGCGCCGCCCGCAGCGCCTCCGCCCGCAGCTCCGGCAAGGGGGCCGCGGGCAGCTCGTCCAGCGCCGCCACCGCCTCGGCAAGCGCTGCGCGGTGCCTCGGCCGGGTCAGGCCCGCCGCCTCGGCCAAGCCCGCCCGCGCCCGCACCGCCTCGCTCAGCGCCTCGCGCAGCGCCTCGATCCCCACCCCGCTCAGCGCAGAGACGGCAATCCCGGGCAGCGGCGGCTCCGCCACATCCACCTTGTTCACCACCGCGATCGCCCCGCCCTCGACCAGCGCCAATGTCTCCCGATCCGGCGGCTGGTCTGCGGCAAAGACAGCCAGGACCAGATCCGCCCCCGCCGCCTGCGCGCGGGCCCGCCGCACGCCTTCGGCCTCGATCGCATCGGCCGTCTCGCGCAGCCCGGCGGTGTCGGCAAGCGTCACGGGCACCCCAGCCAACAGGATCCGCGCCTCCACCACATCCCGCGTGGTTCCGGCGAGCGGCGAGACGATCGCCGCCTCCCGCCCGGCCAGGGCATTGAGCAGCGAGGATTTGCCGGCATTCGGCGCCCCCAGGATCGCCACCCTCACCCCTTCCCGCAGCGCCTCGGCCCGCGCGCTGCCGGCGATCTCGGCCCGCAGCTCTTCGGCCAGCGCCAAGGCTTCCGCCGCCACGGCGGCATCCAGACCCTCGGGCAGATCCTCCTCCTCGAACTCGATAAAGGCCTCCTGCCGCGCCAGCAGCCGTGTCAGCCGCTCGGCCCAGGCTTCGATCCGCCGGGCCAGGGCACCGCCCGCCTGGCGCAGCGCCTGCCGGCGCTGTGCCTCGGTCTCGGCCGCGATCAGGTCGGCAATGCCCTCCGCCGCCGTCAGGTCCATGCGGCCGTTGAGGAAGGCGCGGCGCGTGAACTCCCCGGGCTCGGCCGGCCGCAGGCCCAAGGCCACCAGCGCCTCGCTCACCGCCGCCACCACCGCCGGCCCGCCGTGCAAGTGCAGCTCAGCGCTGTCTTCCCCCGTGTAGCTGCGGGGGCCCGGAAACCACAGGACCAGGGCCTCGTCCAACACCTCTCCGCCGTGGCGCAGACGACGCAGGCTCGCCCGCCGCGGCGGCGGACAGCGCCCGCACAGGGCCGAGAGGGCCTCTGCGCTGCGCGGCCCCGACAGCCGCATGACCGCCACCGCCGCCCGCCCGGCCCCGGAGGCGAGCGCGAAGATCGTCTCCCCGCCGCTCACCGCCTCCCGGGCAGCAGCCCGCCTCCTCTCACACCCGATCCTTCTCCGTCAGCATCAGCCGCGGCACACGGCCACCGCCCCGCACATGCACCTCGAGGATCTCCTCCACATCCTCCCGCGTCTGCGGTCGATACCACACGCCCTCGGGGTAGATGACCAGGGCCGGGCCGAACTCACAGCGGTCCAGGCAGCCTGCCGTGTTGACCCGGATCCGGGGTATGCCGAGCTCCTTCACCCGGGCCTTCATGTAGTCGCGCAGCGCCTCGCTCCCGCGTGCGGCGCAGCTGCCGCGCCGGTGCCCGTCCGGGCGCCGGTTGGTGCAGACGAAGATGTGCAGGTCGTAAAAGGGGGGCGGGTCGGGCTGCTGGCTCATGCTGCTCTATCTGCCCCTGCCACCCCCGCTTGACCACCCCGGCGCCGGGTGCTGCAACACCGCGCAACAATGCCGCAGCTCTCCCTGCTCACCCCGCTCGGCGACATCACCCTCTCGGAGGAGGACGGCGCGATCGTCGCCCTCGATTGGGGTCGCAGCTCCACCCCATCGGCGACCTCGCTGCTGCGCCAGGCGTGCGCGCAGCTGCACGACTATTTCGACGGTGTGCGGCGCGTCTTCGACCTGCCGCTCGCCCCGCGCGGCAGTGCCTTTCAACGCCGGGTCTGGGCGGCGCTGCGCCGGATCCCCTTCGGCGCCACGGTCAGCTACGCCGAGCTGGCGCGCGCGCTTGACACCTCCCCGCGAGCAGTGGGCCAGGCCAATGCGCGCAACCCGATCCCCATCCTCATTCCCTGCCACCGGGTAGTGGCGGCCGACGGGGCGCTCGGCGGCTATTCCGGGCCGGAAGGGCCCGCCACCAAGCGTTTCCTCCTCGACCTCGAAAGCCGGACCCATCCAGCATGACCTACGCCATCCGCATCCACGAACACGGCGGCCCCGAGAAGCTCGTCTGGGAGGAAGTGCCGCGTCCCGAACCCCGCCCAGGCGAGGCGCGCGTGCGCCATGTGGCGATCGGTCTCAACTACATCGACGTCTATTTCCGCACCGGGCTCTACAAGCCCCCCTCCCTGCCCTGCATCATCGGCATGGAAGGCGCAGGAATCGTCGAGGCCGTGGGCGAGGGGGTGACCAGCGTGAAGGTGGGCGACCGTGTCGCCTACGCCTCCGGCCCCATCGGCGCCTATGCCGAGGCGCGCTGCATCAATGCCGACCGCCTGGTCCAGGTGCCCGAAGGCATTTCGCTCGAGACAGCGGCGGCCATGATGCTGCAGGGCATGACGGCGCAGTACCTGCTCCACTCCACCTTCCCGGTGAAGCCCGGCATGACCATCGTGGTCCATGCGGCGGCCGGCGGGGTCGGGTTGATCATGGTGCAATGGGCCAAGGCGCTGGGCTGCACCGTGATCGGCACCGTCTCCACCCCCGCCAAGGCCGACATCGCGCGCGCCCATGGCTGCGACCACGTCGTTCTGACCTCGGAGGATCTGCCCGCCGCGGTCAAGCGCATCACCGGCGGGGCGGGCGTGCCGGTCGTCTATGACAGTGTCGGGCGCGACACCTTCATGGCCAGCCTCGATTGCCTCGCCCCGCGCGGCTACATGATCAGCTATGGCAATGCATCGGGCCCGGTCTCCGTGCCCGATCTCGGCATCCTGGCGACCAAGGGCAGCCTCTATCTCTGCCGCCCCACGCTCAACACCTACACCGCCACCCGTGCCGATCTGCTGGCCTGCGCCAATGCCCTGTTCGAGGTGGTGCTCTCTGGCAAGGTCAAGATCGAGATCAACCAGCGCTACGCGCTCAAGGACGCCGCGCAGGCCCATCGCGACCTGGAAGCGCGGCGGACCACCGGCTCCACCATCCTCATCCCCTAGCCGCGAGCTCGGCCAGCGCCTCGCGATAGGCGGCATCGAAGGCCGCATCCAGCCCAGGGTTCAGGCCGCGCAGCCCCTCCGCCACGCGGCCTGCCCAGCCCACATATTCCACTTGGCGCGCATGCGGCCAGCGCGCCGGCGGATCGCGGCGAATGGCGCGCAGATTGGCGATCTTGTCGGCCAGCGCGACCAGCCTCGCCCCCTCGCTCTTCTCCCGCGCCTGCGTGATCTGCCGCGCCTTGCGGACCTCCTTGGGCAGGCTCTTGTCGTCTGACACCTCGGCCACCATGGCCGCCACCCGCGGGCCGAAGCGCTCCTCGAGCAGGGCGACGGTGACCGGCTGCGGGTCCTCCCTGCTGTCCTCGACGCTGTCGTGCAGCAGGCCCGCTATCACCACATCCTCCTCCGCCCCGTGGGCGGCGAGCAGCGCGGCCACTTCCAGGCAGTGGTTGATGTAGGGCTCCTCCGCCGCACCTTTGCGCCGATGGCGGGCGTGCACCTCGGCGGCGAACAGCGCCGCTTCCAGCACCCGCGCGCTCATCGCGTCCCGGTCAGGCGGCCCTGCGCGTCGCGGCTGACGATCCGGCCGCCGCTTCGCTCCTCGGTCCCCAGCAGCCGCCCCTGCGCGTCCCGGATCACCACCCGTCCGCCCTGTTCCTGCCGGGTACCGACCAGCCGGCCCTGCGCATCGCGGATCTGCGTCCGGTCACCGCTGCGCTGTTCGGTACCGGCCAGCCGGCCCTGCGCGTCACGCAGCACGGCCCGGCCATCGCCCCGTTCCTCCCGCGTGCCGACCAGCCGGCCCTGCGCATCGCGATAGATCGTGCGCTCGCCCTGGCGCTCGGCGGTGCCCACCATGCGCCCCTGGGCGTCACGTTGGACCTCGCGCTGGGCTGCGGCAGGCGCAGCCAGCACCGCCGCGAGCGCCGCACCCAGCAGGACCCGCCGCCCTCCCATCACCCCTGCAGCGCCACCCGGTGCCGCACCAGATCCGCCACCACCGTAGGATCGGCCAGGGTCGAGGTATCGCCGAGGTTGTCGGTCTCATTGGCCGCGATCTTGCGCAGGATGCGGCGCATGATCTTGCCCGACCGGGTCTTGGGCAGGCCGGGCGCCCATTGGATCACATCGGGTGTCGCGATCGGCCCGATCTCCTTGCGCACCCAGGCGATCAGCTCCTTGCGCAGATGTTCGGACGGCTCCTCACCCACCTTGAGCGTGACGTAGCAGTAGATCCCCTGCCCCTTGATCTCGTGCGGCATCCCGACCACCGCCGCCTCCGCCACCTTCGGGTGAGCGACCAGGGCGCTCTCGATCTCCGCCGTGCCGAGCCGGTGGCCCGAGACGTTGATCACGTCATCCACCCGGCCGGTGATCCAGTAATAGCCATCGGCATCGCGCCGCGCCCCATCGCCGGTGAAGTACATCCCCTTGAAGGTGGAGAAGTAGGTCTGCGCGAAGCGGGCATGGTCGCCATAGACGGTGCGCGCCTGGCCGGGCCAGGAGTCGAGCAGCACCAGATTGCCCTCGGCCGGCCCCTCGAGAATACGCCCCTCCCCGTCAACCAGCGCGGGCTCGATCCCGGGCAGGGGCAGGGTGGCCGAGCCGGGCTTCAGCGGCACTGCCCCGGGCAGCGGCGCGATCAGGATGCCGCCGGTTTCGGTCTGCCACCAGGTATCGACCACCGGGCAGCGCTCATCCCCCACCACGCGGTAATACCAGAGCCAAGCCTCGGGGTTGATCGGCTCTCCCACGCTGCCGAGCAAGCGCAGGGAGCTGCGGCGCCATTTCTTCACCGGCCCCTCACCCTCCCGCATCAGGGCACGGATCGCCGTCGGCGCGGTGTAGAAGATGTTGACCTGGTGCTTGTCCACCACCTGCCAGAAGCGCCCGACATCAGGGTAGTTCGGCACGCCCTCGAACATCAGCGTGGTCGCGCCGTTGGCCAGGGGCCCATAGACGATGTAGCTGTGCCCCGTCACCCAGCCGACATCGGCCGTGCACCAGTAGATCTCGCCCGGCTTGTAGTCGAACACGAGCTCATGGGTGAGGGAGGCCCAGACCATATAGCCGCCGGTCGTATGCAGCACCCCTTTCGGCTTGCCCGTGCTGCCGGAGGTGTAGAGGATGAAGAGCGGATCCTCCGCCCCCATCGGTTCGGGCGGGCAGACCGGATCGGCGTGGCGCGTGATGGTATCCCACCAGTGGTCGCGCCCCGGCTCCATGTTGACATCCGCGCCGGTGACGCGGGCCACGATCACGTGCCGGACAGTCGGGCATTCCAGCAGCGCCTCGTCGGCATTCTTCTTGAGCGGGACCGTCTTGCCCCCGCGCCGGCCCTCATCCGCGGTGATCAGCGCCACCGAGCTGCCATCCTGGATCCGGCTCGCCAGGCTGTCGGGCGAAAAGCCGCCGAAGACCACGGAATGGATCGCCCCGATGCGGGCGCAGGCAAGCATGGCCACCGCCGCCTCCACCACCATCGGCAGATAGATGGTGACCACATCCCCCTTCTTGATGCCGAGCTTCTTCATCGCGTTGGCCAAGCGGCAGACGCGTTCCAGCAGCTCGCGATAGGTGATGCGTTCGTCCTGCGAGGGGTCGTCGCCTTCCCAGATGATCGCTACCCGATCACCGTGCCCGGCCTCGACATGCCGATCCAGGCAGGAGACCGAGGCATTCAGCACGCCATCCTCATACCAGCGGATGCGCACCTCGCCGTTGAAGTCGACATCCTTGATCCGGGTGGGCGGCTTCATCCAGGCGATCCGGCCGGCCATGCGGGCCCAGAAGCCTTCGGGGTCGGATTTCGCTTCCGCCCGCATCACCGCCAGCCGTTCCGCATCCACATGGGCGCGGGCGGCAAATTCCGGCTTGACGGGGATCACCTGCTGAGACATCGGCGCGCGACCTCCCTCTCGGTTCTTGCTTATCGGGGCGTCACATCTGAGGCACCGCAGCCGGCCGCGTCAACCGCGGCGCAGCGCACTCTCTCCGGCGGTGCTGCCGCCCGCCGGTTGATCTCTCCTGCCGGCTTCCCGATCCCTGCCGCGCGGCGGCAGGGCAACTTGGCCCTTTACTTCAACGGCGCGGCAGGCGGGGGCGGAGGGGGCGGGGCGGCCGGCGTCGTCGCCACTCCGGCCGCACCACCGACCAAGCCGCCCGCGATGGCCCCGATCGCGGCGCCGCGCCCGCCGCCTGCGATCGCACCCAGGGCCGCACCGGTGCCAGCGCCAATCAGCGCCCCGCCGGCGGCGCGTTGGCCGGGATCATAGGGGTTGTTGCAGCCGGCGAGCGCCAGGGCGGCGATCAGCACGGCCGGCAGCGCGAGGGTGCGTCGCATGGTCTGTCCTTCCGACAAGCTCCGGGGGCGCTCGGACGACCGGCGCCGTCGCCTTCAGATCACCACAGCTGCGCCGGCCACTGCAAGCACCCCGCATCCTGGGTCGCCGCCAGCCTGCCTCGCTGCGGGCGTGAGCGGGACGCCGCAGCAGCACAAGCGCGACCCCAGCGTCCTCGGGACGGATCGCGCATGAACCGGGGGCAGGGCCGCCAGCGCAGGCCGCCAGGGGCCTGCGGAAGAAGCGATGGCTTACGCGGGCCTGCCTCTCCGCCCGCTGCGCGGCTGCTGCGCGCACAGCCCAAGCCGCGGGCTGGCCAGGGCCGCAGCCGTGCAGCCATCCGGCAGCCCGAGGAGGCGCACCGTCCGGCCGGGCCGGCGCCCTCCGCCTCAGGTGTTCATCGCGTCGAAGAATTCCTGGTTGGTCTTGCTGTATTTCAGCTTGTCGAGCAGGAACTCCATCGCATCCTGGGTGCCCATCGGGTTCAGGATGCGGCGCAGCACCCACATCTTGGAGAGGGTGGCGCGGTCGACCAGCAGCTC
>JANWYF010000219.1 GCA_025057055.1 Rhodovarius sp. | reverse complement strand
GTGGTGGCGATCCTCGAGGGGCGGACGACCGTGCGCGAGGCGATGGCCGCCCTGCTCGCGCGGCCTTTCCGGGACGAGGATGATACACTATAACATCCGGCATGCGCCGCCGGGTCCTCCTCGCCCTCCCCCTCGCCGCCGCCTGGCCGCTCCGCGCACGGCCGCAGACGGCGCCGCTGCGCGTGGTCGCAAGCTTCTCGATCCTCGGTGATCTCACCCGCCAGGTGGTGGGAGAGGAGGCGGAGGTCGCCACCATCGTCGGCCCGGATGCCGATGCGCATCACGTCCAGCCTCGGCCGTCTCATATCGAGGCGATCCGACGCGCCGCGATGGTGGTGCGCAACGGGCTGGGCTTTGACGGGTGGTTTGAGCGCGCCCTGCAGGCGGCAAGCTTCCGCGGCGTGGCGGTAACCGCGTCCGAGGGCTTTCCGACCAGGCCTGCCCCGCGCCGGGCCGGCGGCCATGCCCATGGCCCGCATGATCCGCATATCTGGCAGGATGTGGCAGGCGCGCGGCACATGCTGGGGCGGATCCTGGCCGGGGCCGAACGGGCCGACCCCGCCCGGGCCGAGGCCCACCGTGCCCGCGCCGCCGCCGCCGACCGCCGCCTGGCCGAACTCGATGCCTGGATCCGGGCCGAGATCGCCCGCATCCCCCCGGAACGCCGCGTGGTGCTGACCAGCCACGATGCCTTCGGCTATTTCGCTGCCGCCTATGGGGTGCGCTTCCTCGCCCCGCTTGGCATATCGCCCCAGGCCGAACCGAGCGCCCAGCAGGTCGCGGCCCTGATCCGGCAGGTGCGGGCGCAGAACATCACCGCCGTCTTCATCGAAAACATGACCAACCCCGCGCTCCTCGAACGCCTGGCCGCCGAGGCGGGGGTGCGGGTGCGCGGGCGGCTCTATGCCGATGCCCTCTCCGGCCCCGATGGCCCGGCGCCCGACTACGAGGCGATGATGCGCCACAATCTGCGGCTCATGCTCGCGGCCTGGACGTCCTGACCCCTTGCGCCCGGTGCGGCGGCGGGCCAGCGTCACCGCTGTGTCACGGTGCTGCCGATGCCGGAGGGAGGGGAGGAGAGTCCATGATCGCACGCCGCAGCATGCTGGGCGCTCTGCTGGCCGCCGGGGCCGCCAGCCCGGGGGCCATGGCACAACACCGCTGGCAGGCGGCCAGCGGCTTTGCCGAGGGCAACTACCACACCCGCAACCTGCGCCTCTTCCTCGAGGAGGTGCGGGTCGCCACCGGGGGGGCGCTCGATATCCAACTGCACAGCAACGGCAGCCTGCTGCCCCAGCCCCAGATCAAGCGCGGGGTGCAACAGGGCCAGGTGCAGCTCGGCGAGATTCTGCTGACCGCCTACGCCAATGAGGATCCGATCTTCGACCTGGACCAGGTGCCGGGCGTGGTCTCCTCCATGGCTGATGCGCAGCGGCTGATGGCGGTGCGCGGCCCGGCCATCGAGCAGCGCCTGGCGCGGCAGGGGATGCATCTCCTCTATCTGGCGCCCTGGCCGCTGGTCGGCCTTGCGAGCCAAGCCCCGGTCAACGACGCCGCCGCCTTCCGCGGGCTGCGGCTGCGGACCTACTCGCCGATCTCCACGCGCTTTGCCCAGCTGATGGGGGCCACCGCCGTCCTGCTGCCCGCGCCCGAGGTGGCGCAGGGTTTCGCCACCGGCATCGTGAACGCGCAGCTGACCACCGCGCCGGTCGCCGCCGACACCCAGGCCTGGGACGTGACGCGCGTCTTCACGCGCCTCAACCTCGCCACCAGCAACAACGCGGTCTTTGTCAACCGCCGCGCATTCGACGCCCTGCCCGAGGCGCATCGCGAGGCCCTGCGCGTCGCCGCCCGGCGCGCCGCGGAACGCGCCTGGGCGATGGCCGAGGAGGCGGACGCAGCGGCGCTGGCCAGGATGCGCGAACGCGGCATGCAGGTGCTCGACGTCTCGCCCGCCTTGGCCGAGGCGCTGCGGGAGCCCTCCCGCATATTGACCGAGGACTGGCTTGCCCGCGCCGGGGCGGAGGGGCGCGCCCTGCTCGAGGCCTATCGCGCACGGGCGTGAGGCAGCCGCAAGCCTGCTCTGCCGCCGGCCTGGGCAGGGCTGCGGGCAGCGGCCAGCGGGCGGCGACCGCGCTCTTGCCAGGCCGGCTGCGATCTGCCGATCATCGCTGCAGAGGCTGATCAGTTCGGGAGATTGCCATGACCATGACCCGCCGCGCGGCGCTGGCCGGCGCCGCTGTCCTGCCCCTGGCCGGACTGCCCGGCCCCGCCCCCGCCCAGACCCGCTGGCAATTCGCCACCCCCTATCCGGACGGCAACTTC
>JANWYF010000213.1 GCA_025057055.1 Rhodovarius sp. | reverse complement strand
CCCGGGCTGGGGGTAGCTGGCGGGCGGGAGCTGCGGCCGGCGGCACGGGGGAAGGGCTCCCCTTGACCCGCACGGCCAAGCGGGCGTGCCGGATGACGGCGCGCCTTGGACCGGTGGGCGAGGCGGCGGCCGGGGGCGGCGTGATGCGGGGCGGGACGGATCGGCTGGGCAGGGGGCGGGGCAGCAGGGTGGCGGGGAGCCTGCCAGGGGCCCGGCAGCAGGCGGAAGGTGCCCATCTTGCGCTGTGATGCCGCTGCGGGGCCGCCGGCTTGCCCCGGCCTGGTCGGCTGGAGCCGGCGGCGCAGCGGCGGGCCAGCGGGATGGCGCCCCCCGCCGCGGGGCTCGGGCGCGGCAGCTGGAGGGCGGTCGGTTATGCGACGCGGCTTTCGACCATCGGCCGCGCGGCGGCGGGCGTGGTCTGGCGCGCGGGCGGCGTATCGCGCACGATGTAGCCGCGGCCCCAGACCGTGCCGATCAGGTTTTCGACCCCGGCCTGGGCGAGCTTCTTGCGCAGCTTGCAGATGAAGACGTCGATGATCTTGGCGTCGGGTTCGTCGATGCCGCCGTAGAGGTGGTCGAGGAAGTTTTCCTTGGACAGCACCGCGCCACGGCGCAGCACCAGGAGCTCGAGGATCGCGTATTCCTTCCCGGTGAGGTTGATCGGCCGGCCATTGACCAGCGCCTCCCGCGCGGCGAGGTCCATGGTGATGCCGTGGATGTCGATGCGGGAATGGCTCAATCCGCGGGAACGGCGGATGATGGCCTGCAGGCGGGCGATCAGTTCCTCGGGATCGAAGGGTTTGGCGAGATAGTCGTCGGCACCGGCCTGCAGGCCGCGCACCTTGGCCTGGGGCCGCGACTGGGCGGAGAGCATGAGGACAGGCGCATCGCGCCGCGCGTGGCGCAGACGGCGGACCACCTCGAACCCCTCGATGTCGGGCAGCATGACATCGAGGATGATGGCATCATAGTCGTAGAGCTTGGCGAGCTCGAGCGCTTCGGCCCCGGTCTCGGCGGTATCCACGACCATCCGGGCCTGTTTCAGGACATGGGTGATGCCCTTGGCGATCGTCCGGTCATCTTCGGCGAGGAGGATGCGCATGGGGGAAACCTTGCTGGTTGCCGCTGAGCCCATGATACAACCAAAGCGTGTGCTGTCCATCGCTTTTACGCGCCATCAACATCTCAAGATTGAGACATAAGAGGTTTCGTATCTCAAAGCGCGCGGATGTCTCACGCGCCGCAGCCTTTTGCCGGGCCCGACCTTCCGGCCCCCCCGCCCCCGGGTGTAGCCTCCGCGCCGCAAAAACCCCTGGAGGCAGCATGATCCGCTCCGTCGCGGCCGCCGCCCTCGCCCTCCTCCTCCCGAGCGCTACCCTCGCGCAGGAGAGCCGCTGCTGGGTGCCCTATGCCGAGTTCGAACCCCATGTGCGCCATTACGACGTGGCTCGCTGCCCGGGCGATGTCCCGACACCCGAGGCCGGCTTCTGCCGTATGGCGATCGAGGGGGAGCACATCATCGTCTATCGCTTCCGCCACGACGTGGCGGATGGCCAGCCCTGCCTGATCGGGGCGGACCGCCTGCGGCTCGAGGAGTTCCTGCAGCGCTTCGGCCTGACCTACCGCGCACCCTAGAGAGGACCGCAGCCGGCCGGCAGGGCCGATCTGCGCCGGCCGGAACAGCCCGGATGCGTGGCAGCGGACAGAGGCGACCGCCAGGCGCGCTGGGGAGTGGGCCCGATCCGCCGCGGCCGTCTCCGTCCCGGCCCGCATGGCCCGGCCGCCCCGAGCCGCGGGGTCGCCCGCCGGCGCCCTGCCGACAGGGGCGCCGACATCGCCGGGACCGCGGCGGGAGCGACCTGCTGCGGCAGCAGGCCTGCCGCGGCGCAGGCGAGGTGACCACCCAGCCCGTGCAGCCCGCCAGGCGTCACGCGCCGCGGCAAGGCTCAATGGGCCATGGCACCGCCAGCCGGCCAGGTTTCCCCCCTCAGCTGGGATCCAGTGCGCTGCCGTCGGCGGCCGGCCGCCGGGAGAACGCGCTCTGAAAGACGGTGCGGCCGCGCCCGAACGGCCGCTGCGGGGCTGGGGGAGGGCAGCACGGCCCCGGCGCCGCCAAGGCAGACGGCGGCGCAGCGCACGACCCCCGCTCTTGGCCGTGACCCGACGGGCTCAGGCCTCCTCGTCGCGCTCGCCCTCGACGGCGATCTCCTCCTCGATCACCTCGTCGCCGTCCTCGAGGTCATCGGGCTCGAGCGCCGCATCGTCGGCGTCCACATCGACCAGGTCAACGTCCGCCGCCTCGACATCCGGGGCCCCGGCGGCCGCCGTCTTGAGCTTGTCGTCAGCCGGGGCGGCGGCCCGCCGCAGCCGAGGCTGTTCCGCCGGCTGTTCCGTGCCGCATTTGGGGCACACCGCCGGGTTGCGCATCAGGTCATAGAAACGCGCGCCGCAGGAGACGCAGGTGCGCTTGGATCCAAGCTCGGGCTTCGCCATGCCGACCTACACGGATGGAAAGGTGCGGCGCATTGCCACGCAGCCGGCCCCCTGTCAAACCAGACGGCATGACCGACCAACCTCGCCTTCCGGCATGAGCCACCCTGCGCCTGCACGCCCCTTGCGCGCCCGCCCGCCTGACCGGCCCCTTCGGGGCGAAGTCTCTGTGCCGGGGGATAAGTCCATCTCGCACCGGGCCCTGATGTTCGGCGCGCTGGCCATTGGCAGCACCGACATCACGGGGCTGCTGGAGGGCGAGGATGTGCTGCGCACCGCGGCTGCCATGCGCCTCCTCGGCGCCCAGGTCGAACGTCTGGGGCCCGGGCATTGGCGGGTGGCCGGGCGCGGCATCGGTGCGCTGACCGAGCCGGGCGATGTGCTCGACATGGGCAATTCCGGCACGGCGGCGCGGCTGATCTGCGGCCTGCTGGCCGGGCATGCGCTGTTTGCCGTCATGACCGGGGATGCCAGCCTGCGCCGCCGCCCCATGGGCCGGGTGACCGAGCCGCTCTCGGCCACCGGCGCTCGCTTCTGGACCCGCGCCGGGGGGCGGTTGCCGCTCGCGGTGCAGGGGGTCGGGGATCCGCTGCCGCTCGACTACCGCGTGCCGGTGCCCTCCGCCCAGGTCAAATCCGCCTGCCTGCTGGCCGGGCTCTGCGCCCGCGGCGTGACGCGCGTCATCGAACCCGAGCCCACGCGCGACCACACCGAGAACATGCTGCGCCATTTCGGCGCCCGCCTCCATGTCGGCGAAGAGGGGCGGGGCCGCGTCATCGAGCTTCTCGGCCAGCCGGAACTCTCCGCCGCACCGGTGGTGGTGCCGGGCGATCCCTCCTCGGCCGCCTTCCTGCTGGTCGCAGCGCTGCTGGTGCCGGGCAGCCGCCTGCTCATCCGTCACGTCGGCCTCAACCCGCTGCGCGCCGGGGCGATTGCCACCCTGCAGGAGATGGGGGCCGACATCACGGTGCTCGCCCCGCGCGTGGCGGGCGGCGAGCCGGTGGGCGACCTCGCGGTTGCGGCCTCGCCCCTGCGGGCGGTGGATGTGCCGGCCGAGCGCGCGCCGGCGATGATCGACGAATACCCGATCCTGGCGGTGGCCGCCGCCGCCGCCGCCGGCACCTCGCGCTTCCGCGGGCTGGCCGAGCTCAGGGTGAAGGAAAGCGACCGCCTCCTCGGCACCGCCGAGCTGCTGCGGGCCGCGGGCATCCGGGCCGAGATCGACGGCGATGACCTGATCGTGCACGGCAGCGGCGGAGCGATCCCGGGCGGGGGCGTGGTGGCCACGCGCATGGACCATCGGCTGGCGATGTCGGGTCTGGTGCTGGGCCTGGCGGCAAGGCAGGGCATGACGGTGGACGACGGGAGCTTCATCGATACCTCCTTCCCCGGCTTTGCCGACCTCCTTGCCGAGGCGGCCGGGGCGCCGGTGGTGGCGGCGGCATGATCATCGCGGTGGACGGCCCGGCCGCGGCGGGCAAGGGGACGCTGGCGCGGCGGCTCGCCCAGCATTTCGGCCTGCCCTATCTCGACACCGGCCTGCTCTATCGCGCGGTGGGGCGGCGCGTGCTGGATGCGGGCGCCGACCCGGCCGACCCGGTGGCGGCCGAGGCGGCGGCGCGGGCACTCACCCCGGCCGACCTCGACCGGCCGGATCTGCGCGACGAGGCGGCGGCGCAGGCGGCCAGCGCGGTGGCGGCGATACCGGCGGTGCGCGCCGCGCTGCTCGAGTTCCAGCGCCGCTTCGGGCGCGAACGCGGCGCGGTGCTGGACGGGCGGGATATCGGCACGGTCGTCTTCCCCGATGCCGATGCCAAGCTCTTTGTTACCGCCCGGCCGGAGGTGCGCGCCGCCCGCCGCCAGCGCGAGCTGGCCGGGCGCGGCATAGCGGCCGACCCGGCGGCGGTGCTGGCCGATCTGCTGCGGCGCGATGCGCAGGATGCCGGGCGCAGCGTGGCCCCCTTGCGCCAGGCCGAGGATGCGCTGCTGCTCGATACCTCCGACCTCGATCCCGATGCCGCCTTCGCCGCCGCGCTCGCGCTGCTGCGGGCAAGGCTGCCCGGGCTCAGCGATTCCGCTTGACGCCGCGCGACGCAGGGTGTTTTTGCCGCCCACGCTGACGGGCGGCCGGGTGACCGGGCCGCCCGGCCGCATTTGACCCCCCGGCGAGCCGGGGGCGGCGTAGGTGCTCCGACAAGCGCCACCCACCCGGCCGGGCATGCCGCCCGGCAAGACGTGCCCGCCTCAGGCGGGGGCGCAGGACCCCATGGGGCAGAGGGCCTTCCGCCCGCCCCGCAACAGGACAACCCGACCGCATGGCACAAGCCGAAACCCACACCGGCACCGAGGATTTCGCCGCTCTGCTCGAGGAGACTCTGGGCCCCGATACGGGCTTTGCCGGCTCCGTCGTCACGGGCCGCGTGGTCCGCATCGATGGCGACGTGGCGGTGGTGGATGTGGGCCTCAAGAGCGAGGGCCGCGTGCCGCTCAAGGAATTCGCCCCGCCGGGCCAGAAGCCCGAGGTGAAGGTGGGCGATGTGGTGGAGCTCTTCATCGAGCGCTACGAGGACAAGGACGGCACCATCGTCCTCAGCCGCGAGAAGGCGCGGCGCGAGGAGGTCTGGACCGCGCTCGAGAAGGCGGCCGCCGCCGGCCAGCGCGTCAACGGCGTGATCTTCGGCCGCGTCAAGGGCGGCTTCACGGTCGATCTCGGCGGGGCGGTCGCCTTCCTGCCCGGCAGCCAGGTGGATATCCGGCCGGTGCGCGATGTCGGGCCGCTGATGGGCCAGGTGCAGCCCTTCCAGATCCTCAAGATGGACCGGGCGCGCGGCAATATCGTGGTCTCGCGCCGCGCGGTGCTGGAGGAGACCCGCGCCGAACAGCGCAGCGAACTGATCCAGGGGCTGCGCGAGGGCGCGATCCTGGAGGGTGTGGTCAAGAACATCACCGACTACGGCGCCTTCGTCGATCTGGGCGGGGTGGATGGCCTGCTGCACGTCACCGACATCGCCTGGCGGCGGATCAACCACCCCTCCGAGGCGCTCGAGATCGGCCAGAAGGTCAAGGTCCAGGTCATCCGCTTCAACCAGGACACCCAGCGCATCTCGCTCGGCATGAAGCAGCTCATGACCGACCCGTGGGAGGGCGTCACGCTCAAATATCCGGTCGGGGCCAAGTTCACCGGCCGGGTGACCAACATCACCGACTACGGCGCCTTCGTCGAGCTGGAGCCGGGGGTGGAGGGGCTGGTCCACGTCTCGGAGATGTCCTGGACCAAGAAGAACGTGCACCCGGGCAAGATCGTCTCCACCAGCCAGGAGGTGGAGGTGGTCATCCTCGACGTCGACGAGCCCAAGCGGCGCATCTCGCTCGGCCTCAAGCAGGCGCAGGGCAATCCGTGGGAGCAGTTCCTCGAGAAGCACCCGCCGGGTTCCGTCATCGAGGGCGAGATCCGCAACATCACCGAGTTCGGCCTGTTCATCGCCGTGGGCCCGGATATCGACGGGATGGTGCATATCTCCGACCTCTCCTGGGACAGGCCGGGCGAAGAGGCGCTGGCCGAGTACCAGAAGGGCCAGGTGGTCAAGGCCAAGGTGCTCGATGTCGACGTCGAGAAGGAGCGCATCTCGCTCGGCATCAAGCAGCTGCAGGCCGACCCGGCGGCCGAGGTGCTCGATCGCATCCGCAAGGGCGACATCGTGACCGGCGTCGTCTCCAAGATCGAGCCCAACGGCATCGAGGTGCGGGTGGAGGACATCCTGACCGGCTTCATCCGCCGCTCCGAACTGGCCCGCGACCGCCAGGACCAGCGGCCGGAGAAATTCGCCGTCGGCGAGAAGGTGGACGCCCGCGTCATGCAGATCGATCGCGCCGCCCGTCGCCTGACCCTCTCGATCAAGGACAAGGAGCTGCAGGAGGAGCGCCAGGCGATGAAGGAGTTCGGCTCCGCCGACAGCGGCGCCTCGCTGGGCGACATTCTGGGGGCGGCGATCCGGCGCCGGCGCGAATTGGCCGGCGGCGAGGAATAGGCGCCCGACCGGCCGCGCGCGCAGCACCGCCCCGGGGGGTCGGCCCCCCGGGGCTTTTCGTCTCCGCCCCCTGGAGGGCAGCCTCTCTGGCCATGTGTGGGCGCTATTTCCTGCAGCGCGAACCGGCCGAGCTGGCGCGGCATTTCGCCGTGGCCGGTCCCCTGCCGAACTATGCCCCCTCCTGGAACATCGCCCCCACCCAGGCCGCACCGGTGCTGCGGCGGCATCCGGAGACCGGGGCGCGGCATCTCGATCTGCTGAGCTGGGGGCTGGTGCCGCACTGGGCCAAGGATGCCTCGGGGGCGGCCCGGCTGATCAACGCGCGGGCCGAGAGCCTGGCGGCCAAGCCGAGCTTCCGCGACGCCTTCGCCCGCCGGCGCTGCCTGGTGCCGATGGATGGCTTCTACGAGTGGCAGCGACGGCCCGGCGGGGGCAAGCAGCCCTTCGCGGTGGCACTCTGCAGCGGCGAGCCGATGGCGGTGGCCGGGCTGTGGGAGGGCTGGCGGCAGCCCGATGGCGCATGGCTGCGCAGCTTCGCCATCGTCACCACCGCCTCGGAAGGTCGCCAGGCGCGGATCCATGAGCGGATGCCGGCCATTCTGCCGCGGCAGGACTGGGCGGTCTGGCTGGGCGAGGCGCCGGGGGATCCGGCCTCCGTCCTGCGCCCCTATCCGTCTGAGCGCCTGGCGATCTGGCCGATCCATCCTCGCGTGGGGCGGGTGGAGGAGAATGACCCCGCCCTGCTTCAGCGCGCCGATGCGCAGGTTCCGCCCGAACTGGATGATGCGCCGGTCTATTGAGGAAGGGGCCGCGCCGGCGCGTCGCGGCGGTCCTGGGCCCTGCAGCGCCGCCCTCCGCCGCGGGGCAGAAGGCGGGGTGCTGCGGGGTGGAGGGGTCAATCGTCGCGGTGGATGCGCTCCATCCGCTCGTGGCGCTCTTGCGCCTCGATCGAGAGGGTGGCGATCGGCCGGGCCTCAAGCCGCTTGAGGCCGATCGGCTCGCCGGTCTCCTCGCAGTAGCCGTAGGTGCCGTTTTCGATCCGCTCCAGGGCCTGGTCGATCTTGGCGATGAGCTTGCGCGCGCGGTCGCGCGTGCGCAGCTCGAGGGCGCGATCGGTCTCGACGCTCGCACGGTCGGTCAGGTCGGCCTCGGCGATGCCGCCTTCCGAGAGGCTGTGCAGCGTCTCTCCGGCCTCGCGCAGCAGCTCATGGCGCCAGCGCAGCAGCTTCTGACGGAAATATTCGAGCTGCCGCGGGTTCATGAACTCTTCGTCTTCCGAGGGACGATAATCCGGCGGGAGCGTGATAATCATTCCTGGACCTGTGCCTCCACCGACAACCGAGCAAGACACTCAGCCATCATCCGGCGCGGGCACCATAGTGTGCGGGTCCTGCCCCGCCAAGGGGGTTTCGGGCGAAAGCCCTGATTCCACAAAACTTTCAGAACTCTTCCTGGCCGGGTGCGTGATCCGCGGCGGCGGGGGGGCCTTCGCGCCGCAGCCATTCGATGCGCGCCCGCAGCGCGAGCGCCTGGAGCAGTTCGGCCAGTTCGGGGTCTTCGCCGTCTTCGCCCTCCAGCAGATCGGGCAGGCGGGAGAGGGCGCGCGCATCCCCCGCCCCGCCGAGCAGTCGGATCTGCAGGGCCGACAGCCCGGCGAGCAGGCCGGCCGCCCGCCGCCGCGCCGCGAGATCCCGCGCCCCGGGCATGGCGGCGGCAAGCGGCGGGAGTGCCGCCACCGGGGCTGTCGCGGCTGGCGGCGCTCTGCCCGCCACGCCCTGGGCCGCCGGCAGGCTGAAGCCGCCGGTCGGTCCCAGGCGGGCCGTCTTCTGGAAGGCGAGTGCGGCCAGACGTCGCTCCGGGTCCAGTCCGATGGCCATGGCGGAATGCTCCCTCTCTCTCCTCCGGCGCCAGGGGCGGCGATGGCCGCCCCCCGCGGCGGGCTTGGCTTGCCGGGCGGGGCCTTCGGCTTGCCGCCTCCGGGCAAGGCCTGCCGGGCGGGAAGGGGGCTGTCTCTGGCACGCTGCTTGCCCTCTCCCCTCCGCGGGTCGGCTGGGGTGCTGCCCGGTGCCGCCCGTCCGCCACGGGGAAGAGGATGTTGCGCGCGAAGCTTTACTTCTCCCTGAAACTCTGGGGCGCCGCCCGGCCGCTGGCGGTGCTGCTGCTGCTCGCCTCGGCGGCGGCAGGGGCTGCGGCGCAGCCCGTGCGCATCAAGGACATCGCGGACATCGAGGGCATCCGCGACAACCAGCTGGTGGGCTATGGCCTGGTGGTCGGCCTGCCGGGCACCGGGGATCGGCTGCGCAATGCCGTCTTCACCCGCCAGACCCTGATCGGCATGCTCGAGAGGCTCGGCGTCAACACGCGTGATCACGAGCTGCGGCTCGATACCCGCAATGTGGCGGCGGTCATGGTCACCGCCCATCTGCCGGCCTTCGCCCAGCCCGGCAGCCGCATCGACGTCGCGGTCTCGGCGCTCGGCGATGCGACCAACCTCACCGGTGGGACGCTGCTCGTGACGCCGCTGCTGGGCGCCGACGGAGAGGTCTATGCGGTGGCCCAGGGGCCGGTGGCGACCGGCGCCATCGCCGCGCGGGGGGCGGCCGGCAGCATCCAGCGCGGTGTGCCCACCTCGGGCCGCATCGCCTCCGGCGCCATCGTCGAACGGGCCGTGCCCTACCAGCTCGGCCGGCGGGAGGAGCTCCGGCTGTCGCTGCGCAACCCCGACCTGACCACTGCCCGCCGCGTGGCCGATGCCGTCAACCGGGCCGCGGGCGCCGGCACGGCTCGGGCCACCGACCCGCGCACGGTCGTCATCGCGCTGCGCGGGCGCGATCCGGTGGCGCTGCTTGCCGATATCGAGCAGCTGCGCATCAGCCCGGACCAGCCGGCGCGGATCGTCATCGAGGAGGCCTCCGGCACCATCGTCATGGGGGCCCATGTGCGCGTCTCCACGGTGGCGATCGCCCAGGGCAACCTCACCATCCGCATCACCGAGACGCCCCAGGTCAGCCAGCCCAACCCGCTCGCCGGCGGAGAGACGGTGGTGGTCCCGCGCACCCAGATCGAGGTGGACGACCAGCGCGAGCGGCGGCTGGGCGTGCTCGAGGGCGGTGTGACGCTGGCCGAGCTGGTGCGCGGGTTGAACAGCCTGGGCGTGGGCCCGCGCGACCTCATCACCATCCTGCAGGCGATCAAGGCCGCCGGTGCCCTGCAGGCCGAGCTGGAGCTACGCTGATGCCGATGCCACTGCCCGCTGCCCCCATCCCGCCTGCCACGCCGCCCCTGCCCTCCGCCCCGCGCGCTCAGCAGAACCCCGCGCTCCAGCGCGCCCTGGCCCAGCGCTTCGAGGCGCAGGTGCTGGCCCAGCTGCTCTCCCCGGTCTTCGCCGGGATCGGCCAGGCCCGCGGCCCCTTCGGCGGCGGTGCGGCCGAGGAGCATTGGCGCCCCATGCTGACCGAAGCCTTCGCCGAACGCATGGCCGCGCGCGGCGGCATCGGCATCGCTGCCCTGCTGCTGGCGCAGCTGCAACGCCAACCCCCATCCGTCCCGCAGGAGGTGAGCCCATGATGGAGGCCGTGATCGCCGCCGGAGAGCGGCTGGCCGCTGCGCTGGAGGCCGAGAACCAGGCCCTGGCCGCCTTTGATCTGACGCGCGCGGCCGCTCTTGCCACCGCCAAGATGCAGGCCACCGACGCCTTCGCCCAGGCCTTTGCTGCCGCGGCGCGCCAGGGCGTGCGGGCCGAGGGCGAGGCGGCGCGTGCGGCGACCGCCGCCTTGCACGCCCGCCTCTCCGCCCTGGGGGCGGAGAACCGGCGGCTGCTCGAACACGCCATCGCCCTGCAGTCGCGCGTGATCGAGACCATCGCCGGTGCGGCTCTGCCGCATGCCCGCCCCCCCGGCTATGGCGCCCAGGGCGGAAGGCGGACATCGCGCCAGACGCCGGCGCTCGCCGTCTCGGCCCGCATCTAGCGGGGCGGGTGAGCATCCGGCCTTCCGCCTGCCGCAATCGCCGGGCATACGCCGCCCGATGGATGGCGGCGATGACCCTTCCTGGCGGGCGATCCTGGCGGGCGAGGCACCACCCGGCCCGCTGTTTGCGCCTCTCTTCGCCCCGCCGATCGGGGCCGATGGCTGCATCGTCATCGGCCGCCTGGCGCAGACCCTGGATGGGCGCATCGCCACGCGCAACGGAGCGTCGCGCTGGATCGGCGGGCCCGGCGATGTGCTCCATACCCATCGGCTGCGCGCGCTCTGCCACGCCGTGGTGGTGGGGGCGGGCACCATCGCCGCCGATGATCCGCAGCTGACCACCCGCCTGGTGGAGGGGCCGAGCCCGGTGCGGGTGGTGCTCGACCCCAAGGCACGGCTCGGCAGCGGCTTTCGCGTCTTCCGCGAGGGCCCGCCCACCCTGCTCGTGGTCGGGCGCGGTGCGACCGCGGCGCGCCGGCACGGCCGGGCAGAGGTGCTGGCCCTGCCCGAAGGCCCGGAGGGGCTTGACCTCTCCGCCCTGCTGCATGCCCTGGCCGCGCGCGGGCTCCGGCGCATCTTTGTCGAGGGGGGCGGCGTGACCGTCTCGCGCTTCCTGATGGCAGGGCTGCTCGATCGGCTGCATGTGACCGTCGCACCGCTCATCCTGGGCAGCGGCCGGCCGGCCTTCGCCCTGCCGGAGGCAGAGCGCATCGCCGATGGGCTGCGCCTGTCCTGGAGCGTGCACGAGATCGCCCCCGACCTGCTGCTCGACATTGCGGTGGGCCGGGCGCGACCGGCCCTGGCGGGGGCGTGATGCCGAAGGCGCTCTGGATCACCGGCCCCGGCCGGGCGGAGCTGCGCGAGACGCCGCTGCCCCCGCGCGGGCCGGATGAGGTGACGGTGCGGCTGCTGGCCAGCGGGATCTCCCGCGGGACGGAGCGTCTGGTCTGGCAGGGGCGCATCCCCCCCTCCCAATATGCGCTGATGCGCGCTCCCCTGCAGGAGGGGGATTTCCCCTTCCCCGTCAAATACGGCTACTGCGCCGTCGGTCTGGCCGAGGACGGGGCGCTGGCGGGTCGGCGCGTCTTCGTCCTCGCCCCGCATCAGGAACGCTTCCTGGCCCCGGCAGCGCTCTGCACCCCCCTGCCCGAGGCGCTGCCCACACGCCGCGCCGTGCTCGCCGCCAACATGGAGACGGCGCTCAATGCGCTCTGGGATGCGCAACCCCTTCCGGGCGAGCGCGCGCTGGTCATCGGAGCGGGCGTGGTCGGGCTGCTCGCCGCTTTCCTGCTCGCCCAGATTCCGGGGATGCGGGTCACCGTCACCGACCTCGACCCCGGCCGTGCCGCCATCGCGCAGACGCTCGGTGCCCGCTTCGCCGCGCCAGAGGAGGCGCCGGCGGAACAGGAGCTGATCCTGCATGCGAGCGCGACCGAAGCGGGGCTCGCCCTGGCCCTCTCCCGCGCCGCCTTCGAGGCCCGGATCATCGAGGCGAGCTGGTTCGGCACCGACTGCCCCGCCCTGCCCCTGGGCGAGGCCTTCCACCAGAAGCGCCTCCGCCTGATCTCGACCCAGGTGGGCAGCATCGCCCCCGCCATGCGCGGCCGGCGCAGCCATGCCGAGCGCATGGCCCTGGCCCTCGAGCTGCTGGCCGATGAGAGGCTCGATATGCTGCTCGGCCCCGTGGTGCCCTTCGCCGAGCTGCCGGCGCGCTACGGCGCGCTGCTGACCGAACCCGCCCTCTGTCCCGTCGTCACCTGCGAACAGGAAAGCACCGGATGTTCAGCCTGACCGTCGTCGATCACATCATGGTCGCCCACAGCTTCCGCGGCGCCGTCTTCGGCCCGGCGCAGCGCCTGCACGGCGCGACCTTCATCGTCGAGGCCGAGTTCCGCTCCCCCACGCTCGATGAGCAGGATCTGCTGATCGACATCGGCATCGCCCGCGAGCAGCTGCGCCACATCCTGGCCACGCTCGACTACCGCAACCTGGATGAGGAGCCCATCTTCGCCGGGCGCAACACCACGACCGAATATCTCTGCGCCTATATCCACGGCCTGCTCGCCGAGGCTTGCAAGGATGGCCGGATGGGGCCCGGCGGGGCGCGGGTCGCCTCGATCAAGGTCACGCTGCGCGAAAGCCACCTCGCCTGGGCCGCCTATGAGGGGCCGGTGGCGTGAAGATCGCCCTGCTGGTGCCCGCCCCCTTCGAGACCCTCTCAGGCGGCTACCTCTATGACCAGCGGATGGTGGCAGGGCTGCGCGCGCTCGGCCATGACGTGGAGGTGCTGGAGCTCGCCGGGCGGCATCCGCTGCCCGACCCCGCGGCCGAGGCCGCGGCGCGGGCCGCGCTGGAACGCCTCGGGCCGGAGCGGCTGCCGGTGGTGGACGGCCTCGGCCTGCCCGCCTTCCGGCCGCTGCTGGGGGAGCTGATCGCCCGCCGCGCGGTCGGGCTGATCCATCACCCGACGGCGCTCGAGAGGGGGCTCGATGCCGAGCGGCTGCGCGCGATCGAGGCGGCGATGCTGCCGCGGCTGCCCCGGCTCATTGCCACCTCGCGCCTGACGGCCGAGCGGCTGGCCAAGGATTTCGCGGTCGATCCCGACCGCATCGGGGTGGTCGAGCCGGGCACCGACCCGGCGCCGCGCGCCCGCGGCTCGGCCGATGGGGTCTGCCGCATCCTCTCGGTCGGCGCGCTGGTGCCGCGCAAGGGCCATGACGTGCTGCTGCGCGCCCTGGCACGGCTAACCGACCTCGACTGGCGGCTGACCATCGTCGGGGCGGCGCGCGATCCGGTGCATGCCGACGGCCTCCAGGCACTGGCGGAGGAGCTCGGCATCGCGCAGCGGGTGACCTTCGCCGGTGAACTCTCGGGCCCGGCGCTCGCCGCCGCCTATGACACGGCGGATCTGTTCGCCCTGGCCACCTACTGGGAGGGCTATGGCATGGCCGCGGCCGAGGCGCTGGCCCGCGGCCTGCCCTGCGCGATCACGGCCGGTGGCGCGATCGCCGAGGTGGTGCCGAAAGAGGCCTGCGTGCTCTCCCCGCCCGGTGATGCCGCCAGCCTCTCGCGCGCCATGCGCCGGGTCATTTTCGATTCCGCGCTGCGCGCCCGGATGGCCGATGCCGCCTGGGCCGCAGCGCAACGTCTGCCGCGCTGGGAGGACCGCGCGGCCCTCTTCGCTGCCGAGTTGGAACGCGTCGCATGAGCGAGAGCTTCTCTGCCGAATGGCTGGAGCTGCGCGAAGCACAGGATGCCCGGGCGCGCGATCTCGGGCTGGCGCTGGCGCTGCGCGATGCCTTGCCGCTCAGGCCCCGGCTGCTCGACCTCGGCGCCGGGACGGGGGCACTGACGCGCTGGCTGGCACCCCTGATCGGCCGGGCGCAGGCTTGGCTGCTGGTCGATGCCGATGCCGCGCTGCTGGAGGCAGCCTTCTCCACCATCGCCGAGCGGGCGGAGCAACAGGGCATTCCCGCCACCTTCCCGAACCGGCGCACCCTGCTGGTGCATGCCCCCGGCGGGGCCTGGCGGGTGGAGGGGCTGGTCGCCAACCTCGCCCTGGCCCCGCACGGCTTGCCGCTTGCGCAGGCGGATGCGGTGGTCTGCAGCGCGCTGTGCGATCTGGTCAGCGCGGATTGGGTGGAGGCGATGGCCGCCGCCTGTGCCTCGCGCCGCCTGCCCTTCTACGCGGCGTTGAACACCGCAGGCCCGGCGCGCTTCACCCCCCCGCATCCGGCCGATGCCTATCTGCGCCGCGGCTTCGCCCGCGATCAGGCGCGCGACAAGGGCCTGGGCGGGCGGGCGCTGGGCGATGCCGCGCCCGCCGTGCTCGCCCGCGCCTTCACGGCCCATGGCTACCGCGTCCTGACAGCGCCGAGCCCCTGGCGGATCCGCCGCGGCGACCGCCCCCTGGCCCAGGCCCTGACCGAGGGCATGCTCGAGGCGGCAGCGCGCTGGGAACGCGGGGCGTCCCGCCGGCTGCAGGAGTGGGCCGCGGCGCGGCAGGCGCAGATCGCGGCCGGGCGGCTGTCGATCCTGGTGCCGCATTGCGATCTGCTGGCCCTGCCCCCCGGCGTTCCGGGCTGAGGCGGCCGCGGTCGTCGCCCGCCGGCATTCGGGCTGCCCGATCCCTTGCGCACGGCGCGGCCGATGCGACATCTGCGGCATGCACCGCGTGCTGGCCCTGCTGCTCTGTCTCTCGGCGGCCGCCCCGGCCGCCGCCCAGACCTGGCGGGCGGTCTATGACCTTCACATCGGCGGGCTGCGCGCCCTGCAGGCCGAGGTGACCTTCACCCTCGATGGTCCGCGCTACCGGGTCGAAGTGCACAGCCGCACCCGTGGCATCGCCGCCTGGTTCGCGCACAGCGAACAGCGCACGGTGGTGGAGGGGGAGTGGCAGGGCGATACGCCGCGCCCGCTCGCCTATCGCGTCGATGGGCATGTCCGCGGCCAGCGCCGGCTGGTCGATATGGTCTTTGACCCCGAGGGCCGGCCCGTGCTGCGCGCCGTGCTGCCCAGCAACAGCAGCGAGGCGCGGGAGGAGATCCCGCCCGACCGCGCGCTGGGCGCGGTTGATGCCTTGACCGCCGTGGTCGGGCTGACGCGCATCATCACCGCGACCAACCGCTGCGAGGCGGAGACGCGGCTTTATGACGCGCGGCGGCTCTCCCGCGTGGTGGTGCGCACCGCCGCGGCGGCCGAGGTGGTGCCCAATGACTGGGGCACGGGCCTGCAGGGGCGGGGCCTGCGCTGCGAGATCGAGAGCCGGCTGCTGGCCGGCTTCCGCCTGGATGAGGATCCCGCCCGCCCGCCCGAGCCCGTCAAGCTCACCGCCTGGGTCGCCACCCTGCGCGAGGATGCACCGCCGCTGCCGCTGCGCATCGAACTCGCCCCGCGCTGGTGGGGCAGCGCCCATGCGACGCTGGTCCGGCTCGACCGCCTGCCGCGTTGAGGCGCCGGCCGCAGAAACGGTTCCGCCGGCCCCGGCGGGCAGGCGTCGTGCCCAGCTGCCCCGCGCGCGGCGGCGGAGGAGGGGCGCGCAAGGGCAGGGCGCCGCTGCCGCCTCGGGCCTTGCGCCGAGGCGGGCCGGCTGCCGGCGGAGGGCGCCGCGCCCCTTTGACCGCGCGCCGATCGGCGGCATCTAACGGGCACAGCCCGGGGGAATGCCGTGCAGACCAACTTCACCGCCCTGCAGCTGCAGGATGCCGACATCGCCGAATGCAACCGCATCCTGCGCAGCTGCGTCCATTGCGGGATGTGCACCGCCACCTGCCCGACCTTCGTCGAACTCGGCGATGAGTTGGACAGCCCCCGCGGGCGCATCTACCTCATCAAGGACATGCTGGAGAACGGCCGCGCCGCGACCGAGGTCGAGGCGCGCCACATCGACCGCTGCCTCTCCTGCCTCTCCTGCATGACCACCTGCCCCTCGGGCGTGCATTACATGCATCTCGTCGATCATGCGCGCCGCCATATCGAGGAGACCTATCGCCGCCCGCTGCCGGATCGCGCTTTGCGCTTTCTGCTCGCCTTCCTGCTGCCGCATCCGGGCCGCTTCCGCGCGGCGCTGCGGCTGGCGCGCCTCGGCAAGCGGCTGTCTGGCGTGATCCCGGGCCGGGGCCAGACGGCAGAGCGGCTGCGCGCCATGCTGGCGCTGGCCCCCGAACGCCTGCCCGCAGCCCTGCCGGTGGTGGGGACCCATGCGGCGGAGGGCGCACGGCGCGGGCGGGTTGCGCTGCTGGCCGGCTGCGCGCAACAGGTGCTCGATCCCGAGATCAACGCCGCCACCATCCGGCTGCTCACCCGCATGGGGATCGAGGTGGTGGTGCCCCGCGAGGCGGGCTGCTGCGGTGCGCTGACCCACCATATGGGCCGGCATGCCCCGGCGATGGCGGCGGCGCGCGCCAACATCGCGGCCTGGGCTGCCCTTGGCCTCGATTCGCTCGATGCGGTGGTGATCAATGCCTCGGGCTGCGGCACCACGGTCAAGGATTACGGCTTCATGTTCCGCACCGAACCCGAGGCCGAGACCGCCGCCCGTGTCGCGGCGCTGGCGATGGATGTGACCGAGGTGCTGGAGAAGTTCGGCTATCGCCCGACGCGGGAGGCGCCGGGCATCACCATCGCCTATCACAGCGCCTGTTCGCTGCAGCATGGGCAGAAGATCACGACGCTGCCGCGGCGGCTGCTGGAGCGTGCGGGCTTCATCGTGAAGGAACCGGCCGAGGGGCATCTCTGCTGCGGGTCGGCCGGCACCTACAATATCCTGCAGCCCGAGATCGCGCAGCGGCTGCGCGCGCGCAAACTGGCCAGGCTGCGCCGCACCGGCGCGCAGGTGATCGCGGCCGGCAACATCGGCTGCCTCACCCAGCTGGCCGGCGGGGGGCTGCCGGTCGTGCACACCGTGCAGCTGCTCGATTGGATGGCAGGGGGGCCGCGGCCGTCAGCCCTGGGCTGAGCGGAGCGCCCCGCTGCCGCGGCCTCAGGCGGCCGCTTCCACCATCACGAGCTCGGCCTCCTCCTCGGCGCGGATGCGCAGTTCGGCTTCTGCCCGGATCGCCGCGCCGTCGCGGGGGCCGACCGGCAAACCGTTGACCACGACGCGCCCGCGCGCTGCCACCAGATAGGCGAGGCGCGCGGGATCAAGCGGCTGGATCAGCTCCTGCCCCGGGGCGAGGGTGGCGGCCATCACCGCCGCATCGGCGTTGATCGGCAGGGGGCCATCCTCGCTGCCCGCGGCATCGCCGGCCCGGCCGCTGGCCAGCACGGCGAAGCGCGCCTCTCGCCCCGCCTTGGGGAAGCTGCGCGAACCCCAGGCCGGCGGTGCGCCCTGCCGGTCAGGCAGGATCCAGATCTGAAACAGCGTCGTCGCTTCGGGCTCCAGGTTGTATTCGCTGTGCACGATGCCGCTGCCCGCCGACATCACCTGCACATCGCCGGCGGCGGTGCGGCCGATGTTGCCCATGCTGTCGCGATGGGTGATCGCGCCCTGCCGGACATAGGTGATGATCTCCATGTCGCGGTGCGGGTGGGGGTCGAAGCCGCTGCCCGGCGCGATCTCGTCGTCGTTCCAGACGCGCAGCCGACCCCAGCCCATGCGGGCGGGGTCCCGGTAATGGCCGAAGCTGAAATGGTGCCGTGCCTTGAGCCAGCCGAAATCGGCACGGCCGAGGGTTGCGAAAGGTCGGATGTCGATCATGGAAGGATCTCCCCCGGCCCTCAGAGAGGACCGCCGCGTCGGCAGATGGTGCGGCGGGCCGGGCGGCGCCATCGCGCCGGCCGGATCAGCCCCATTCGGGCCGGTGATGATCGGCTCAGCGGCACATCAGCACAGGGATCTCGGCGTGTTCGAGCACGTGGCGGGTCACGCCGCCCAGGATCAGCTGGCGGATGCGCGAATGGCTGTAGGCGCCCATGCTGAGCAGATCGGCGTTGAACTCCCGCGCGGCGGCCAACAGCCCCGCCCCGACATCCTTGCCCGACGGCTTGAACTGGACCGCTTCGGCCTCGATGCCGTGCCATTTGAGATAGGCCAGGATGCCCTCCACCTTCGGGCCGCGGCGCTGGTATTCGTCGGCGTAGAGCACGCGCCGCGCCTTGGCATGATGCAGCCAGGGCAGCACCGCGGCCATCGCGGCAGCGCTTTCGGCCGTGCCGTTCCAGGCGCAGCAGACGCGAGTGCCGATGCTGGCCGGCGGGGTGGGCGGGGCGATCAGCACCGGCCGCCCGCTGTCGAAGAGCACGGCATGCAGCGCATCGGAGGAGGAGACGTCGTCCCCCGCCTCGGGGTGCGGCACCACCACGAGGTCATAGAGGCGCGACTGCTGCGCGACGATGTCCTCCTCCCGCCCCGGGATCGATTCGAATGAGAGGGTGACGCCATCGGCCTTGTTCGCATGCTCGGCGCTGTCGGCCAGGGTGACGTCGCCCACCGACCCGGCGAAGCGGTCGAACAGCGCCTTGACCCGGGCGGCGCGTTCGCCGGCCTCGCGCTCGGTGGCGGCCATCATCTCCTCGATCATCGCCCCCGACAGCCCCTCCCCGGCCAGGGGCGCCACGTCGCGCGCATCGATGCGCACATGCAGGCAATGGATGTGGCTGTTCCAGATGCGCGCGGTCATCAGCGCGGTGGCGAGTGCGGCCTCACCCGCCGCGGTGCCGGTCAGGGGCACCAGCAATCTGCGGAACGCCATCGCCTTCTCCCTCAACTGTGATGTTGCGGCGACTTATGGCGAAACGACCGCGGGCAAGTCCAGCATCTTGCGCAGCCTCTCCTCCGCCTGACCGTCGGCCGGCAGGCGCTGCCAGAGGATCGGGCCGGGGTCGCGCGCCGCCGTCGCCTCCAGCACCGCGGCATCGGCATCGGATGCGTCAGATTGCCGTGCGGCGATGCGCGCGCGCAGGAGCTCGATCGGCGCCTCGAGCCAGATGCCGAGGAAGGAGGGATGCAGCGCGGCCATGGCTGTGCGCTCGGCCTCGCGCAGGAAGACCGCATCGGCGATGACGGCATGGCCGGCGGCCAGCGCCTCGGCCGCCATGCGGCGCAGTTCGGCCATCACGGCCGCGCTCTCCTCGGCGCTGTAGCGGTCGGGCGGCAGGCGCTGTTCCGGCGCCACCCCGGCGCGGCGCTTGCGGATCTCGTCACTGCGCAGAACCAGGGCGCCGGGCGCGGGGCCGAGCCAGGGGGCGAGCGCGCGCGCCAGGGTGGATTTGCCGCTGCCCTGCAGCCCGCCGATCGCGAGAAGCCGCGGCGGCGGCGGCGCCAGATAGCGTGCCGCGAGGGCGAGCAGCCCGGATGCTTCCTCGGCCGCGCCGCGCCGGGCTGCGACATGGGCGCGGATCATCGCCCGCAGCGACAGCCACAGCGGCAGCCCACGCACCATGGCAGCATCGCCGCTGCGCGCCACCCAGCGGTTGAGCACGCGATTCGCCGCCGGCCGGCCCCAGCGGCGGTCGAGGTCCATCAGCAGGAAGGCGAGATCATAGCCGACATCGATGCTGGCCAGCGCCTCGTCGAACTCCAGCGCATCGAAGGGGGTGGGCCGGCCCTCCAGCAGGCAGATGTTGCCGAGGTGCAGATCGCCATGGCAGCGGCGGAGGAAACCCGCCGCGGCGCGGGCGGCAAGCCAGGGCCGGAGCGCCTCGTGCCTTGCCAGGGCGGCGGCGTGCCAGGCCTCGACCGCGGCCGGATCGAGCCCGGCCTCGAGCGCGGCGCGGCGATTGCCGGCGATGATCGCATCCATCGCGCCATCGCCGGAGCGGGGCGCGGCCGCGGCGTGCAGCGCCGCCACCGCATCGGCCAGCGCATCGAGCCCCGCCGGATCGAGCGGGGCATGCGCATCGAGGAAGGCATCGGGCGGCAGCCGGCGCATGCGCAGCACCCAGTCCAGCACTTCGCCCTCACCCCCCAGGGCGAGGCTGCCGTCGGGGCGGCGGATGATGGGCACCACGCCCAGATAGAGGCCGGGTGCGTGCGGGGCGTTCAGCGCCTGTTCAAGGGCAGTCAGGCGCGCCCGTTCGGCGAGGCTCCGGAAGTCGAGGAAGCCGAGATCGACTGCCTTCTTGAGCTTGAGCGCCTCGGTCTCGCCCAGGAAGATGAGGGAGATGTGGGTCTCCACCACCCCCTGCCCGGTGATCGCGGCGAGGAATGCGGCCACCTCGCGCTGGCAGGGGGGCGCGGCCATCAGGGATAGAGGGCGGAGACATCCCACCCGCCATCCGGGCGGGCGGTGAAGAGCTTGCGCTCGTGCAGGCGGAAGGGCATGTCGCGCCAGAACTCGATGCGCTGCGGCAGTACGCGAAAGCCCGACCAGTGCGGGGGGCGCGGCACCTCGCCCAGGCCGAACTTCAGGGAATATTCGGCCACCGCCTTCTCCAGCGCGAAGCGGCTCTCGAGCGGGCGGGACTGCCGCGACGCCCAGGCCCCGATGCGCGAGGTGCGGGGGCGGGTCGCGAAATAGGCGTCGGCCTCGGCGTCGCTGACGCGCTCGACCGGCCCTTCCACCCGCACGCTGCGGGCCAGTGTCTTCCAATGGAAACACAGCGCGGCGCGGGGATTGGCGGCGAGCTCCTCCCCCTTGCGGCTCTCCAGGTTGGTGTAGAAGACGAAGCCGCGCTGATCGACGCCCTTGAGCAGCACCATGCGCGCGCTCGGCCGCCCGTCGGGGGTGGCGGTGGCCAGGCACATGGCATTGGGGTCATTGGGTTCCGACCGGCTTGCCTCCTCGAGCCAAGCGGCGAAGAGGGCGTAGGGGTCCTCGGCCATGCGGGCGTCCTCGGCTTGCACGCGCGGGGGGCATGTGCCACCACGCTGGCGAGCCTTCAACCAGCCGAACCGCCGCCGCCATGCCCGATGCCGCCGAACAGCCCGTGATTCCGCAAGGCCGCCTGATGGAAGGCCGCCGGGGCCTGATCATGGGGGTGGCCAACCACCGCAGCATCGCCTGGGCGATCGCCCAGGCCTGCGCCGCGCAGGGGGCCGAGCTCGCCTTCACCTACCAGGGGGAGGCGCTGGGCAAGCGCGTCCGGCCGCTGGCCGCGAGCCTGGGCAGCGACCTCGTCCTGCCCTGCGACGTGGCGCTGGAGGCGGAGCTGGATGCGGCCTTCGAGGCGGTGGCCGCGCGCTGGGGCAGGCTCGACTTCCTGGTCCATGCCATCGGCTTCGCCAACAAGGACTATTTGCGCGGCCGCTTCCTCGACACACCGCGGGAGGTGTTCCTGCAGGCGCTGGACATCTCCTGCTACTCCTTTGTCGCGGCCGGGCGTCGCGCGGCGGCGCTGATGGGCGAGGGCGGGGCGCTGCTCACCCTGACCTATCTCGGCGCCGAACGCTGGGTGCCGCACTACAACGTGATGGGGGTGGCCAAGGCCGCGCTCGAGGCGAGCGTGCGCTACATGGCGGCCGATCTCGGCCCGCGCGGCATCCGGGTCAATGCGATCTCGGCCGGGCCGATCCGCACCCTGGCGGCGAGCGGCATCGGGGATTTCGGCTACATCCTGAAATGGAACCAGTACAACTCCCCGATGCGGCGCAATGTCGGGCTCGAGGAGGTGGGCAGCGCCGGGCTGTATCTGCTCTCCCCCCTCTCGACCGGCGTGACGGGAGAGATCCACCACGTCGATTGCGGCTATCACATCACCGGCATGAAGAATCCCGACGCGCCCGATCTGACCATCGAGAGGGAGTGAGATGTCCGGACTGCGCATCTCCCGCCGCGCGCTGCCCGGGTTGCTGGCTGCCCCCCTGCTGGCCCGTCCCGGCAGGGCGCAGCCGGCCTCGCCGGCGATCCTCTTCGTCCACGGCAATGGCGATCACGCCGCGCTCTGGGTGACGCAGATCTGGCGTTTTCAGGTCCATGGCGTGACGGCGCTGCGGGCGGTCAACATGCCCGACCCGCTGGCGCGAGCCAATGATGCCGTGCCGCAGCCGCACCGGTCCTCCTCCACCGAACAGACCGATCGCCTGGCCGCCTTCGTCGAGGCCTTCCGGGCCGAGACGGGGGCGGCGCGCATCGCCCTCGTCGGTTCCTCACGCGGGGGCTATCCGATCCGGGATTTCGTGGTGCACCGGGGCGGGTCGGCGGTGGTCTCGCATGCCGTGCTGTGCGGCACGCCCAACCGCGGCGTCTTCGACTGGGAGTTCAACGAGGGCAGCGAATTCAACGCGCGCAGCCCCTTCCTGCGGCGGCTGAACGGCGGAGAGACAGATGTGGTGCCCGGCACCGCCTTCCTGACCCTGCGCAGCGACAATGACCTCTTCGCCCAGCCGGATGGGCGCTTCGTCGGCCGGCCGGGCGTGCCGACCGGCATCAACCAGGACGGGCCGATGCTGCGCGGCGCGACCAATCTGCTGCTGCCCGGCCTCGACCACCGCGAAGTGGCCTTCCACCCCCGCGCCTTTGCCGAGATGTATCGCTTCATCGTCGGGCGGGAGGTGGAACGGCTCGACATCCCCCCCGAAGAGGCGCCGCTGCTCGATGGCCAGATCACGGGCGTGGAGGCCGGGGTGCAGACCAACCGGCCGGTGGCCGGGGCGCGGGTGGCGGTCTATCGCATCGACGAATCCGGCCAGCGGATCGGCCCTGCCCTGCAGGAGGTGACGACCGGTGCCGATGGCCGCTGGGGACCGGTGCGGGTGCGTCCCGACTGGCGCCTGGAATGGGAGGTGGCCGCGCCAGGCCATCCGATCCTGCACCTCTTCCGCGGGCCCTTTCCGCGCTCGGCCGATGTGCTGCACATCCGCCCGCCCCTGCCGCCGGCCGAGGGCGAACGCGGCGCCCCTGCCCTTCTGCGCATGATGCGCCCGCGCGGCTATTTCGGCACGCCGCGCGATCTTGTGCTGCTGGATGGCGAACGGCCCGCCCTGCGCGAGGGGGTGCCGTCCCAATCCCTGGTCGCGCGCACCCTGCCGGCGGAGCGGCTGGGCAGCCGGGTGGTCGGCCTCTTCAACGAGGAGCGAGTGATCGGCCGCGCCGTCCCGCTGGCCGAGGGTCGGATCGCCGTGCTGGAGATCCTGTCCTGAAGCCTGCCCCCGGGGAGTGGGTGGTCTTCGACATCGGCGGCGTGCTGGTCGATGAGACCCGCATGTGGCGCGGCTGGGCGGCCGAGCTCGGCGTGCCTTTCGAGACGCTCTGGGCTGCGCTGCGTGAGGATATCCGCCGCGGCCTCTCCCACCGCGCGACCATGCAGCGCTTAGCACCCGGTCGGGACATCGCCGCGCTGCGCCGCGCCCGGCTTAAGGCCGATCTGCCGGTGGCGGGCGATCTCTATCCGGACGTGCGGCCGGCCCTGGCGGGGCTTGCCGCGCGCGGCGTACGCATCGGCATCGCCGGCAACCAGCCGCGCGAGGCGGCGGCGGCGCTTGCCGCCCTCGGGCTCGGTGCCGCCTTCATCGCCACCTCCGATGCCTGGGGGGTGCAGAAGCCGGATCCCGGCTTTTTCGCGCGGGTGCAAGAGGCCTGCGGCGCGCCGGCAGCGGCGATCACCTATGTCGGCGATCGGGTGGACAATGATGTGCTGCCGGCGCTGGCTGCCGGGATGCGGGCTGCCTTCCTGCCGCGCGGGCTGTGGGCCGGGGTGGGAGAGTCGCCGGTGCCGCCGCTGCCTGACCTGCTCGCGCTGCTGTGAGAGGGGTTTCGTTCCGGATTCGATTTTGTGCAGCGCAAACAAGGTTTTCCGGGCGGTCGTCGCGTTGACCGCAGCCGTGGCCGCGCCCTAATGGCGCCACATCGGCGCCGCAGGGTGCCCCATACCGGACGCCAGAACGGTTCCACCCGCTGCCAGGAGTGACATGCCCATGTCAAACCCCGCCCTTTCCGGAACCGGCGTAGTGGCCGACTGCCCGGTGCATGCGAACCTGACCGCGGCCGGGCTGATCACCCACGCGATCCGACGGGAGGAGGGACGGCTGTCGGCCGATGGCGCCTTCATCGCGCTGACCGGGCAGCACACCGGGCGTTCGGTGCAGGACAAATTCGTGGTCGATCACCCCGCGGTCAGCGACGAGGTGTGGTGGGGCCGGATCAACCAGAGGATGGCGCCCGAGAAGTTCGCCACCTTCACCGCGCGGGTGCGGGCATGGCTCGGGCAGCGGCCGGTGCTCTTCACCCAGGACCTCTACGCCGGGGCCGATCCCGCGCACCGCATCCGGGTGCGGCTTGTCACCACCAATGCCTGGCATGCGCTGTTTGCGCGCAACATGTTCATCCGCCCGCATCGGGCGGAGCTTGCGGATTTCACGCCCGACTATGTCATCCTGCACGCGCCCGAGTTCGAAGCCGACCCGGCGCTGGATGGCTGCCGCAGCAGCACCTGCATCGCGCTCTCCTTCGCCGAACGGCTGATCTGCATCGCCGGCACCTCCTATGCCGGGGAGATCAAGAAGAGCATCTTCACCGTGATGAACTGGCTGCTGCCGCCGCGCGGCGTGCTGCCCATGCACTGCAGCGCCAATATCGGCAGCGAGAGCGATGTGGCGCTCTTCTTCGGCCTCTCGGGCACCGGCAAGACCACCCTGAGCAGCGACCCCGACCGCGCCCTGATCGGTGATGACGAGCACGGCTGGTCGGATACGGGCATCTTCAACTTCGAGGGGGGCTGCTACGCCAAGGTGATCCGCCTGAGCCGCGAGGCGGAGCCGCAGATCTGGGATGCCTCCCACCGCTTCGGCACGGTGCTCGAGAACGTGGTGGCCGACGAGTTCGGCAATCTCGACCTCGACGATGCGCGCTACACCGAAAACACGCGCAGCTGCTACCCGGTCGAGTTCATCCCGAACATCCACCGCGGCGGGATGGCCCCGGTGCCGCGCAACCTGGTGATGCTGACGGCCGATGCCTTCGGCGTGTTGCCGCCGATCGCGCGGCTGACGCCGGCGCAGGCGATGTATCACTACCTCTCGGGCTATACCGCGCGGGTCGCCGGCACCGAGAAGGGCCTGGGCAAGGAGCCGCAGGCCACCTTCTCGGCCTGCTTCGGCGCGCCCTTCCTGCCGCGCCACCCGCAGGTCTACGGGCGGATGCTGAGCGAGCTCGTCTCTCGCCACCGGGTCGATTGCTGGCTGGTCAATACCGGCTGGACCGGCGGCGCCTACGGCACGGGCCAGCGCATGTCGATCCGCCACACCCGGGCCCTGCTGCGCGCTGCGCTCGATGGCAGCCTCGCCCGGGCGGAGTTCGTGCGCGACCCCCTCTTCGGCCTGATGGTCCCGAAGGCAGCACCCGGCATTCCCGACGGCGTGCTCAACCCGCGCGATGCCTGGGCCGACAAGGACGCCTATGACCGTACCGCGCGGCAGCTGGTCGCGCTGTTCGAGAAGAACTTCGAAAGCTTCGCCGGGGTGGTGGGGGAGGATGTGAAGGCCGCCGCCATCCGCGCTGCCGCCTGATGCCCGACGGCAGCCGCGACCCTCGCGGGCCCGGCGCGCGCAATGTGCTGGGCGGGCCCTTGGCCCCCTGCTCCTTCGCGCCGCTGACCGGCTGGTTCCGCGACGGCTGCTGTCACACCGACGAGCACGACGCCGGCCTGCATACGGTCTGCGCGGTGATGACAGAGGAGTTCCTCGCCTTCTCCCGCCGCGTCGGCAACGACCTCTCAACCCCGCGGCCGGAATACGGCTTCCCGGGCCTCAAGCCCGGGGATTGCTGGTGCCTCTGTGCCGCGCGCTGGGAAGAGGCGCGGCAGGCCGGCGTGGCACCGCCGGTGCGGCTGTCGGCCACCCATCGCGCGGCGCTGCTGATGGTGCGGCTCGAGGATCTGAAGGCCCACGCCGCGCCGGAGTAGTTGCGTCGCGCCCGGAGAGGGCGCCCTGCCGCCTATTCTGGCCGCAGCCCTGCGATCTCGATCGCGCGGCGGGCTTTCGCCAGCTCCTCCTGCAGGAAGCGGGCGAGGTGGTCGGTGGTCAGCTCCTCCGGCCGCGGCGGCGTCACGCTCATGCCGATCAGGCGTTGGCGGATCTCGGGCTCAGCGGCGGCCTCTCCCACCAGCGCCTGCAGCCGTGCCAGGATCGGAGCCGGCGTGCCCAGGGGGGCGAACAGCCCGACGAAAGAGGAAGCCAGAAAGCCCTCATAGCCCGCCTCGATGAAGGTCGGCACATCCGGCAGCTGCGGCGAGCGGGCAGGGGCGGCGACGCCAAGGATGCGCCCGCGCCCCTCGCGGTGCAGATCGAGCACGGTGGAGAGTTCGATCAGGATGCCATCCAGGCTGCCGGCGAGGAAATCGGGCAGCGTCGCCCCGCCGCCGCGATAGGGCACATGCACGAGATTCGCCCCGGTCGCGGCCTTGAACAGTTCGAGCGGCAGATGATTGGCCCCCCCGATGCCGGAGGTGCCGATGCTCACCCCCGCCGGGAGGCGACGCGAATAGGCGACGAGTTCGGGCAGGCTGTGCACCGGAAGCGCGGGCCGGACGATGATCACCATCGGCACCTGCCCGAACATGGCGACGAAGGTGAGCTCGGTGATCGGATCGAAGCGGCGGTTGGCCATCAGCAGCGGGCCGTTGACGATGGAGCCCGGGCTGCCGATGAGGAAGGTATAGCCGTCCGGGGCGGAGCGGATCACCGCCTCGGTCCCGATCGCGCCGGCGGCACCGGCGCGGTTCTCCACCACCACCGGCCGGCCCAGCCGGTTGCCGAGATAGGCGCCATAGAGGCGCGCCAGCACATCGGCATTGCCCCCGGCGGCGAAGGGGACGATGAAGCGCAGCGGCCGGTCTGGCCAGCTGCCCTGACCGGCAGCGCCCACGATCGGGGCCAGCGCCGTCGCCCCGGCCATCAGCGCCCGGCGCGCAATCCCTGACGTCATCTGCCCTGCCCTCCGCCTGGCGGCCATCAGCTCCAGTAGGGCGGAAAGCCGGAGCGCTTCTGCTCTGCCTCCAGCAGGCGCAGCATGGCCGGCCATTCCAGCACGCCATAGGGCCTGCGCGTGCCGGGCTGATAGAGATGGGCGGTCTTGGTCAGCACCTCCTGCGGCGGCACGATCAATTCGGTGCGCGCGGCCATCGCATCGACCTGCGCCCGGCAGGCGAGTTCGAGCTGGTACATGGTGTTGAAGGCCTGCTGCAGCGTGGCCCCGCAGGTCAGAAGCCCATGGTTGCGCATGATCATGGCATCATGCGGGCCGAGGTCGGCCACGATCCGCTCCCGCTCCGCCAGATCGATCGCCGGACCCTCGTAGTCGTGATAGCCGATGTGGCCGACGAAGCGCATGGCCGTCTGCGTCAGCGGCAGCAGGCCGCATGCCATGGCCGAGACGGCCATGCCGGCCCGCGTGTGGGTGTGGATCACCGCCGCCACGTCGGGCCGCGCCTTGTGGATCGCGCCGTGGATGACGAAGCCCGACCGGTTGATGCCGTAGTCGGTGTCGGGCTTCCAGATGATGTTGCCCTCGACGTCGATCTTGACCAGCGAACTTGCGGTGATCTCCCGGTAGAGCAGGCCGTAGAGGTTGATCAGCAGATGGTCCGTGCCCGGGATGCGCAGCGTGATGTGGTTGTAGATCAGGTCGGTCATCCCGAACAGGTCCATCAGGCGGTAACAGGCGGCGAGATCGCAACGTGCCTGCCATTCCGTGCTGCTCACCTGATCACGGATGGAAGGCCAGTCGGTGCTGTAGCGCGGTGCCTGGGCATCCATGGCCGTTCTCCTCCCTCGGGCAGGGCGGATGCCGCCTCGGTGCGGGCGCATCGCACTGCCACCCTCGCAGCTTCCGCCAGAAACTCGCCTGCCGCAACCGCCTGCTGGCTCTTCCTTGAGCGTTGCGCGCCCCGCCATGCCGGATGATGAGGCGACTGAGACCGCCGGGCGCCGCGGCCCACGCCTGCCGGGCCATGCGCGGCCGGTGAAGGGGGCGCGGTTTCCCGCTGCGCCGAAACCGGTCTAAGCCCGCCGCATGCCCTTCCGCCGCCGTCGGCGCCGCCTCCTGCCGCGCCTCCTCTTCGCCGCCTCGGCCGTGCTCCTCCTGCTCGTCGGGGGGGTGCTGGTGCTGGTCTGGTCCACCCTGCCCGCGGCCGATCAGCGCCTTGCCTTGCCTGGGCTGTCCGCCCCGGTGGAGATCACGCTGGATGGCGCCGGCATCCCGCGCATCCGTGCCGCCACCGAGGCCGATGCCGCCATGGCGCTCGGCTGGCTGCATGCGCGCGACCGCATGTTCCAGATGGAGGCGATGCGCCGCGGCGCCGAAGGACGCCTGGCCGAGATCGCAGGGGAGGGCGCGCTGCGCATCGACCGCTTCATGCGTGCGATGGGCCTGGCTGATCGCGCGCGTGAGAGTGCCGCCCGCCTGCCGCCCGAACCGCGCGCGATCCTCGAGGCCTATGCCGCCGGGGTGAATGCGCGCATCGCCGAACGCGGGCGTCGCATCGCGCCGGAATTCCTCCTCCTCGGCGCGCCGGAGCCGTGGCGGATCGAGCATTCCCTGCTCTGGGGCCAGGTGATGGGGCTGTGGCTGTCGGGCAACTGGCGCGGGGACCTGGAGCGCGCCCGCCTGCTGCAACAACTCGGGCCGGAACGCTTGGCGCAGCTCTTCCCGGCGGATGCGACCCCGGGCCATCCGGACCGCCTCGCCGCCCTGCGCGGTCTTCACTCCCTGCTCGCCGCGCTGCCGCGGTTTCCGGAGGATATCGGGCTGCCCCCGGCCGCCTCCAACGCCTTCGCGCTCGCCCCGCAGCGCAGCGGCAGCGATGCCGCGCTGCTTGCGGCCGATCCGCATCTCGGCTTCCAGGCGCCGATCCTGTGGTATCTCGTGCGCATCGAACTGCCCGAGGGGCGCTTTCGCGCCGGCGCCACCGCACCGGGGGTCCCGCTCATCGTCATCGGCCGCAACGAAAGCCTGGCCTGGGGCTTCACCACCACCCATTCCGACACGCAGGACATCTTCATCGAGCGGCTGGTCGATCCCGATCACTACCTGACCGAGGAGGGCCCGCGCCCCTTTGCGGTGCGCGAGGCACGGCTTTCCGTCCGCGGCGGCCGCGTCGAGCGGCTGCGCATCCGCGAAAGCCGGCATGGCGTGATCATCTCCGACCTCGATCCCGCCGCGGCGGCAGACGGGGTGGTGCTGGCGCTCGCGGCGGCCCATCTGGCGCCTGGGGACAGCGCGGCGGAGGGGCTCTGGCTGCTCAACCGCGCCCGCAGCATCGCCGAGGCGCGGGCGGCGGCGGCGCGGATCACCAGCCCGCCGCAGAACCTGCTGGTGGCCGATGCCGCAGGCGGCATTGCGATGTTCCTGACCGGCCGCACGCCGATCCGCCGCGCCGGGGACGGCAGCCTGCCCGTACCGGGTCATGACGGCAGCCATTCCTGGGCAGGCTTCCTCCCCTTCGAGGCGCTGCCGCATATCGAGAACCCGCCCTCCGGCCGGCTGGTCAATGCCAACAACCGCCCCGCCCCGCCCGACCATCCGGCCTTTCTCGGCCGGCATTTCCCGGGGGATTGGCGTTTCCGGCGCATCCATGCGCTGCTCGATGCCCATCCGCGCCCGGATGCGCAGCTGTTGGCTGCCATCCAACGCGACAACCACTCCCTGCTGGCCGAGGCCTCGCTGCCCCTGCTGCGCCGCCTGCCGGCCAGCCCTGCCCAGGCGATGCTCGCCGCCTGGGATGGCGAGATGGCAGCCGACCGCCCCGAACCGCTGCTGTGGTCGGCCTGGGCGCGGCGCTTCCAGGCCCTGCTGCTCGCCGCCCAGGGCGTGGAGGAGGGGGCTGGCAGCCCCGAATTCCTGGCCGCCGTCTTCGCCGGACGCGCCCCGGCCTTTTGCGCAGCCGATTGCGAGGCGCTGGCCGCCCGCGCCCTGGCCGAGGCGACCGCCGAACTCTCCGCTCGCCATGGCGCGGAGATGACCCGCTGGCGCTGGGGAGAGGCGCATGTGGCGCGCTTCGAACACCCTCTCCTGCGCTTCGTGCCGGTGCTGGGGGCGCTCACGCGCCTCTCGGCGCCGACCGGCGGCGATGGGCAGACGGTCAACCGCGGCGGCATTCGCGGCAGCGGGGCGATGCCCTTCGCCAATGTGCATGGGGCGGGCCTTCGGCTCGTTGCGGATCTCTCCGATCCGGATGGGCTTCTGGCCATCATCGCCACCGGCCAGTCGGGCCATCCCCTGTCGCGGCATTGGGGGGATCTGCTGCCGCTGTGGGCGGAGGGGCGCATGCTGCGCTTGGCGCGCGAGCCGGCGCGGGTGACCGGCCGGATCACGCTCGCGCCGTGATCCCGCCGATCCTCCTCGGCCTGCTGGCGGCCTGTGTGGGCTTCACCTCCACCTTCGCGGTGGTGCTGGCGGGCCTTGCGCAGATGGGCGCAAGCCCGGAGCAGGCCGCCTCCGGCCTGTTCGCCGTCACCCTCGCCATGGGGCTGCTTGGCGTCCTTCTCAGCTTCAGGCTGCGCATGCCGGTCTCCATCGCCTGGTCCACGCCGGGGGCGGCGCTGCTCGCGGCCAGCGCGGCGCCGTCGGGTGGTTTTCCGGCTGCGGTCGGGGCTTTCCTCTTCGCCTCCGCCTTGCTGGGGCTGGCCGGGCTGTGGCGGCCGCTGGCGCGCGCCGTGGCGGCGGTGCCGGGGCCGGTCGCCCACGCGATGCTGGCCGGGGTGCTGCTCGATCTCTGCCTGGCACCCGCCCGCGCGGTGGCCGAGATCCCCTGGCTCGCCCTGCCGGTGGTGGTGCTATGGCTGGTCATGCTGCGGCTGGCCCGGCTGTGGGCGGTGCCGGCGGCGGTTGCGCTGTCGGTGGTGCTGATCCTGCTCGCGGCGCCCCCGGCGCCGGGTTGGGCCGCCGGGTTCGGCCCCGCGCCCGTGCTTGTGCTGCCCGCCTTCGATGCCGCGGCACTCATCGGCATCGGTCTGCCGCTCTTCCTGGTGACCATGGCTTCGCAGAATGTCCCGGGCCTCGCGGTGCTGGCGGCCAATGGCTATCGCATCGAGCCGGGTCCGATCTTCCTCGCCACCGGCGCAGCCAGCGCGGCTTCCGCGGCCCTGGGCGGGCATCTGGTCAATCTGGCGGCGATCACCGCCGCGCTCTGCGCCGGGCCGGAGGCCGGGGCCGATCCGGCGCGGCGCTGTATCGCCGGGGCGGTGGCCGGGCTCACCTATGTGGTCTTCGCCCTGCTGGCCGGGGCGGCAGCCGCGCTGGCCGCCGCCGCGCCGCCGCTGCTGATCCAGGCGGTGGCGGGGCTTGCGCTGATGACCTCGCTCGTCTCTGCCTTGCGCGGCAGCCTGGAGGCCGAGACGCTGCGCCTGCCCGCTGTGCTGTGCTTCGTCATCACGGCCTCGGGCCTCAGCCTGGGCGGTATCGGAGCGGCCTTCTGGGGGCTGTCGGTCGGCCTGGCGGCGGCCCGGCTGCTGCGCGGTCGGGGCTGAGGTCGCCGCTGGCGCTGGGGCGGGGTCTTCGCCCCGTGCCCGGTCGTATCTGCCATGCCGGCAGCAAGCCTTCGCGAGGCGGGCGGCGCATGGCACTCTCCCGCGCTGTGCGCAGCCATGCCCCGCCCGGTCGAGGAGAGCCGGAACGAAAGCGGGGGAGGGGGGAGGAGACGCCGTGCAACGCCGCCTGCTGATCACAGCCGCCGCCAGTCTGCCGCTGGCCCGACCGCGCGCCCAGGGCTTTCCGGACCGGCCGATCCGCCTGATCGTACCCTTCGCCGCGGGCGGCAATGCCGACACCGTGGCCCGCATCCTCGCCCCCCGCCTGCAGGAGAGGCTCGGCCAGCCGGTGGTGGTGGAGAACCGCCCCGGCGCCGGCGGCAGCCTGGGGGCGGAGGTGGTGGCCCGCGCCCGCGCCGACGGGCACACCCTGCTGATCGGCTCGAACGGCCCGCTCTCGGTCAATCCGGTGGTGCAGGCGCGCCTGCCCTATGACCCCGCGCGCGATCTGCAACCCATCGGCATGGCCATGCAGGTGCCGCACTGCCTGATGGTGCAGCCGACCGCGCCCTGGCAGGAGCTGCGGCAGCTGATTGCCGCAAGCCGCGCCGCCCCCGATACGCTGGGGGTGGGCACGGCCGGGGTGGCCAGCGCCACGCATCTGGCGCTCGAGGCCTTCAAGGCCGCCTCCGGCGCGCGGCTGCTGCATGTACCCTATCGCGGGGGCGGGGCGGCGCTGCCGGATTTCCTGGCCGGCAATGTGCCGATCCTGTTCACCGAGTTCTCGACCGCCCTGCCGATCCATCGCGACCGGCGCGGGCGGATGCTGGCGGTGGCCGCCGCCGCGCGGCTTCCCGCCGCCGCCGAGGTGCCGACCATGGCGGAGGCCGGCGTGCCCGGCTTCACCGCCGCCTCCTATGTTGGGCTGGTCGGCCCGGCCGGGTTGCCTGCGCCGGTGCTGGCCACGCTTAGCGGCGCCTTCGCCGCCATCGTGGCCGAGGAGGAGTTCCGCGCCCGCATGGCCGCCCTGGGCGGGGAGGCGGCGCCGCCCGCCCTCGCGACACCCGAGGGTTTCGCCGCCTTCATCGCCGAGGATCTGGCGCGCAGCCGCGCCGCCGCGCAGGCCGCGGGCATCCGTCCGGAATGACCGCCATGCGCGAGACCCCGCCCGGTGCGACCGACTGCCACTGCCACATCTTCGGCCCGGCAGCCCGTTTTCCCTATGCCGAACCGCGCTCCTACACGCCCGAGGATGCGACGCTCGAGGACTACCTCGCGCTGCTCGATCGGCTGGGGCTCGATCGCGGCGTGGTGGTGCAGCCTTCGGCCTATGACCGCGACAATGCCTGCACCCTGGATGCGCTGCGCCGTGCGCCCGATCGGCTGCGCGGGGTGGCGGTGGTCGGGGAGGAGGCCACGCCCGCCACGCTGCGGGCCCTGCATGCGGGCGGCATCCGCGGCCTGCGCGTCAACGAATACCGGCGGGATGGGGCCATGGCCTATCACGGCGGGGTGCGCCTTGCGCAGATCGAGCACCTGATCCCGACCATGGCCGAGCTGGGCTGGCATCTGCAGCTGTGGATCGATGCGCGGGATCTGCCGGATTTCGCGCCGCGCATCGCCGGGCTGCCGGTGCCGGTGGTGGTCGATCACATGGGCCGGATGCACCACAGCCATGGCGTGAACCACCCGGGCTTTCAGATGCTGCTGCGCGAGGTGGGCGAGGGGCGCTGGATGGCCAAGCTCTCCGGCACCTATCGCCTGGGCGCGACCGCCCCCGACTATCTGGAGGCCAAGCCTTTCCACGACGCGCTGATCGCCGCCAACCCGCAGGCGCTGGTCTGGGGCACCGACTGGCCCCACCCGCGGCCCGAGGGGGGGAGGCCCGATGCGGCGCGGCTGCTGCGCGTCTTCCTCGACTGGACGCCCGATCCCGCGCTGCGCCGCGCCATCCTGACCGACACGCCCGCCCGCCTCTACGATTTTCCGCCGCTGCCATGACCGCTGCCGAAGCCGCTCCGCGCCGCCCGGCCTTCCGCCCACCGCCCGGGGCTTGCGATGCGCATGTGCATATCTGGGGGCCTTATGCGCGCTTTCCGCTCTCGCCCCGCGCGCCCTACCGCCCGCCCGAGCGCACGGCGGCCGATCTGGCTGCGCTGCATGAGCGGCTGGGCATTGACCGGGCGGTGATCGTGCAAACCACGGTCTATGGCGCCGACAACCGCGCCATGCTGGAGGCGATCGCGGGCAGCGGCGGGCGCTGGCGCGGCGTGGCGCTGGTCGACGAGAACACGACGGATGCTGATCTGCGCGCCCTGCACGAGGGGGGCGTGCGCGGCGTGCGCTTCGGGTTCCTCCGGCATCTCGGCGGCGTGCCCGATCTCTCGCTGCTGCGCCGCACCGCCGAGCGGATCGGGCCGATGGGCTGGCATCTCGTGCTGCATATGGATGCGCCGGCGCTGCTCGCTTTCGAGGATCTGCTCTGGAGCCTGCCCTGCCCGGCGGTGATCGACCACATGGGCCGCGTGCCGGCCGAACAGGGGCTCGATCAGCCTGCCTTCCGCCTGCTGCTGAGGCTGGTGAAGGAGGGCGGGTTCTGGGTGAAGATCTCGGGTGCGGATCGCATCTCGGCCGCCGGCCCGCCCTTCCGCGATGCCATCCCCTTCGCCCGCGCGCTGATCGAGGCCGCGCCCGAGCGGGTGATCTGGGGCAGCGACTGGCCGCACCCCAATGTGCGCTGGCATCCGGATGAGGCCGATCTGCTCGATCTGCTGCCCGCCTGCGCCGATGCGGCGACCCTGCGGCGGGTGCTGGTCGACAATCCGGCGCGGCTCTACGGCTTCGCCTGAGGGCAGGGCGGCGGGTCGCGCCCGCTGCGGCGCCCGGTGCCGCGGCCAGAGGTGAGAACGCATCGGAGCAGGAGGCAGAGGCGGATGAGCACGAGCGCAGAGGCCTGGATCGGCCGCAGCCGCGAGCTGCGGGACGAGATCGCCCCCGGCCAGGCGCGGCGGGTGATGGCGCTCTTGGATTTGCCCGGGGAGCCGCCGGCGGTGCTGCCGCCGCATTGGTATCCGATCTACTTCCCCGAGATCGCGCCGCAATCGGAGCTCGGCCCCGACGGGCATCCGCGCAAGGGCGATTTCCTGCCGCCGATCGAGCTGCCGCGGCGGATGTTCGCCGGCCGGCGCGTGCGCTTCCCGGGCGGCGCTCTGCGGCTGGGCCAGGAGGCGACGAAACGCAGCGAGGTGGCGGCGATCACCCCCAAGCAGGGGCGCAGCGGTCGGATGGTGTTCGTCACCATCCGCCACAGCATCGCCTGCGCGGGAGAGCTGGTGGCGATCGAGGAGCAGGATGTGGTCTACCGCGAGGCTGCGACGGGCAATCCGGTTGCCGAACCGACACCGGCCCCCGCACCGGTCGCCTGGCAGCGGGTCGTGACACCCGATCCGGTGATGCTGTTCCGCTACTCCGCCATCACCTTCAACGGCCATCGCATCCACTACGATGCGGATTATGCGCGCGGGCAGGAGGGCTATCCGGCGCTGGTGGTCAATGGCGGGCTGACCACGCTGCTGCTGGTCGAGACTGCGCTGGCCCATGGCGGCGGGCGGCGGCTTGCCGGCTTCGAGGCGCGGGCCATGCGCCCGCTCTTCTGCGGCCGCCCCATCTTGCTGGCTGCGGGTGCGGAGCAAGGCGGGCGCCAGCAGGTCTGGGCCGCCGATGACGCCGGCGCGCTGGCCTTCTCCCTGGTGCTGGAGTGGGCGTGATGGCCGGCAACCGTGGGCCGCTCGCCGGCATTCGGGTGCTCGACATGACGAGCGTCGTGGTCGGGCCGATCTGCACCCGCACCCTGGCCGATCAGGGCGCTGATGTGATCAAGGTGGAGGCGCCCGGGGGTGATCTGCTGCGCCAGCTGGGCGGCGGGGGTCGCAACCCCGGGATGAGCGGCAAGTTCATCAACTTCAACCGCAACAAGCGGGCGATCTGCCTCGATCTGCGCGACGGCCGCGCGCGTGCGGCGCTGCGCGCCCTGATCGGCACGGTCGACGTGTTCGTATCGAACATCCGCCCCTCCTCCCTGGCCAGGCTCGGGATGGATATGGGCACGCTCTGCGCGGCGCACCCGCGCCTGATCGGCTGCCAGATCCTGGGCTTTGGCTTCGGCGGGCCCTACAGCGAGGCACCGGCCTACGACACCGTCATCCAGGCTGCCGGAGGGGTGTCCGCCACGTTCGAGATGAGCCTGGGCGAGCCGCGCTATGTGCCGATGGTGATGGCCGACCACATCACGGGCCTGATCGCCGCGCAGTGCATCGGCTTCGCCCTCTATCGGCGCGAGCGCACCGGCCGGGGCGAGATGATCGAGGTGCCGATGCTCGAGAACATCGCCTCCTTCGTGCTCACCGAGCATATGGGCGCGATGACCTTCGACCCCCCGACCGGTCCGCCGGGGGATGCGCGGCTGCTCTCGCCGCTCGGCAAGCCGCTCAAGACCAAGGATGGCTACATCAGCCTCTCCGCCAACACCGACGAGCAGGCCTTCGCCTTCTTCCGCGCCATCGGCCGGCCGGAGCTGATCGAGGATCCGCGCTTCTGCTCGGTGGCGGCGCGCACCCGCCACACCGAAGAATATTTCGCCCTGCGCGCCGAGGCGCTGCTGCAGAAGACCACGGCCGAATGGCTGGAGATCTTCCGCGCCGCCGATGTGCCGGCCGGGCCCTACAACACGCTCGAGGGGCTGCTTGAGGACCCGCACCTCAAGGCGGTCGGCTTCATCGAGACGGTGGAGCACCCGACCGAGGGGCGGATCCGGCGCACCCGCATCGCCAACAGCTTCTCCGGAGGCATGCGGGAGGAGCATCTGCCCGCCCCCCGCCTGGGCGAGCATACGCGGGAGGTGCTGGCGGAGGCGGGCTGCAGCCAGGCCGAGATCGAGGCGATGCTGGCCGATGGGGTGGCGATCCAGGCGGAATAGGCCGCCGCGCCCCGGGCGCAGACCACCTCCTCCCCCGCCCCGCTTGCGCGGCACCGCCTGCCTGGGGCACCCATGAGCCATGCCAGCCGCCGTCATCCTCGCCGCGGGCCTGGGCACCCGCATGCGCTCCGCCCTGCCCAAGGTGCTGCACCCGCTGGGCGGCCGGCCGATGCTCGCCCATCTGCTCGAGACGGCGGCGCGCCTCTTCGACCGCATCGTGGTGGTGACCGGCCCGGGCATGGAGGAAGTGGCCCGGCTGGCCGCACCGCATGCGGTGGCGCTGCAGCAGGACCGGCTGGGCACCGGCCATGCCGCCCGCATGGCAGCGCCTCTGCTGGCCGGCTACCCGGGCGATGTCGCGATCCTCTACGGTGACAATCCCCTGATCGGAGAGGAGACGCTGCGCCGCCTGATCGCCGCGCGGTCGGCGGCCGAGCTCGTGCTGCTTGCCATGCGCCCGGCCGATCCCGGCCGCTATGGCCGCGTGGTGACCGATGAGGCGGGCGATGTGCGCCGGATCGTCGAATGGCGGGATGCGACGGAGGAGGAACGCGCGATCCCCCTCTGCAACGCGGGCGGGCTCTGCGCCGCCGCCGATCGGCTGTTCGGCTGGCTCGCACGGCTGCGCCCGGACAATGCCGCCGGCGAGTATTACCTGACCGATGTCGTGGCCCTCGCCGTGGCGGAGGGGCTGCGCTGCCGCGCGGTCGAAGGCCCCGCTGAGGAGCTCGCCGGCATCAACAGCCGCGCCGAACTCGCCGCTGCCGAGGCCCTGCTGCAGCGGCGCTGGCGGCAGGCGGCGCTCGAGGGCGGGGCGACGCTGATCGCCCCCGATACGGTGCATTTCAGCCACGACACGCAGCTCGCCCCCGATGTGCTGGTCGAGCCCCATGTCGTCTTCGGCCCTGGCGTGAGGGTGGAATCGGGCGCGCTGATCCGTGCCTTCTCCCACCTCGAGGGCTGCGTGGTGCGCGCGGGCGCCATCGTCGGCCCCTTCGCCCGGCTGCGCCCCGGCACGGTGGTCGGAGAGGGGGCGCATGTCGGCAATTTCGTCGAGATCAAGGCGGCAACCCTCGGGCCCGGCGCCAAGGCCAACCATCTCACCTATCTGGGCGATGCCAGCATCGGCGCCGGCAGCAACATCGGCGCGGGCACCATCACCTGCAACTACGACGGGCAGGCCAAGCACCGCACCGAGATCGGCGCGCAGGCCTTCATCGGCAGCAACACCGCTCTGGTCGCGCCGGTGCGCGTGGGCGACGGCGCACTGGTGGCGGCCGGCAGCACCATCACCGAGGATGTGCCGGCCGATGCCCTGGCGATCGCGCGCGGCCGGCAGGTGATCAAGCCCGGCCGCGGCGCGCGGCAGAGGAAAGGCGGAGCGACGGAGGCGGGCTGATGTGCGGCATCGTGGGCATTCTGGGCACCGCGCCCGCCGCCCCGCGCCTGCTCGCGGCGCTGCGGCGGCTGGAATACCGCGGCTATGACAGCGCGGGGCTCGCGACGCTGGATGCGACCGGCGCCATCCTGCGGCGGCGCACCGAGGGCAAGCTCGACCGCCTCGCCGCCTCGCTGGAAGCGGAACCGCTGCCCGGCTGCACCGGCATCGGCCATACCCGCTGGGCCACCCATGGCGCGCCGGTGGAGCGCAACGCGCATCCGCACGCCACCCAGCGGGTGGCGGTGGTGCACAACGGCATCATCGAGAACTTCGCCGAATTGCGCGCCGAGCTCGAGGCCGAGGGCCAGCGCTTCAGCTCCGATACCGACACCGAAGCGGTGGTGCAGCTGCTCGACCTGCTGCTCGCCCGCGGGATGGCGCCGGAGGCGGCAGCCCAGGCCGCGCTGCGGCGGCTGCGCGGCGCCTTCGCCATGGCGTTCCTCTTCGCCGGCCGGCCCGATCTGCTGATCGCGGCGCGGCATGGCCCCGCCCTGGCGGTGGGCTGGGGCGAGGGGGGCGAGATGTTCCTCGGCAATGATGCGCTCGCTCTGGGGCCGCTCGCGCGCGCGATCACCTACCTCGAGGACGGGGATTGGGCCGTGCTCACGCCCGGGGCGGTCAGCATCATGGACCTCGACGGCCGGCCGGTCGCCCGTCCGCGCCGGCCGCTCGGCCCCGCGGCGGTGCTGGTCGAGAAGGGCAATCACCGCCACTTCATGGAGAAGGAGCTGCACGAGCACCCGGCCGCGCTCGGCGATACGCTGCAGCAATACCTCGATCCTGCGGCGCGCAGCGTCATGCTTCCCCATCTGCCCTTCGATCCGTGCCGCGTGCCGAGCCTGACCATCACCGCCTGCGGCAGCGCCTTCCTGGCCGGGCTGGTCGGCAAATACTGGATCGAGCAGCTGGCGCGCATTCCGGTCGAGGCCGATGTGGCGAGCGAATGGCGCTACCGCGATCCGCCCCTGCCGGAGGGGGGCGGGGCGATCCTCGTCTCCCAGTCCGGGGAGACGGCGGATACGCTGGCCGCCCTCAAGCTGCTGCGCGAACGCGGCCAGAAGGTGCTCTCGATCGTCAATGTGCCGGACAGCACGCTGGCCCGGCAGGCCGATGCGGCGCTGCTGACCGCCGCCGGGCCCGAGGTGGGTGTCGCCTCGACCAAGGCCTTCACCGCACAGCTGATGGTGCTCGCCTCGCTGGCCATCGGCATGGCCCGCGCGCGCGGCGCCATCACCGCCGAGGCGGCCGCGCGCCTGACAGCCGAGCTGCTCCAGGTGCCGGGCCATGCCGCCGCGATCCTCGACCGCCATGCCGAGATCGAATCGCTGGCCCATGAGGTGGCGCGGGCGCGCGACGTGCTCTTCCTCGGCCGCGGCAACCTCTATCCCATCGCGCTGGAAGGGGCGCTCAAGCTCAAGGAGATCAGCTACATCCACGCCGAGGGCTACGCCGCCGGCGAGATGAAGCACGGCCCGATCGCGCTGATCGACGATCTGGTGCCGGTCATCTCCCTCGCCCCCTCCGGCCCGCTGTTCGAGAAGACCTTGAGCAATCTGCAGGAGGCGGCAGCACGCGGCGGCCGCATCATGGCCTTCACCGATGCCGCCGGGGCGCCGCTGCTCGAGCGCTTCGCCGAACGGGTGGTGGTGCTGCCCGCGGTCTCGGCCTTCGCTGCGCCGCTGCTGCATGCGATCCCGGTGCAGCTGCTGGCCTATCACGTCGCGGTGCTGCGTGGCACCGATGTCGACCAGCCCCGCAACCTTGCCAAAAGCGTCACTGTCGAATGAGCGACCTCAAACCCATCCGCCGTGCCCTGATCTCGCTCTCCGACAAGAGCGGCCTGCTCGAGTTCGGCCGCTGGCTGGTCGCGCAGGGGGCGGAGATCCTGGCAACCGGCGGCACCGCCGAGGCGCTGCGCCAGGCCGGCCTGCCGGTCAAGGAGGTGAGCGCGCACACCGGCTTTCCCGAGATCCTGGACGGTCGGGTCAAGACCCTGGTGCCCCAGCTGCACGGTGGCATCCTGGCGCGGCGGGAGGATCCTGCGCATATGGCAGAGATCGCGGCGCAGGGAATCGCCCCGATCGATCTCGTCGCGGTCAACCTCTACCCCTTCGCGGCGACGGTGGCGCGTGGCGCGGACTTCGCCGAATGCATCGAGAATATCGACATCGGCGGCCCGGCCCTGATCCGCAGCGCGGCCAAGAACCACGCCGATGTGGCGGTGGTGACCGAGGCTGCGCAGATGGAGCAGATCATGCAGGCCGGCGGCACCACGGCGGCGATGCGCCGCGCCTTCGCCGCCGCCGCCTTCGCCCGCACGGCCGCCTATGACGCGGCGATTGCGCAATGGTTCGCCGCCCAGCAGGGTGAGGCCTTCCCGGCCCGGCTCATCCTGAGCGGGGAGCTGGTGCAGAGGCTGCGCTACGGAGAGAACCCGCACCAGGAGGCGGCCTTCTACCGGGACGGCAGCAGCCGGTTCGGGGTCGCCACCGCCCGGCAGGTCCAGGGCAAGGAACTCTCCTTCAACAACATCCAGGACACGGATGCCGCCTTCGAGTTGGTGGCCGAGTTCGACCAGCCGGCGGTGGTCATCGTCAAGCACGCCAATCCCTGCGGTGTCGCGGTCGGCGCGAGCCTGGCCGAGGCCTGGGATCGCGCGCTGCGCTGCGATCCGGTCTCGGCCTTCGGCGGCATCATCGCGGTCAACCGTCCCCTCGATGCCGAGACTGCCGAGCGGATCGGCGCGATCTTCGCCGAGGTCGTGGTCGCCCCGCAGGCCGAGGAGGCGGCGCTCGCCATCCTCGCCCGCAAGCGCAACCTCCGCCTGCTGTTGACCGGCGGCATGCCCGACCCCGCCGCGCCGGGGATGGTCCTGCGTTCGGTTGCCGGCGGGTTCCTGCTGCAGACGCGTGATGCGGGGCGCATCGCCCCGGCTGCCCTGCGGGTGGTGACGCGGCGCCCGCCGACGGAGCGCGAGCTCGCCGACCTGATCTTCGCCTTCCAGGTGGCCAAGCACGTGAAGTCCAACGCGATCGTCTACGCGCGCGACGGGGCCACCGTGGGCATCGGCGCGGGGCAGATGAGCCGGGTGGATGCCTGCCGCATCGCGGCCTGGAAGGCGGCCGAGGCGGCGCGGGCGGCAGGCCTCTCGGCCCCGTTGACCGAAGGGTCGGTGGTCGCCTCCGACGCCTTCTTCCCCTTCGCCGATGGGCTGGAGGCTGCGGCCGCCGCCGGTGCGACGGCCGTCATCCAGCCCGGCGGTTCGCTGCGCGATGCCGAAGTGATCGCGGCCGCCGATGCCGCCGGCATGGCGATGGTCTTCACCGGCATGCGGCATTTCCGGCATTGAGCGGCGAGGCACCCGTGCTGGTGGTGGGGCTGGCGGCCTTCTCGGCGCTGCTTCTCATCGTCATCGTGCTTCTGCTGCTGCGCCGATCGGGGGCCGATCCGGTGGCGCAGATCGCGGCCCGGCTGGATCTGCTCGCCGGCGCCCAGGCGCAGCAGGCCGAGCGGCTGGCGGCGCAGGAGCGCGAACTCTCCCGCGCGTTGGCCGACGCCACAGAGCGTCTGACCAGCCAGATGATGGAGCAGACGCGGGCCCTCAACACCGCCCTGCTCGAGCAGATGGGCCGGCTGGCCCAGCAGGAGAAGGCGCTGACCGAGGCGATCGCGGCGCAGAATGCGCGTCTTGAGGCAAGCCTGGGCAGCCAGGGCGAACGCGTCGTCCGCCAGCTGCAGGAGCAGACCGAAAAGACCCTGCAATCCGCGGCCGCGATCCAGGAACGCCTGGCCGTGATCGATGCCGCGCGCGCCCATATCGAGGCGCTCGGTGGGCAGGTGAATGCGCTCTCGGCCATTCTGGACAACAAGCAGCGCCGCGGCGCCTTCGGCGAGACCCAGCTCGAGAGCCTGATCCAGGACCGCCTGCCGCCCGGCAGCTACGCCTTCCAGCACAGCCTCTCCAACGGGCGGCGGGTGGATTGCCTGATCCGCCTGCCCGATCCGCCGGGGCCGGTCGCCATCGACAGCAAGTTCCCGCTCGAAGCCTGGATCGCGCTGCGCGACGCCGCCGATGATGCGGCGCGCGCCCAGGCGCTGCGCCAGCTGCGGCTGGATGTGCAGAAGCACCTGCGCGACGTGGCCGAACGCTACATCATCCCCGGCGAGACGGCGGAGGGTGCGCTGGTCTTCGTCCCCTCCGAGGCGATCTATGCCGACCTGCACAAGGAATTGCCCGAGGTGCTGACCGAGGGGGCACGGCGCAATGTCCATGTCGTCTCGCCGAGCACCTTGTGGGCGATGCTGACCAGCATGCGGGCGTTGATGCGCGATGTCCGCCTGCGGGCCGAGGCGCAGCGCATCCAGAAGGAAGTGGCGCTGCTGCTCGAGGATGTGCACCGCCTCGAGGAGCGCGTGGCCAATCTGCGCCGGCATTTCGACCAGGCACAGAGGGACATCTCGCAGATCGAGACCTCGAGCGAGAAGATCAAGCGCGCGGGGGAGCGGATCGAGGCGGTGGAGTTCGAACCGCCCCCGCAGGCGCTGCCCGGAGGGTCGGCGTGAGCCAGGCGGCCTCGCTCGCCGGGCTCTGCGGGCTGTGCCTGATCGCCTGGGTCTCGGGCGGCTGCCGGCGCATCGCCCCGCGCATCGTCCTGGCTGGGCTGGCTGCCCTGCTGGGGCTTGCCGCCTTGCTGCTGCATCTGCCGCCGCTGCGGGCGGGCTTTGGCCTGATCGGGCGCGGGGTGGAGGCCCTGGCGCGCGCGACGGTCGCGGGCACCTCGCTCGTCTTCGGCTATCTGGGCGGGGCCCCCCTGCCGTTCCAGGAGGTCCAGCCGGGCGCGAGCTTCATCCTCTTCTTCCAGGCGCTGCCCTTGGTGCTGCTGGTCGGGGCGTTGTCCGCCCTGCTCTATCACTGGCGGGTGCTGCCCTTCCTGGTCGGGCTGCTCGCCCGCGGCCTCTCGCGCGGCTTCGGGCTGGGCGGGGCCGCGGGCTTTGCGGTGGCGGCCAACATCTTCGTCGGCATGGTGGAGGCGCCGCTGCTGATCCGCGCCTGGATCGCCGGGCTGACCCGCGCGGAGCTCTTCACCGTGATGGTGGCCGGGCTCGCCACCATCTCGGGCAACACCTTGGTCCTCTATGCCACGCTGATCGCGCCCGTGGTGCCGGATGCGGCGGGGCAGTTGCTGGCGGCCTCCCTCATCTCGGCCCCGGCGGCGGTGCTCGCGGCGCTGCTGATGAAACCTCCCGCCGCCCCGTCGGATGCCCTGCCCGACCCGGCCGCCATGGCGGCACCGCGGCGGCATGGCAGCAGCATGGAGGCGCTGGTGGCCGGCGTGCAGGACGGCCTGTCCTTGCTGCTCTCCATCATGGCGATGCTGATCGTCTTCGTCGCGCTGGTCGAGCTGGTCAACATCGCGCTCCTGCCGCTGGCTGGCGTGACGCTGCAGCAGGTCGCGGCCTGGCTGTTCCGGCCGCTCGCGCTGCTGATGGGGGTGCCGTGGGCGGAGGCGCCCGTCATCGCCCAGTTCCTCGGCGTGAAGCTCGTCGTCAACGAGTTCGTCTCCTACCTCGACCTCGCGCGGTCGGGCGGGGCGGGTCTGTCGGAGCGGTCGCGGCTGATCCTGACCTATGCGCTGTGCGGCTTCACCAATATCGGCTCGGTCGGCATCATGCTGGGCGGGCTGACCGCGCTCTGCCCCGAACGACGGGGTGAGATCCTGGCCCTCGGCTGGCCCAGCCTGTGGGCTGCCACCCTCGCCTGCTGCATGACCGGTGCTACCGTGGGGGTGCTGATTCCGGGATGATGCGATGCCGCTGATCCACCGCAACCTCCGCCAGGACCCGCCCGTCGCGGTGCGCGGCGAGGGCATCTGGCTCACCGCCGCCGACGGCCACCGGGTGATGGACGCCTCGGGCGGCGCCGCGGTGGCCTGCCTGGGGCATGGGCATCCCGCCGTGCTCGCTGCCATGGCCGAGCAGATGCGGCGCCTGACCTACGCCCATACCTCGCTCTTCAGCTGCGAGAGCGCCGAAGCCTTGGCCGAACTGCTGGTCGGCCATCGCCCGGGCGGCCTGGCCTATGCCTATTTCGTCTCGTCCGGGTCGGAAGGGATGGAGGCCGCGCTCAAGCTGGCCCGCCAGCATTTCCTCGAGGCCGGGCAGCCCGAGCGTTGCCGCTTCATCGCCCGCCGCCAGTCCTATCACGGCAATACGCTGGGCGCGCTGGCGGCCGGGGGCAATGCGATGCGGCGCGCGCCCTATCAGCCGCTGCTCTCGGCCGCCTTCAGCCATGTCTCGCCCTGCTACGCCTATCGCGACCGGCAGGAGGGGGAGAGCGAGGCTGACTACTGCGCCCGCCTGCTCGATGAGCTGGAGGCGGAGTTCCAGCGCCTTGGCCCCCACAGCGTCGCCGCCGTCTGTGCCGAGACGGTGGTGGGCGCCACGCTCGGCTGCGTGGCCGCCGTGCCGGGGTATTTCCGCGGCCTGCGCGAGATCTGCGACCGGCACGGTGCGCTGCTGATCCTCGATGAGGTGATGTGCGGCATGGGCCGCTGCGGCAGCACCCACGCCTGGGAGCAGGAAGGCATCGCCCCCGATATCCAGGTGATCGCCAAGGGCCTGGGCGGCGGCTATCAGCCGATCGGCGGGATCCTCGCGCAGGAGAGGGTGATCGCCCCGATCCGCGAGGGCTCCGGCGCCTTCATGCACGGGCATACCTACCAGGCGCACCCCGTGGCCTGTGCCGCCGCGCTCGCGGTGCAGAAGGTGATCGCGGAGGAGGGGCTGGTTGAGAATGTCCGCCGGATGGGCGCGCTGCTCGAGCAGGGTCTGACCGAACGGCTGGGCAATCACCCCCAGGTGGGTGACATTCGCGGCCGCGGCCTGTTCTGGGCGATCGAGCTCGTGCGCGACCGCGCGACCAAGGCGCCCTTCGACCCCGCCCTGCGTCTGCATGCCCGGATCGGGCAGGAGGCCTATGCCCGGGGCCTCGGCTGCTATCCGATGGGCGGGACCATCGACGGGCGGTTCGGCGATCACGTCATTCTCGCCCCTCCCTACACGGTGAGCGCCGAAGAGATCGGCATGATCATCGACCGCTTCGGCGCGGCGGTGGAGGCGGCGATCGCCTCGGTCGGCTGAGGGGGCCGGTCTGGGCCGAGGCGGCCCGGCGCATTATCTAGGGCGCCAAGGCCGGGGCGCCTCCGCTCTCGCGCTCCGGAAGGAGAGACCATGACCGAACAGGTGCCTGTCACCGTCCTCACCGGCTATCTCGGCGCCGGCAAGACCACCTTGCTCAACCGCATCCTGACCGAACAGCACGGCCGCCGCTACGCGGTGATCATCAACGAGTTCGGCGAACTCGGGGTGGACAACGACCTCGTCGTCGATGCCGACGAGGAAGTGTTCGAGATGAACAACGGCTGCATCTGCTGCACCGTGCGCGGCGATCTGATCCGCATCATCGGCGGGCTGATGAAGCGGCGGGAGAAGTTCGACGGCATCATCGTGGAGACCACCGGCCTCGCCGACCCCGCGCCGGTCGCCCAGACCTTCTTCGCCGACGAGGAGGTCAAGCGCGCCGCCCGGCTCGATTCGGTGGTCACCGTCGTCGATGCGCGCAACCTGCCCGCGCGCCTCGCGGATTCGCGGGAGGCCGAGGAGCAGATCGCCTTCGCCGACCTGATCATCCTCAACAAGATGGATCTGGTGAGCGAGGAGGAGGCCGCTGCGGTCGAGGCGCGCATCCGCGCGATCAATCCCTGGGCGGAGCTGATCCGCACCACCCGCTCGGCCGTCCCGATCGAGGTCGTGCTCGACCGCCAGGCCTTCAACCTGGAGAAGATCCTGGAACGCATGCCGGAGTTCCTCTCGGGCGAGGACCGGCACAGCCACGACAGCGACATCCTCTCCTGCTCCTTTCAGGCCGAGGGGCCGCTCGATCCCGAACGCTTCAACGCCTGGATCACCCAAGTCTTGGCGGTGAAGGGGCAGGACCTGCTGCGCAGCAAGGGCATCCTCGCCTACCGCGGAGAGGACCGGGTCTTCGCCTTCCAGGCGGTGCATATGCTGGCCGATGGCGATTTCATCCGCCCCTGGCGGGAGGGAGAGCCGCGCGTCTCGCGCCTCGTCTTCATCGGGCGCGACCTCAACCGCCCCTGGCTGCGTCGCGGCTTCCTGGCCTGTCAGGCCGATGCGCCGGCGGCGGATTTCGAACGCGAGATGGCGCGCTGGAGCGGGGCAGCGTGAGCGGTACCGACGCGCCGCGCTATCTGCTTGACCTGCGCGGGCGGCAGGCGGACTTCGGCGCCTGGGTGGTGGGCATCGCCTTCTGCCGGGAGACCGGCGCGCCAGGCTTCGGCCTGGGCGACGGGACGCTGCGCATCGGCCTCGATGGCGCGGTGCTGCAGGTGCATCGCGGCGCCGTGCTGTCGGTGGCGGCCGACTGCGCGCGCGGCTTCCTCACCGGCGGCGATGACGGCAAGCTCTGCACCAGCAGCGATGGGCTGACCACGGTGCTGGCCGATTACGGCCGGCGGTGGGTCGAGCATGTCGCCGCCCATCCGGAGGGGCTGCGCGTTGCCGCCTCAGGGCGCATGCTGCATCTGCTGGACGGGCAGGGGGTGGCGCTCAAGTCCCTGCCGCACCCGAGCACGGTCGCGGGCGTTGCGATCGATGCCAAGGGCAAGCGGGTGGCGGCGAGCCACTATGGCGGGGCCTCGATCTGGTTCGCCGCCGCGCGGGAGGACAAGCCGCGCCGCCTGGAGTGGAAGGGCAGCCACGGCGCTATCCTGTTCAGCCCCGACGGCACCCATGTGATCACCGCGATGCAGGAGAACGCCCTGCATGGCTGGCGCCTGAGTGATGGCCAGCACATGCGCATGACCGGCTATCCGGCCAAGACGAAATCCATGTGCTTCACCGCCAAGGGGCGCTGGCTGGCGACCTCGGGCGCGGATGGGATCGTGCTCTGGCCCTTCTTCGGCGGCGGGCCGATGGGCAAGGCGCCGACCGAGATCGCCGGCGGGGATGGCGTGCTCTGCACCCAGGTGGCCTGCCACCCGGAGCACGAGGTGGTGGCGGCGGGCTTTGCCGATGGGCTCGTGCTGGTGGCCGAGATCGCCTCCGGCAAGATCCTGCCGGTCGCGCCGCCCGGCAGGGGCGGCGTCAGCGCGCTGGCCTGGCATCCGCAGGGGCATCTGCTGGCCTTCGGCACCGAGGAGGGCTTCGCCGCCGTGGTCGATTTCTCGCCGCGCTGAGGCCACCCGATGGAGCACCGGGCAGGGGCGCGCCGCCCTCTTCGGCGGCCCACAGACGGCCGGCCGGAGATGCGAAGGGAGCGAGTGCCATGCGCATGCTGACCACCCCCCATATGGCGATGCCGGCGATCGGCCTCGGCACTTGGCCCATGCGCGGGGCGGAGTGCGAGGCGGCGGTGCGGAGCGCGCTCGAACTCGGCTATCGCCACATCGACACCGCCGAGATGTACGGCAATGAGGTCGAGATCGGCCGCGCGATTGCCGGTCTGCCGCGCCGGGAGCTGTTCCTGACCAGCAAGGCCTGGTGGGACAGGACCGACGGTGCCGCGATCCGCCGCGCCTGCGAGGAAAGCCTCGCCCGGCTGCGCTGCGCCTACCTCGACCTCTACCTCATCCATTGGCCCTCGCCCCGGCTTGATCTGCCCTCGGCGCTCGAGGGGCTGGCCGGGCTGGTGCGGGATGGGCTGGCGCGCGCGGTGGGGGTGGCGAACTTCCCGCCCGGCCTGCTGCGCCGGGCACTCGCGCTCGGCATTGTGCCGCTGGCCTGTAACCAGGTGGAGCACCACGTCTATCTGGGGCAAGAGAAGCTGATCGCCCTCTGCGCCCAGCATGGCATGGTGCTCACCTCCTACACGCCGCTCGCCAAGGGCCGGGTGGTGGAGGATCCGGTGATCCGGCGCATCGCGGCGGCGCATGGCGCAACCCCTGGCCAGGTGGCGCTGGCCTGGGCGCTGGCGCAGGGGCCGGTGGCGGTGATCCCGAAGGCATCCGGCCGCGCCCGGCAGGCGGAGAACCTGGCCGCCGCCGCGCTGCGCCTGACGCCGGAAGAGATGCAGGCCCTGGCCGCCCTGCCCAAGGACCGGCGCATGGTGAACCCCGATTTCGCGCCGGATTGGGAGGCGGAGTAAGTCCCCGTGGCGGGGTTGCGCAGCGGGGCCGCTTCGGGAATAGCCTGGGCCAGGTCAGCCGAAGGAGTGATCCCATGTCCGACCGCGCGGGCGCCCCGCCCGATCTCGGCATCGCGCTCGATACCATCGCGACCGTGGCCGACCTGTTGAACGCGCTCGAGGAGGATGCCGAGCGCGCCGAGGAGGAGCCCGTGGGCTTCCTCGAGGAGGAGTTCGACGAGGAGGATGAGGAGATAGAGGGCGAATCGGTCAGCACCGAACTGCTCGAGGCGCTGATCGACGAGCTCTCCGAACCGGAGCAGGCGGCGCTGATCGCCCTTGCCCTGGTCGGGCGCGGGGATCACGAGCCGGAGGAATGGCCCGCGGCCCTTGCCGCCGCGCGCCAGCGCCTCGCGCGCAGCGATGCGGCCGAATATCTGCTGGACCTGCCAGGCGCGGGCGAGCTTTTGGCCGATGGGCTGGCCGCCTTCGGCATCGCGATCGAAGGCATACCGCGCTAGCGGGCGGGCGGCTGCCACGCCCGCGCTTCGGCCCGGGCCTTTGCCAGCGCCGGCGGCTGCGGCTAAGCCCTGATTGGCAAGAGGAGAGAGGGGGAAGCGATGCTGAATGCCGCCATCGTCGGCATGGGTGCCTGGGGCCGCACCCTGGTCAACTCGGTGCAGGGCAAACCGGGTGCGCGGCTGCGCTTCGTGGCCGGCACCACCGGCACGCTCGAGAAGGCGCGGGACTTCGCGGCCGAGAAGGGCATCCGCCTGCTCCCTGACTATGCCGCGGTGCTGGCCGATCCGGAGGTGCAGGCGGTGGTGCTGGCCTCTCCCCACTCCCTGCATGCCGAACAGGTGATCGCCGCCGCACGCGCGGGCAAGCATGTCTTCGTCGAGAAGCCCTTCACCCTGAGCAAGGCCACGGCCGAGGCGGCGGTGGCCGCCTGCCGGCGTGCCGGCGTGGTGCTCGCTCTCGGCCACAACCGCCGCTTCCTGCCGGCGGTGGCCGAGATGAAGCGCCTGCTGGCCGAAGGCAGCCTGGGCACCCTGCTGCATGTCGAGGGGCATTTCAGCGGCCCCGGCGCCCTGGCCTACAAGCCCGGGATGTGGCGCGCCGACCGGGAGGAAAGCCCGCTCGGCGGCATGGCCGGCATGGGCATCCACATCGTCGACATGATCATCAACCTCTGCGGGCGTTTCCGCGATGTGCGCGTGATCTCCCGCGCCCGGGTCAGCCAGACGATCGACGATACCACGGCGATGATGGCAACCCTCGAATCGGGGGCCACCGTGACCTTCGCCACCCTGGCGCTGGCGCCTCGCTACTGGCGCGTGGCGCTGTTCGGCACCGATGCGCTGCTGGAGATGCGCGGTCACGAGACGTTGATCTTCCGCCCCCGCCAGGGCGAGGAATGGACCCGCAACTTCCCGCCCACCGACATCGAGCGCGCCGAGCTCGAGGCCTTTGCCGCGGCGGTGGCGGGCGGGCCCGCCTATCCCCTCCCCGTGGAGGAGGCTATCCACGGCGTCTCCGTCTTCGAGACGATGATCCAGGCCGCAACTTCCGGCAGCGTGCATGCCATCCCCTAAGGCCCGACCATTCGGCAAGGAGCAGCCCCGATGGCCCACATCAAGCGCAACGGCACCAACCAGATCCTCTCGACCAGCGTCGAATATCACGGCTTTGTCTTCCTGGCCGGCATCACCGCCGATGACCTGAGCAAGGACATCAAGGGCCAGACCGAGGAGGTGCTGGCCAAGATCGATGCCGCTCTCGAGGCGCATGGCACCGACAACACGCGGCTGCTCTCGGCCCAGATCTGGCTCAAGGACATCCGCGACCGGGATGCGATGAACGAGGTCTGGATCAAGTGGCTGCCCGCCGGGGCGCAGCCGGCGCGCGCCTGTGTGCAGGCGAACATGGCAAGCCCCCGCCACCTGGTCGAGATCATGGTCACCGCCTGCAAGTAGGGCG
>JANWYF010000172.1 GCA_025057055.1 Rhodovarius sp. | reverse complement strand
TGACCCCGGGCCCCGCGGCGCAGAACAGCTCGAGTCCGAGCTTGAGGCAGCCGATATGCGGCGCCAGCCGCGCGGCCAGCGCCTCTGCTGCTGCCGGATCGCCAAGGTCGAGCGCGACGATGAGGCGTTCGGCAGGCCCGGCCGGTCGGGGGATCATGCCCGGCGCTGGGCTGGGGCGGCGGCGCGGGCCTGCGGCGGCCCGCCATTGACCAGCTCGCGCAGCTCCTTCCCCGGTTTGAAGAAGGGGGCTGCCTTGCCTGGCACCGCCACCGCCTCCCCCGTGCGGGGGTTGCGGCCGATGCGCGGATCCCTCCGCTTGACCGAGAAGGCGCCGAAGCCGCGCAGCTCCACCCGCCCGCCGCGCGCCAGCGTGGCGGTGATTTCGGAGAAGATGACATGGACGATCGCCTCCACATCCTGCTGGCGCAGGTGCGGGTTGTCATGGGCGATCTGGGCGATCAGCTCGCTCCTGGTCATTCGGCGCGGCGACAGTCCTCGGTTGGGGGGCGAGGAACGCTGGCGTGGTGGCGCGGCGCTGTCAACGCGGCAGCTCTGCCCGCAGGATGCTGCTCCGGGCCAGGGCCTCGATCAGGCTCCGCAGCGCCATCTCCGTGCCGCGGCTGGCCACCCGTTCGACCCAGGGGCGCGTCTCGATCGTGCGCACGGGCAGAGAGAGCGGCACGCCGCGGGCCTCGGCCAGCCATTGCCGTGCCTCGCGCTCGCCGCCCAGGGCATCGATCAGCCCGGCCTCCTGGGCGCGGCGGCCGGTCATCACCCGGCCATCCGCCAGGGCCCGCACCGCCCCCTCCTCCAGGCCGCGGGCGGTGGCGACCATGCGGATGAATTGCCGATGCAGCTCCTGCACCACCGACTCGAGGGCGGCCCGCCCCTCCTCGGTGAGGGGGCGGAAGGGGCTCGGCTGGTCCTTGAGCGGGCCGGAGGTGATGCTCTCGGCCCGGACGCCAAGCCGCGCCAGCAGCTCCGAGACGTCAACCGATTGCAGCAGCACACCGATCGAGCCGGTGAGCGTGCCCTCGCGCGCGAAGATCCGGTGCGCGGGCAGCGCCACCATATAGCCGGCCGAGGCGGCGGTGGCGCCCATGGTGGCGACCACCGGCTTCTGTTCGGCCACGCGGCGGATTGCGGCATGCAGGGCCTCCCCACCCGCCACCGTGCCGCCGGGGCTGTCGATCGCCACGATCAGCGCCTTGACCGAGGAGTCCTCGGCCAGCCGCTCGAGCCCCTCGAGCAGGCGGCGATCCTCCCCGATCATGCCGCGGATCTCGATGCGGGCGATATGGGCGCTCGGCACCGGGTCAAGTTCGGCCGGCAGCATCACCCAGGCGAGGGCGGCGAGCGCCGCCACAGCGGCCATGCGCCAGGCGAGCAGCCGCCGTTTCAGGCGGCGGCGGTCGAGCAGGAGATCGGCTTCGAGCGACATGCCCCCAAGATCGGATGCCCCGCGCCCCCGTGCCAACCCCCTCCGCCGGGCTCAGTCCGCAGCGGCCTCGAGCTCATCGAGCAGGGCGTGAAAGGCCGCCTCCTCCACCACCCGCGACTCCGGCTCACCCGCGGAGGTGAGGAGGAAGCCGATGCGATGGCCGAGCTCCTGGCAGAAGGCGGCATGCCAGAGATTGACCCGCTCCGGCTGGGCGATCACCCCGAGTGCCGCACCCGGATGGGCGTAGAGGATATTGTGCAACCCCGATCCGTCCGGACCCACCACCACCCGTGCCTCGGCAAAGCAGCGTGCCTGGGCGGGCAGGCTCAAGCCCTCGGGCCGGATCACCGTATAGCCGCGTGCGGCGGCGATCGCCTCGATGCGTTCGGCATTGGCGAAGCTGCGGGCCTCGGCAAAGCTGCCGGTCAGGCCCCGGCGCGAGACGAAGAGGCGCCGCCCCCGCGGCAGATCGGCCGGCTGTTCGGCCGGCTTCTCGCGCAGCAGGGCCGCGCGCAGACGCCGCCAGGCCAGCCGGCAGACGGGGCCCGAGACGCGAAAGCCCTGCCGCGTGCCGGAGGGCATGGCCGCGCGGCGAAAGCGCATGGCGGGGGCGAGCGGCAGCAGGCGCACCGCATCCGGATCATGGCCGAAGGCGCGCAGCATGGGGGGCAGCCAGGCCTCGCGCCGCGGCAGGGCGAGCGGGATGTCGGGCGGCTCGCCCATCAGCTCCAGAAGCTGCAGCCGCGGCAGATGATCAAGCAGCCAATGGCCGAAGCCATCGCTGCCCGGGCTGTGCATCAGCAGGATACGGTCAGGCGCCTCCGGAACCCTGGGCGGCAGCAGGCAATCGAACTCGCGCCCGTCGGCGCTGACGCGCAGTTCCCACTCGGGCGGCAGGATGGCGGCGAGATATTCTGGGACCTGCCGGTCCCACCAGTTGAGCGTGGCCCCGGTCAGGCAGAGTCCGGAAGCCGGGTCGAGCACCAGGCCCCAATGGCCCAGCACCAGGAGGTCGGAGAGGTCAACCCGCCCCGCCGGCAGGAACTGCCCGGGCTCATGCAGGGCGCACCACCATTGCCAGAACGGCGCGAGGGCAGGATCGGCGCCTTGGCCGAGCCAGGGGGTGGGCGGGCGCTGTTCGACCTCGAGCAGGGCGCGATAGGTGAGACGTCCCTGGGCAAGGCTGAAAGTGACAGCCGCCGGATCGAGCAAGGCGGGGGGCGCTACGGCCTGCTGGCCGGCCAGGACCTCGGCATCGACGATTCGAAAGCTCTGGCGCATGCCTTCCCCGGACGGTGCGGTCGCTGGCTTTCTGCCGGGGCGGGGGATGGGCGTCCAGACCGGCGACTGGACGCCGGAACGCCAGACTGGCATTGGCCCCCGGTCGATGGCGATGACGAAGGCCCCACCCATGCGCGTGAAGGATGTGAAGAAGGTCGTGCTGGCCTATTCCGGCGGGCTCGATACCAGCGTGATCCTCAAATGGCTGCAGACCACCTATCGCTGCGAGGTGGTGACCTTCACCGCCGATCTCGGCCAGGGGGAGGAGCTGGGCCCGGCGCGGGAGAAGGCGCTGCTCCTCGGCATCAAGCCGGAGAACATCTTCATCGAGGACCTGCGCGAGGAATTCGTGCGGGATTTCGTCTTCCCGATGTTCCGCGCCAACGCGCTCTATGAGGGGATGTATCTGCTCGGCACCTCGATCGCGCGGCCGCTCATCGCCAAGCGCCAGATCGAGATCGCCGAGGCCGTGGGAGCGGATGCGGTGGCGCATGGCGCGACCGGCAAGGGCAACGACCAGGTCCGCTTCGAGCTCAGCTACTACGCGCTCAAGCCCGAGGTGAAGGTGATCGCCCCCTGGCGCGAATGGGATCTGACCAGCCGCACCAAGCTGATCGCCTTCGCCGAGGCGCATCAGATCCCGATCGCCAAGGACAAGCGCGGGGAGGCGCCCTTCTCCGTCGATGCCAACCTGCTGCACAGCAGCTCGGAAGGCAAGATCCTGGAGGACCCCTGGCAGGAGCCGGACGAGATGGTCTGGCAGCGCACCGT
>JANWYF010000149.1 GCA_025057055.1 Rhodovarius sp. | reverse complement strand
GGTCAGGCCCGCCCCTCGGCAGCCCCCCGGCCAGGTCAGATGATCTGCCCGCGCAGAAAGCCCAGTGCCGGCAGAGGTTTCCATTTGCGCGGCAGATCGGCCCGGCGGATCCGGGCGAGGGAGTAGCTCGGCACCGGCTGGCCCTGCCGGCGCAGGAAATCGGCATAGCTTCTGACCTGTTCGGCCCGCCAGGCCATATCGCGCTGCGCTGCCTCGCGGTTGCGGAACACCTCCGCCACGCGCTGCCGACGGCCCAGATTGGCCATCACGGCCCAGAGCGTATCGTCATCCCCACGGCGGAAGGGCAGGATCTGAGCGGGCGATTCCATCGCGCCCCGCCATGGTGGCGGGGCATTCCCGCATCGGTCAAGCACCGGTTGTCGCCGAGCCCGCCAGGGGCCAGTCTGCGGGGCCCATCTGCACCGGAGAGACAGACGGCATGTTGCCCCCGCGCGAGCACATCACCATCGGCTTCGCCCATGTCGCCTACAACGGCCGTGACCGGCTGCTGCGGCGCCATCTCGGCCTGCGCGCCCTGGAGGCGCGCACGCAAGAGGAGCTGGAGGCGATCCTGCCCGAGGTCGATGTGCTCTGCATCTCCGGCATGTGGCGCAACGACATCCCGGCCCGCGCGCCGCGCCTGCGCTTCGTGCAGTCGATGAGCTCGGGCACCGACCAGTTTGATCGCGAGGTGCTGCGGGCGGCGGGCATCCGCCTGGCCTCCGCCGCCGGGGTGAATGCCGAGGCGGTGGCCGAACACGCGATCGCGCTGCTGCTTGCCCTCTATCGCCGGCTGCCCGAGGCGCGGGACAACCAGGCGCGCCGGCACTGGCGCGGCATGATCAGCGATTTCGCCGAGCGCGAGGACGAACTGCGCGGCAAGACCCTGCTCGTCGTGGGCATGGGCCGGATCGGAGCACGGCTGATCGCCCTCGCCCGCGCCTTCGGCATGCGGGTGATCGGCGTGCGGGCCAATCCGGCGGCCGGCAGCGCGGGGGCGGATGAGGTCCACCCGACCTCGGCCCTGCTCGATCTGCTGCCGCGCGCCGATGCCCTGGTGCTGGTCTGCCCGCTGACGGCCGAGACCACCGGTCTGATCGGCGCGCAGGCCCTGGCCGCGATGCCGCGCCATGCTGTCCTGGTCAATTGCGCGCGCGGGCGGGTGTGCGACCAGGCCGCGCTGATCGAGGCGCTGGCCGCCCGGCGCATCCGCGGGGCGGCGCTCGATGTCTTCGCCGAGGAGCCGCTGCCGACCGACAGCCCGCTCTGGGCCATGCCGCATGTGCTGATCACCCCCCACACCGCGGGCGAGACCTGCGTCTATGAGGACAATGTGATCGACATCCTGCTCGAGAATCTCGAACGCCTCTGGCGCGGGGAGCAGGAGCTGGTGAACGGGGTGGTCTAGCGGGACGACGGCGCCCCGCGGCCCGCCGCGCGCCGCTCCCTCGGCCCGGATGGCGCGGCGCTGGCACCCCGCCGCGGCCCGGAAAGAAAGGAGCCACGCCATGTCCCGCCTCTCTCGCCTCTGGCGCGGGGAGCTGCCGCTGGCCGAGGCCTTCTGGGGCTGGGCCGTGCTCGGCGGGCTGCTGGTCAATCTCTCGACCAGCATCGCCTTCCTCGCCCTGCTCTCGGGCGGCCAGACCGCCCTCGCCTTCGCCGTGGGCTACCTGCCCACCCTGCCCTACAACCTGGCGGCGGCGGTGGGTGTCTGGCGCGCCGCCGACCGCCATGCGGGTGATCCGCGCCTTGCCCAGGCGGCGCGCATCGCGGTCGTGGTCTGGATGATGCTGCTCACGCTCACCTGAGGCGAGGCGCGAAGCGGCCTCAGCCCCGGCCGGCGCGCAGCGCCCTGAGCTCCTCGCGCAGGGCGCGCAGTTCGGCCAGGATCGCGGCCTGGTCGGCGCGGTGTTGGGCGGCGGCGGCATCGGCCGCAGCCAGGGCGATGCGCGCATCGGCGCTCGGCTCGCGCGCGCGCAGGCTCTGGATGCTGTCGACGATGACGCCGATGAACAGGTTCAGCACCACGAAGGTCGCAATCAGGATGAAGGGCACGAAGAACAGCCAGGCCATGGGCGCCTGTTCCATGACCGGACGCGCCGTGGCCTCGGCCCAGGATTCCAGCGTCATCAGCTGGAAGAGGGTGAACAGGCTGTCGCCCAGCGTGCCGAAGCGGTCGGGCATGATCGTGCCGAAGAGCTTGGTGGCCATCACCGCCGCGACGTAGAAGAGCAGCGCCATCAGCAGCACGATGCTGGCCATGCCGGGCAGGGCGCGCAGCATCGCCTCCACCACCATCCGCAGGCTCGGCACCATCGAGATCAGCCGCAGCACGCGCAAGACGCGCAGCGCGCGCAGAACGGAGAGCGGCCCGGTGGCGGGCAGCCAGGCGATCGCGACTACGGCGAGGTCGAACAGGCCCCAGGGATCGCGGAAGAAGCGGCCGCGGAAGGCATAGATCCGCAGCGCGAGCTCCACCGAAAAGAGCACGAGCAGCAGCTGGTCGAGGGCCCGCAGCAGCCCCCCGGCCGCCGCCATGACGCTGGCCGAGGTCTCCAGCCCCAGGGTGAGGGCGTTGAACAGGATGAGCCCGATCACCGTGCGCTGGAACCAGGGCTCCAGGACCAGGCGCGCGATGCGCGCGCGCGGCGAATCGTCCAGGTCAGCGGCAGTCAGGGCTTCCTGCATGGCGTCATCCGGGCTCAGGCGGCGCGCAGGGAATGGGGGAGGGCGCGGCCGCGATCAAGCCCCGCCGATCCGCCGGCCGCCCGCCGCCCGCCGCCCTACCAGAGGATGGCCGGCACGCCGAAGATGTCGCGGTGCAAGAGCAGCAGCGCGAGCCAGAGCGCCCCTCCGACCGCCGGGGCCAGCCAGCCGATCCCGGCCCAATCCGCTCTCGTCCGGCCGGCGAGGATGGCGGCGAAGGGCAGGATCGAGCTGGCCGGGGCCAAATCCCGCCAGAGCTCGGGCCGCCGGCGCGCGAGCTTGCGGTCGATGCTCGGCATGCCAAGCAGGGCAGTGAGCAGGAAGGCGCCGAAGAAGATCAGGCCGGCCAGGTCGCCATTGCCCGCGATGTGGCAGGCGGCCCAGATCGCGAAGGACCACAGCATGGGATGGCGGGTGATGCGGGTGATGCCGCGCGGCCCGCCCTCCGGCAGGCGGCCGCCGAGCGCGGTCGGATTGGCCGCGATGAGGGAGGCGACAAAGAGCACCGCGGCCGGCAGCATCAGAGCCGCGATCAGCCAGCGCAGCCACGCCGGCACCTCCCACAGGGGAATCACCGGCGCCTCCCGCCAGGCGAGGACGAGCAGCGCGATGGCCAGGATGGAGCCTGCGGAGAAGGCGAGGGTGAAGCGCCCCTCCCCGCCCAGGGCGGCCACCGCCCTCTCGCGCAGCGCAGTCCCGGCCACGCCGACATGAAGGCCGAGCCAGAGGGCGGCCGCGGCCAGCAGAAGCAGCACCATCAGCAGATCGAGCATCGATTGCCAGCCTGCCGCAGAGGGCGGGGCCGATCCAGGGAAAATCGTCCGACCGGGCAGGCCCGATTGCGCCGGGGGCCGGTCTGGCGCAGGCTGGGCAGCGCGACGCCGTCACCACCAGGCCCCGAGGACCGCCCGCCGCATCATGGACGCCCCACCGCGCGCCCTGCCGCAGCAGAGGTTGTTTTCCGCCCTTTTCCAACCGCGGGCGATCGCCCTGATCGGCGCTTCGGCCGATCCGGCCAAGGAGAACTCCCGCGCCCTGCGGCTGCTGCTGCGCGAGGGCTATGGTGGGCGGATCCTTCCGGTCAATCCGAGCCGGGCGGAGATCATGGGCATCCCCTGCCTGCCCGACATCCGCGCCGCGGAAGGGGAGATCGACCACGCCTTCATCATGGTCCCCGCCCCCGCGGTCGAGGCAGCAATCGAGGGCTGCATCGAAAAGCGCATCCCGGTGGCCACCATCTTCAGCGCCGGCTTTGCGGAGGCCGATGCGGCCGGCCGCGCCCGGCAGGAGAGGCTCGTGGCCCTGGCGCGGCAGGGCGGCATCCGCCTGCTCGGCCCCAATTGCCTCGGCATCATCTCCGTGGCCGACCGCATTCCGCTCACCCTCAACGCGGCGCTGGAGGCGGAGGCGATGATCCCGGGTCGGCTCGCCCTGATCTCGCAATCCGGAAGCATGATGGGGGCGGTCTTCTCGCGTGCCGCCGCGCGGGAGATCGGCTTCTCGCGCATGATTTCGGTCGGCAATGAATGCGATCTCGCCGTGGGCGAGCTCGCGGAGCTGCTGATCGAGGACCCGGCGACCGAGGCGGTGCTGCTCTTCCTGGAAACCTTCCGCGACGGGGAGAGGCTGGCCGCCGCCGCCCGCCGCGGCCATGCGCTGGGCAAGCCGATCATCGCCTACAAGCTCGGCCGCAGCGAGATCGGCCGGCGGCTCGCGCTGTCGCACACCGGCGCGATGCTCGGCGCCGATGAGCTGGCCGATGCCTTCTTCCGCGCCCACGGCATCCTGCGCGTCGAAACGCTCGAGGGCCTGTTCGAGACGGCGCGGCTGGTGATCGGCCACCGCCCGCCCAGCCGGCGCCGCTTCGCCGCGCTGACGGCGACCGGCGGCGGGGCGGCCGCGGTGATCGACCGGCTCGGCCTGATGGGCGAGGAGCTGGCCCCCCCGCCCGAAGAGACGCGCCAAGCGCTGGCCGCCCAGGGGATCGCCATCGGTGATGCGCCGCTCGTCGATCTGCCGATGGGCGCCTCCGGGCCCGGTCCCTTCAGCACCACGCTGCGCGCCCTGGCCGATGCCGGGCATGCCGGCGCGCTGCTTGCGGTGCTCGGCTCCTCGGCGCGCAGCCGGCCGGAACGGGCGCTGGCCCACATCACCCCGGCCCTGCCGCTGCCGGTGCCGCTTGCGGTCTTCTGCGCGCCGGAGGCGATGGAGGCGCTGCGGCTGTTCGAACGGCACGGGATTGCGGCCTTTCGCACCCCGGAAAGCGCGGCCGATGCGCTGCACGCCTATCTGCGCTGGCGGAGGCCGACCGACCCCCCGGCCCCGCCCCGCCCCGCCATCCCCGCCGGCCCGCGCCTGAATGAGCAGCAGGCCCTGGCGGTCTTCGCCGCGCTCGGCATTCCCGATCCCGGGGCGCGGGTGGTGCGCAGCGCCGCCGAGGCCGCCGGCCTGACCGGCCCCGCCGCGGTCAAGCTGCTCTCGCCCGACATCCTGCACAAGACCGAAGCCGGCATGGTCCGCCTCGAGGTGGCCACGGCCGATATCCCGGAGGCCGTGGCCAGCCTGCTTGCCCGGGCGGCCGCGCATTTCCCCGCCGCCCGCATCGATGGCGTGCTGGTTGCGCCCATGCATCGCGGCCTGGCCGAGGTGATCCTGGGCTACCGCCGCGACCCGGAGGTGGGGCCGGTGCTGCTCCTGGGGCTGGGCGGCGTGATGGCGGAGGTGAGGCGCAGCATCGCCGTCCGCCTTGCCCCGGTCGGGGAGGAAGAGGCCGCCGGGATGATCGCGGACATCCCGGAGCTGCGCATCCTCTCCGGCTATCGCAACCTGCCGCGGGGGGATCTCCCGGCGCTGGCGCGGGCGGTGGCCGCCTTCTCGGCCCTCGCCATGGCACCGGAGGTGCGCGAGGCGGAGATCAACCCTCTGCTGGTGCGCGCCGAGGGCGAGGGGGTGGTGGCCCTCGATGGCCTGCTGATCAGGGAGTGACGGCGATGCTCGATTCGACGCTGACCGAAGAGCACCGGATGCTGCAGGATCTGGTGCGCAAATTCGTCGAGCGGGAGCTGATGCCGCTCGAGCCCCTGATCCTCAAGCGCGAGGCCGAGGGCGGCAAATACGCCCTGACCGAGGAGGAGCTGGCCCCGCTGCATGCCAAATGCCGCGAGCTCGGGCTGTGGGCGCTGGAAAGCCCCGAGGAATACGGCGGCGCCAACCTGCCCGCGGTGGCGCTGATGGGGGTGGAGGAGGAGCTCGCCCGCACCGTGACACCCTTCACCATCCCCCCCGACAGCCCCAACCTCCATATGCTGATGGCGGTGGCCAATGAGGAGCAGAAGGCGAAGTACCTCGCCCCCTACGCCGCCGGGCAGCTGAAATCCTGCATCGCGATCAGCGAGCCGGTGGCGGGCGGCGACCCCTCGGCGATGATCACGCGGGCCGTGCGCGACGGCGACGAGTGGGTGATCAACGGCCGCAAGATCTGGGTCTCCAACGTGCCGGCGGCGGATTTCATCATCCTGATGGCGCGCACAAGCCCCGGCAAGCGCGAGGAGGGGGTGACCGCCTTCATCGTCGACCGCGGCACGCCCGGCTTCATCATCGAACGCGAGATCGCGATGATCGGCGGGCGGCGCACCTATGAGCTGGTCTTCGAGGACTGTCGCGTGCCCGCGCGCAATGTGCTGGGCGGGCTCGGTGCCGGCTATGCGCCGATGCAGCTCCGGCTCAATGTGCGCAGGCTGCAGATGGGGGCGCGCTGCATCGGCATCTCCCGCCGCGCGCTCGAGATGATGTGCCGCCACGCCAAGCAGCGCGTCACCTTCGGCGTGCCGCTCGCGGACCGGCAGGCGATCCAGTGGTGGATCGCGGAGGCCACGATGAAGCTGCACGCCTGCCGGCTGATGGTGCTAGATGCGGCGGCGCGGCTCGACCGCGGGGAGGACGTCCGCAACGTCGCCAGCATGGTCAAGGTCTATGCCACCGAGATGGCGACCGAGATCGTCGACCGCGCGATGCAGACCCATGGCGCGATGGGCATGACGAAGGAGCTGCCGCTGCAGCTCTTCGCCCAGCAGGTGCGTCTGATGCGCGTCTATGAGGGCCCGACCGAGGTGCACATGATGGCGATCGCCCGGCGGACCCTGCGCGAGCACGGCTAGCGCCAGCGCGGCCGCGCCTGGGGCGGCTGCCACATCTCGACCTCGCGCTTCGCAGGGCGGATGGGCGATCCTGGCCGATGCCGGCCCTCCGCGATCAGCTGCCGGAATGCCGCCCCGGCGGGCGGTGGGCGCCTCTTCCGCGCCTGCCCCGCCGCGCTCAGGGTGGAGCCCTGGGCGCGCTGCGCGGGCCGGGGCCTTCCTTGCGCGCTCGCCCCCGCAGGCTCAGCGCAGGGCCACCACCGTGCCGTTATCGGCGAGGTAATAGAGGGTGTTGTTGGCCACCGCCGGCTGCAGCTGGGCCCCGCCCGGCATCCGGCTTTCGCTGGCGATCTCGCCGCTGTCGGCCTCGAGCTCGACCAGGCCGCCATGGCTGCCGGCCAGGATCAGGCGCCCGCCGGCCAGGGTTGGCGGGCCCCAGGTGATCAGGCCGCGCCGCCGCGCCGGATCGGTGTAGAGCGGCAGTTCCGTGATCCAGCGCACCCGACCCTCCTCGCGCATGATGGCCGCCACCTGGCCGTCCCGGCCGCAGACGAACACCCAATCCCCGGCCGAGGCGACGGGCTGGAAGCCACCCACCGGCCGTTCCCATACCCGCCGGCCGGAGCGCAGATCGAGCGAGATGGTGCTGCCGCCCATGCCCACGGCGAAGACGCGGCCGCGATCGACCACCGGCTTGGCCGCCACCGCCCCCATCTCGGCGATCGAGGCGGCGACGATGCGCGCCGCCCCCACGCTCTCGAGCCAGAGCTGCCGGCCGTCGGAGACGCGCAGCGCCGTCACCTCGCCGGAGGGCAGGCCGGCCACCACCATGCCCTCCGCGACCGCCGGCGCGGCCAGGCCGAAGGGCAGCGTGGTCGTCTCCGGCCCACGGAAAGCCCACAGGCGCTGGCCATCCTCGGCGGAGAGGCAGAGCACCTGATTGTCGATGGTGGCGACGAAGAGCCGCCCCTCGGCCACGGCCAGACCGCCGCGCGCCGGGGCAGGCAGGGGCGCGCGCCAGCGGATGCGCCCGTCCGCCGGCTCGATCGCCAGCGCCTCGCGCAGGCCCGTCACGACATAGAGCACGCCCTGGTCGAAGGCGATGCCGCCGCCCAGCGCGCCGTCGCGCTCCTGGCGCGGGCGGGTGTCGATCTGCCAGCGGCGGCTGCCGCGCCCGGCATCGAGCGCACTGACCCAGCCGAAGGCGTCCATCGCGAAGACCGTCTCGGCCGCCACGATCGGCCCGGCCGACATGCGATGGCGGAAGCCCATGCCGGTGCCGATGTCGGTGCGCCAGACCTCCCGCAGCGGTCGCGGCAGGGCAAGATGACCCGGCGCGTGGTCGGCCTGGCCGCCGGCCTGGGGCCAGGAATCGTTGACCCGCGGCGGCGGCAGCACCATGGGCAGACGGGCGGCGGCCGGATCGACGCGCAGGCTCTCCGTCACGCCGGCGAGCACCGGCCGCCGCTCCCCGGGCAGGGGCGTCTTGCGCGTGCCCAGGATGCGGTCGGCCAGGTCGGTCAGGGTTTCACAGCCGCCAAGCAGGGCAGAGGCCCCGCCGAGCAGCAGGGTGCGCCGGGCGGTCATCCCTTAGCCCTCTAGCCCGCCGAGCAGGCGCTGCGCGCGTTCGCGTATGCCCTCCGGCGCGCGCTCATCGGCCGACAGTTCGGCCAGGCGGCGTCGTGCCTCCGCGCCATCGCCGCGCAGCAGGGCGGCGATCGCGCGCAGCTCGCGCGCCGAAGCCTGCCAGGGCCCGCCCGCCGCGAGCCCCGCCAACCGCGCCTCGACCTCGGCCGCGCGGGCCGGAGAGAGCGCATGCAGCCCCCACATCAGCAGCGCCAGATCGCGGTAGAGCGGATCGGCGCCGCGATCGGCTGCCAGGCGGTTCCACATCCCGAGCGCGCCTTCGACATCGCCGGCGGCAGCGGCCAGGGCGGCGGCGCGCAGCAGGGCCAGGGTGCGATAGCCGGCGGGCGCTTCCTCGGCCAGGGCAGAGAGGCGGCTGGCCAGGGCGGGGAGGTCCGCGCCCTCCTGGGCGGCCTCGCGCAAGATCGCCAAGTAGGCGTTCGCCGCCGCCTCGGCCCGCCGCCCCTCCCACCAGAGCCAGCCCTGCCAGCCGCCGACCGCGGCCAGCACCAGCAGCGCCGCCGCCGCCGCCAGCCCGGCGAAGCGGCGCAACAGGGCGCGCTGGCGCTCCTGGCGCAGTTCCTCCTCGACCTCCTCGATCAGATCAGGCACGCGGCGCTTTCCCCCGGAGCGGCATCCGGACCCTATAGCGACGGCTTCGGACAGCGTTAAGGGCTGCCGGGCAGGTTGGTCATGTGCCGCGCAAGCTGCCTCGCCTGCCTGCTCTGGTCGGTCTGCTCTGCGCCCTGCCGCTGGCCGCCTGCGACGGGCCGGCCCTGGTGGCGGCCGGGGCGGTCCATGTCGCCTCGCTGACGTTGACGGGGCGGGCAGTCCCCGATCTCGCCGTCTCCGCCCTCACGGGGCGGGACTGTTCCCTGGCCCGGCTCGATCGCCACCTGCCCTATTGCGGTCGGGCGCCGGATGCCACCCCTCCCCCGCCGCCCTTCTGTACCCGCAGCCTGGGCGCCGTCGATTGCTGGGCGGAAGGCCCGCCGCCGGCCAGCCCCGCCTATCGCGGGGTGGCGGATGGCCCGAGCCCAGCCGGGCCCGGCCGGCCCTGGCACCAGCTGTGGTAGGCGGCGCCCGGCGGCTGCAGCGCCCTGGTGGCTGCGCGGGGCGTGACGCCGCGCGATGAGCCCGCCCGACCGCGCCTGCTACCCCAGCCGCAGCCGGGGCTTCCGCCCCGTCGCGTCAGAGCAGCCCCTCGCGCCGGAAGGAGAGCACCCTGCCCTTGCCCACAATGACATGATCATGCAGCACGATGCCCATCACCTCGGCGGCAAGGCGCACCTGCTCGGTCATCTCGATGTCGGCGCGGCTCGGCGTCGGATCGCCCGATGGGTGGTTGTGCACCAGGATCAACGCGGTGGCATGCAGCTCCAGGGCACGCTTGACCACCTCCCTGGGGTAGACGGGGGTGTGGTTGACCGTGCCGCGCGCCTGCACCTCATCGGCCAGGAGGCGGTTGCGGGTATCGAGGAAGAGGACGCGGAACTGCTCCACCGGCTCGCGCGCCATCACGGCATTGAGGTGGGCGACCAACCGATCCCAATTGTTGATCAGGTCGAGGCGCCGGATTTCGGTGGAGGAGAGGCGCAGGGCTGCCGCCTGCACGAGCTTGAGCGCCGCCACGCCTGCCTCGCCCAGGCCTTCCACCTTCCGCAGCTCGGCCACCGGGGCGGAGATGACGCCCGCGAAATCCCCGAAACGCGCCAGCAGGGCGCGGGCCAGCGGCTTGGTATCGCGCCGCGGCAGAGCCAGGAACAGCGTCATCTCGATCATTTCGTGATCGAGCAGCGCCTCTGGCCCGGCGGCGAGCAGGCGTTGGCGCATCCGCGCCCTGTGGCCCAGATGGCCGGGCGGCGCCTCGGCACCGGTGGTGGCGGCAGCCTCCCCGATGAGGAGCGGCGCAAGCCCCGCATCGCGGAACCCGGGCCCGGAACGCTTGGCGCGGCTCTGCGGCATGCAACCTCCAGTCGCATCACGCCGGCGATTGCACGCAAGTAATGGACGGCCGCGCCGCTGAAAAGGGGGCGGAGGTCCCTAGCCGGTGGCGGAGCCCTCCTGCTGCTGCTCCTGCTCCTGCGCCTTGGCCTGGGCGGCCTTGGCCGCCGCCGCGGCGAGTGCGGCGTTGAGCTGCTGCTGGGTGCAGAGCCCCAGGATCACCGGATCGCGCGGCTTGATGTTGGCGCTGTTCCAGTGCGTCTTGTCGCGCACCTTGCGGATCGTCTCCTTGGTGGTGCCGAGCAGCTCGACGATCGCTGATTCGGGCAGCTCCGGATGGTGGCGCAGGAGCCAGGCGATGGCATCGGGCTTGTCCTGCCGCTTGGAGACCGGGGTATAGCGCGGGCCCTTGGTGCGGCGCGGCGGCAGTTCAACCGCCGGCGGGCTCAGCCTCAGCCGGGCCGAGGGATCGGCCTCGCAGCGGGCGATCTCCTCGCGCGTCAGCATCTTGTTCTTGATCGGGTCATAGCCCACGATCCCCTGGGCCACCTCGCCATCGGCGATGGCCTGGATCTCCAGCGGGTGCATGCCGACGAAATCGGCCACCTGTTCGAAGGTCAGGCGGGTGTTCTCGATCAGCCACACGGCGGTGGCCTTGGGCATCAGCACTTGGTTCATCGCGGTTCCTCGTCAGGCCGGCGGGGCAGATGCCCGGCAGGGGCGGCGCGCCGAGCGCCGCAGGATATCCGCGGCCCGCGCCGGCGCACCCGGGCACGGGCGGCGGCAGTTCGAACCGGCCGCCGGTCGGTCTGCTATATGGTGGATGGCTCGCCTGGTCAAAAGGAGGACAGGACCCGATGGAGGAGGAGGCGCCGCGCCGTGCCGAAAGGCCCCTCGCCCCGGCCAGCTATGACGGCTGGTCGGTGGCGGATTTCGAGGCGCATCTCGCCGCCCTGCGGGCCGAACTGGCCCGGGCGGAGGCCGCCCTCGCGCGCCACCGTCAGACTCTGGCCGCGGCCGAGGCGCTGTTCCGTCCACCGGCCGGGTCCTAGAGCCGCCCGCCGAGGGCCGGGCCCAGCCGCAAGCCTGGGGCACCCAGCGAGCCGACGCCTGACGCCCGCGCCACCAGCATGGGAGCCAGGGAGGCTCCGCACCGCTGGGGCCGCTGCCGGACGCGCGGGCCTCGCCAGAGGCAGGCGGGCGGCGGCCAAGGCCTGGCAGCCGAGGTGCAGGGCGCCAGCCGCCGCTTGGCCGCAAGCCCGGGCAGGGCCGCTGGCGGGCCGCCAGGGCCGGACGGGCGGAGGGCGGGACCGAGCTTCAGGCCCGGCCACTCCCGCCCGGCGATGCCGCCCTGGCAGCAGTTCCGCCCGCCCCGCGCTGGCCACTTCGCCGGGCATGGCCGGGGCGATCGCCGACCGGCGGCGTGGGCATGGCTGCCTATCCGCCCGCGCCGGGAAAGCGCGGCATGGTCGCATGGCCCGGGGCGCTGACGCCGCGGCCGGTCAAGACCACCCGCAGGCAGGCGGCGATGATCGCCAAGTCCCGCCGGAAGCTGATGCGGCGGAGATAGGCCTGGTCGAGCCGCAGCCGCCGCGCCCAGGGCACGGCGTTGCGCCCGGCGGCCTGCGCCAGCCCGCACAGGCCGGGCCGCACCGCCAGCCTGCGGCGCTGGCGTTCGTCAAACAGCGGCAGATAAGAGAGGGGCAGCGGGCGGGGGCCGACCAGGCTCATCTCCCCCCGCAGGACATTGATCAGCTGTGGCAGCTCATCGATCGCGGTCGCGCGCAGCAGGCGGCCAAGTGGCGTGAGGCGTTCGGCATCCTCGCCCGGGCCGGGCCGCATGCTGCGCAGCTTGAGCAGCAGGAAGGGCCGCCCGTGCAGGCCGGCCCGCTCCTGGCGGAAGAGCACGGGCGGACCCATGCTCAGCCGGATCGCGGCCGCGGCCAGGACCAGCAGGGGGGCTGCCAGGATCAGGCCGAGGGCCGCCCCCAGCACATCGAAGGCTCGCTTGCCCCAGCGCCTATACACGCGCCCGCTCCACACCGGCCGAGAGGGCAAGCCCGAGGGCGAACCAGGCCATCCGGTTGCCGAGATCGGTCGAGACCATGACCGTGATCGCCTGCGGCAGGACCAGGGCGAGGAGCAGCGCCGCCCGCTCCGGGCCGAGGCGCCGGGCCCGCAGCAGCAGCAGGAGAAGCCCGCCGCCGAAGGCGGCGAGCCACAGGGCGAGCCCGGGCACGCCGCCTTCGACCAGCGCCTCCAGCCCGTGGTTGTGCGGATGCATGCCGCGATGGTCGCCAAAGCCCGCGGCCACCGGAAAGGCGCCAGGCCCTATGCCGAGGATGCCGGAGAGGCGCAGCGCATCGGCCCAGAGCTGCCAGCGCTCCTCCTCTCCCCCGCCGGGCGGGGTGAGCAGCCGCTCGAGGCTGCGCAGCCCCGCCGCCCAGGTCGCATCCGAGGCGAGAGAGGCGGCGGCGGCCAGGCCGAGGGCAAGCACCAGCCCGCCCCACAGTAGGGCCGGCCAGGGCCGCCCGCCGAGCAGCCAGAACAGCACCGGCACCGCGAAGACCACCGCCCCCATGGCAAGCAGCGCCGCCCGCCCCCCGGGAAGCACCACCGCCGCGGCAAGCGCCAAGAGCAGCAAGAGCCAGAACAGCCGGGCCGGGCCGCGCGCCATGGCGAGCCGCAGCGCCGCCACCCCGCCCGCGGTCGCAATCGCAAGACCGGCCAGCTGATAGGCGACGCGGATGCGGGTCGGATCCTCACCCAGGCGGCCGCCGAGCACCACACCGTCGGTCGCGATGCCCCAGGCGGTGCCCGCGCCGACCGCGCTGCCCACCACCAGCACGCCGAAGGCCAGGCCTGCGCGCGCCCGGCCATCCCCGCCCACGGCGAGGCCGGCCAGCAGCATGGCCGGTCCGGCGCCCAGCAGGGCAAGCAGCTTGGCCTCGGCCGCCGGCCCGGCGGGAGACCACAGCGCCGCCAAGCACCACCACAGCCACAGGGCGGCCGCGGCAAGCAGCGGCGGCAATACGCTGGGGGAAATCCGCCAGCCGCCGGCGGCCAGGAGGGGAGGCAGCAGCAGGAACAGAAGCCCGGCGGCGAGCAGCGTTGCATCCGCCGGCAGCCAGGCCAAGACGGGAGTGGTCTTGAGCGCCCCGGCCCATTGCAGGGCAGCCGCTGCGAGGCCCGCCGCAGCGGCAAGCAGGGGCAGCAGAGCCGGCCCTGCCGGCGTCACGGCAGGGCGGGATGGGGTGCCGCGCGCAAGACGGCCAGGGTCGCCGCGGCCATGGCGCAGAAGGCAGGCACCGCCAGGACCAGGAGCAGGGTGAGCAGGGGCCGGTTGGGCTGGCTTGGCCGCAGCTCGACCATCGGGGCCGAAACCAGGCGTGCCGCCACCGCCTCATCCGCCGCCACCACCAGGGCGGCGCGTTGCTGCTGGGCCAGAAGGTCGAACATGGCGCTGCGCAGATAGGCGTCGCGCTCGGCGGCGATGCGCGCCTCAAGTGCCGCGATGCGCCGCCGTGCCATCTCGGCCAGATCGGCGCGCACCTTGGCCTCGGCATGCGCGTGCAGCAGGGCGAGCATGGTCTCGGCCGCCTCGCGGTCGCGCCAGGGCAGGCTGATGGTCCAGGTGAGCGCCGCGCTGTCCTGGGTGACGGCCAGGCGCCGCTCCAGCATCCGGCGCACATCGTCGAGATCGGCCTGAATGCGCAGGCCGAGCAGGCGGCGCAGCCAGCCGACCGGCCCCTCGGCCCGCTGCCGGGTGAGCTGGTCGATCACCGCGGTCCGTTCGGTCAGCATCCGCGCTGCCTCGGCGCTGCGCAGCGCCGCCAGGTAGACGCCGAAATTGCCGCCCGGGCGCGTGTCGAACAGGCCGGCCTGGACATTGATGCCAGGGGCCAGCAGGGCGGAGGCCGCCATGCTGGTCGTCTCGGCCGGGGCGACCACCGCCTCGGCCACATAGGAGCGCGGCCAGGACCAGACCAGCGCGAGGAGCGGCAGCCAGAGCAGCAGCGCGGCCAGGCAAAGCCGCCAGCGCCAGCGCCAGAGCGTGCGGATCAGGGTCTCGATCGGCATGGAACCCGGTTTTGGGCAGCCGCCGCTTCATGGCGTGATCCGGCGGGATTTGCAACCTCCGCGTGTGGAAAAGCCGTCTCATGCGCGCGGGCGCGATGGGGGCCGAGGGGGCGGCGCCCGGGCGCTGCAGGCCGCGCCCACCGCCGCGGGCTCGCGGGCTTGCACGGCCCGGCAACAGGCCGAGATTCCCGGCATGGACGCTCTTCTGGTGCAGCCCGACCCCTCCGACCCGCGGCTGACGCGGCGCGTGCGCGGCATCGATCACACCGGCGCGACGGTGGAGACCGCGGTCACGGTCGAACGCCCGCTCACCCTCTACCTCAACGGGCAGGAGATCGTGACGATGATGACGATCCTCGACCGGCCGGAGGATCTCGCCGTCGGCTATCTGCTCAACCAGGGCATGCTGGCGCCGGATGCCGTCGTCGAGGCGATCGAATACGACGAGGATCTGGGCGTGGTGGTGGTGCGCACCCCCACCCGGACCGATTTCGAGGAAAAGCTGCGCAAGAAGACGCTGACCAGCGGCTGCGCCCAGGGCACGGCGTTCGGCGACCTCATGGAAGGTTTCGCCCAGGTCAAGCTCAATCCCGAGGCGCGGATCGCGACCAGCCAACTCTACCGCCTGCTGCACCGGATCAACACGCTGCCGAGCCTCTATCTGGAGGCGGGGGCGATCCACGGCTGTGCGCTCTGCCAGGGCGATCAGCCGATCGTCTACATGGAGGATGTCGGCCGCCACAACGCCGTGGACAAGATCGCCGGCTGGATGTTCCGCCACGGCGTCTCGGGCCACGACAAGACCTTCTACACCACCGGCCGGCTGACCAGCGAGATGGTGATCAAGACCGTGCGGATGGGCATACCCATCCTCGTCTCACGCTCCGGCTTCACCGCCTGGGGCGTGGAGCTGGCGCGGGAGGCGAAGCTGACCCTGATCGGCCGCTGCCGCGGCAAGCGCTTCGTCGCCCTGGCGGGGGAGGAGCGCATCGTCTTCGATGCCGACCTCGCCTATGTGCCGGAGGAGAGCGCCAAGCACTGGCGCAAGAACAGCCGGGAGGCGGAAGCCGCCGCCGAGGAGGGCTGACGGATGCGCGCCGATACCTTGGCGGTGGTGCTCGCCGGGGGGCTGGCGCGGCGCATGGGCGGGGGTGACAAGCCGCTCTGTCCGCTTGCCGGCCGGCCGCTGCTTGACTGGGTGCTCGAGGCGCTGCGCCCGCAGGTCGCTGCCGTCGCGCTCAACGCCAATGGCGATCCCGGGCGCTTTGCAGCCTGGGGCCTGCCGGTGCTGCCCGACCCGGTGGAGGGCTTCATCGGCCCGCTCGCCGGCATCCTGGCCGCGATGGACTGGGCCGCCGCCCAGGGCGCGCCCTTCGTCGTGACCGCGAGCGGCGACAGCCCCTTCCTGCCGGCTGATTACGTCGCGCGCCTGCATGCAGCGCGCGAGGTGGCGGGGGCGCCCCTCTCCTGCGCGGCGAGCGGCGGCCGCACCCATCCTCCCAACGCCCTCTGGAGCGTTGCCCTGCGCGAGGATCTGCGCGCCGCCCTGGTCGGTGGCGAACGCAAGATCGACCGCTGGACGGCGCGGCATGGCATTGCCCAGGCGGAATGGCCGGCGGAACCGGTCGATCCCTTCTTCAACGCCAACACACCCGAGGACTTGGCGGAGGCGGCGCGGCTGCTGCATAAACTTCCCGCAAGAAAAACCTGAGGAGGCCAGCGCCATGCGTTCCGTGATGACCGGATTCCTTGCCGCAGCCGCGCTTGCGGTGGCATCTGCCATCATCCTCAACACCTATTTCCAGCGCAGCGCCTATACGCTGCACACCGAAGGGGTGCGGCTGGAGCGCTGACCCCAGCCGGGGCCAGAGCACGCCGCCGCCCCTGCCGCGCGCGGGAACCAGCCGCAGACGACGCGGAGGGCGCATGCCCACCGAGAGGGGCTGTGCGAGGAAGGCGGCCTGGGCGGCAGCGGGCCTCATTCGGCGTGCTGCCCCCCGCGGATGAACAGGCCAGGCTGTCGAGCAGGCGGCTGCGCATCTTTCCAGCCGCGGCGTGCGCAGGATGGCGTGTGGCGCATCTTCGCCCCCGCGCCCCCCGAAGAATGGGCGGTGGACCTGGACGCACCCTGCCTTGCTTCGCCCGCAGGGGCCGATGGGCGGCGGGCTCAAGCCTCAAAGGCCGCGAGCCGGACCGCCGTCTGCCCCGCTTGTGTGCGCAGCGTGGGCATGACGATGAGACACTGCGGATGCGGGGTGAAGATG
>JANWYF010000122.1 GCA_025057055.1 Rhodovarius sp. | reverse complement strand
GCAGCCGAGGAGGAGGCCTCGGACGCCGAGTTCGGCGCGGTGGAGGAGGATGAGGAAGATCTGGCCGAGGAACGGATCGGCCGGCGGGTGCCGCCGCGCTTTCTGCGCAACTACAAGATCCAGGAGGTGATCAAGCGCCGGCAGATCATGCTGGTGCAGGTCGTCAAGGAGGAGCGCGGCGGCAAGGGGGCTGCGCTGACCACCTACATCTCGCTCGCCGGCCGCTTCTCGGTGCTGATGCCCAACACCCCGCGCGGCGGGGGGGTGTCGCGCAAGATCACCTCGCTCGCCGATCGGCGCCGCCTGCGGGAGGTGATCGACGAGCTCGACCTGCCGCCCGGCATGTCGCTGATCATCCGCACCGCCGGGGCGCAGCGACCGAAGGCCGAGATCCGCCGCGACTGCGAGGCGCTGCTCAGGCTGTGGGATTCGATCCGCGAAAGGACCCTGGCCAGCGTGGCGCCGGCGCTGATCTATCAGGAGGCGGACCTGATCAAACGCGCGATCCGCGACGGCTATGCGCGCGATGTCGACGAGATCCTGGTCGAGGGCGAGGAGGCCTACAACCAGGTGCGCGACGTCATGCGCATGCTGATGCCGGAGGCGGTGCGCAAGGTTCAGCTCTACCGCGACGGACCGATGCCGCTGTTCGCCCGCTACGGCGTCGAACAGCAGCTCGAGGCGATGCACAACCAGGTCGTGCCGCTCAAGTCGGGCGGCACGATCGTGATCCACCAGACCGAGGCGCTGGTTGCGATCGACGTCAACTCCGGCCGTTCCACGCGCGAACGCAACATCGAGGATACGGCGCTGCGCACCAACCTCGAGGCGGCCGAAGAGATCGCCCGGCAGCTGCGCCTGCGCGACCTCGCCGGGCTGATCGTCATCGACTTCATCGACATGGAGTCGCCCAAGAACAACGCGGCGGTCGAGAAGCGCCTGAAGGAGGCGCTGAAGAACGACCGCGCGCGGATCCAGGTCGGGCGGATCAGCCATTTCGGCCTGCTCGAGATGAGCCGGCAGCGGCTGCGCCCGAGCCTGATGGAGCAGACCTTCCAGACCTGCCCCCATTGCCAGGGCCGGGGCGTGGTGCGCAGCCCCGAGAGCGCGGCGATCCAGGTGCTGCGCGCCCTTGAGGAAGAGGGAGCAAAGCGCCGCGCTGCCGAGGTGCTGGTGCATGTGCGGCCCGAGGTCGCGATGTATCTGCTCAACCGCAAGCGCGACCGCCTCAACCAGATCGAGGAGCGCTTTGGGATGCTGATGCAGTTCAGCGTGGCCGAGGCGCTGCCGCCCCATCTGACGCACAAGCTCGAACGGCTGCGCGCCGCGGATCAGCGCCCGGCGCAGGAGGAGCGGAGCCAGCCGCCCGCCATCCGCATCGATACCCTGGCCCTGCCGCCGCCGACCGAGGCCGAGGAGGATGAGGCGGCCGAGGCAGCGGGCGAGCCGGGGGAGAGCGAGGCGGCGCCCCTCGCTGGGGCCCAGGCGGAGGGCCAGGAGCGCCGCCGCCGCCGCCGCCGCCGCCGCCGTCGTTCGACCGAGGCCTCAGCGCCGCCGGCGCAAGCCGGTGAGGGGCCGGGCGCGGCCGAGACAGCAACCGAGGCCGCCGGGGAGGCCTCCGCCCCCATCGCCCAGCCCGCCGCCGGCGAGGAGGAGGGCGAGGAAGAGCCGACCGCCGCCGGCGAGGCACCGATCGCCACCGAGGAGGGGCAGGAACGCCCGCGCCGCCGCCGCGGCCGCCGCGGTGGGCGCCGCCGGCGCGAGGGCAGCACGCTCGAGCCCATGGCCGGGCAGGCCGGCGCGGCAGCGGCCGAAGCCGCCTCGGGCGCGGTGCCTTTCTATGTCGGCCCCACCCCCGCCGATCCCTTCGCGGCCGATATCGATCCGGTGATCGCGGCCATGGAGGCGGCGGAACGGGCAGCCGAGGAGGCCGCGGCGCGCAGCGCCCGCAGCAGCAGCGGCCCGTCAGGGGAGGCCGCAGCCCCCGCCCTGCCGCAGCCCAGCCGGGCCGAGCCAGCGGCGGAGCCTCCGCCCTCGCCAGCGCCGGTCGACGCCGCCCCGGCCGAGGTCGCGGCCGCCGGCCCGGCCCCCGCCGCGGGGCAGGCGGTGGGCGGTTCGGCCGAATCACCCCCTGCGCCCGAAGCTGCCCCGGCAGCGGTCGCGGCGTCCCCCCCGCCGCCCGAGCCGGCCGACAGCGGCCCGGTGGTCGGACCGCCCGTGCAGCCGGTGCTGGTCGATGCGCTGACCGACGTGCCGCGCAAACGCGGCTGGTGGCGTCGATGACAGCCCTGCGGCGGGGCGGCTTGCCCCGCCGCCCCTGATCCTGGATAGAACCGTGCCATGCGAGCCGATGCTGCCCAACTGCACGAGCAGATCACCGCTTCGGTGAGTCTGCTGAGGAGGCATCTTTGACTGGGATGCCGCGCTGCGCCGCCTTGCGGAGCTGAACGCCCGCGCCGAGGATCCGGGCCTGTGGAACGACCCGGCCGAGGCGCAAAAGGTGATGCGCGAACGCACCCGCCTTGATGCGCAGATCTCCGGCCTGCGGAAGCTGGAGGCGGCGGTGCGCGATGCGCTCGAGCTGATCGAGCTTGCCGAGGCCGAAGGGGATGAGGCGACCGCCGATGCGGCGGTGGAGGATCTGCGCCGCCTGGCCGAGGAGGCCAAACGGCGCGAGATCGAAAGCCTGCTCTCCGGCGAGGCGGATGCCAATGACTGCTACCTCGAGGTCAATGCCGGCGCCGGCGGGACCGAGGCGCAGGACTGGGCCCAGATGCTGCTGCGCATGTACATGCGCTGGGCCGAACACCACGGCTACAAGGTCACGCTGACCGAAGAATCGCCCGGCGAGCAGGCCGGGGTGAAATCCGCGACCATCCTCGTCTCGGGCCCTTATGCCTATGGTTGGCTCAAGACCGAGAGCGGGGTGCACCGGCTGGTGCGCATCAGCCCCTTCGATGCGGCGGCGCGGCGGCAGACCAGCTTCGCCTCCGTCTTCGTCTACCCGGTGGTGGACGACAACATCGAGATCGAGATCAACCCCGCCGACCTCAAGGTCGATACCTTCCGCTCCTCGGGCGCCGGGGGGCAGCATGTGAACAAGACCGAATCCGGGGTGCGCTTCACCCATATCCCGACCGGTATCGTGGTGGCCTGCACCCAGGACCGCAGCCAGCACCGCAACCGCGACATCGCGATGCGGATGCTCAAGGCACGGCTTTACGAGCTTGAGCTCAAGAAGCGGGAGGCCGCCGCCGCCGCCGCCGAGGCGAGCAAGACCGACATCGGCTGGGGGCACCAGATCCGCAACTACGTCCTGCAGCCCTATCAGCTGGTCAAGGATCTGCGCACCAACCTGGAGAAGGGCAACCCGCAGGCGGTGCTGGATGGGGACCTTGACGATTTCATGGCCGCTGCCCTGGCCCAGCGGGCCGGCAACACCCGCAGCGAGGCCAGCGCCCGGGCCCAATGAAGGAGGGCGCGAGGGCGCCGATGCTGCCGCCTGGCGAGCGCATCTACGCGATCGGGGACATCCACGGCTGCCTTGACCGGCTGCGCGCCCTGCATGCCGAGATCCGTGCCGACCTGGCAGCCCGCCCCTGCCGGTGCGCCAGCATCATCCACCTGGGCGACTATATCGACCGCGGTCCGGATTCGGCCGGGGTCGTCGCCTATCTGATCGGCTGCGATCTGCCCTGCGTGAACCTGATGGGCAATCACGAGGCGACGGCGCTCGCCGCCCTCGACGGGGACGGGGCGGCCTGCGCCGACTGGCTCGCCTATGGCGGCGATGCGGCGCTGCGCTCCTGGGGGCTGGATCCTTACGGGCCGCGATCGACCTGGCGGCTGCCGCCTGCGCATATCGCTTGGATGCGCGGCCTGCGTCTGATGCATCGGGCCGGGCCCTATCTGTTCGTGCATGCCGGGATCCGCCCCGGGGTGCCGATCGCGGCGCAGGCGCCCGAGGATCTGCTGCGCATTCGCCGCCCCTTCCTCGACAGCGATGCCGATCACGGCGCGATCATCGTCCATGGGCATACACCGACGCGGTCGCGCCGGCCCGAACGCCATCACAACCGGATCAATCTGGACACCGGTGCGGTCTATGGCGGCCCCCTCACCTGCGGGATTTTCGAGGGGGAGGGGGTGGAGTTCCTCTCGGTCTAGCCATCTCCTCCGCAACTCCGCTTCGCAGGCGAGAGGGACCAGGGCGGCTGCCGTGGTGCGGCGTTTGGGAAGCTCTCTTGGTGGGTGATGTGGCGGCGCGACAGGTAGCGATGTGGCGTGAAGCATGGTCTGCGGATCTTGGGCTGGGGGCTGGCTGATCTCTGGGGGCTCTCTGCCGGCGGGTGAGGGCCGCCATGGGCTGAGGGCGGAGCTGGCGGCCTGGCGGATGCGCTGGCGCC
>JANWYF010000019.1 GCA_025057055.1 Rhodovarius sp. | reverse complement strand
CCATGCAAGCCACCGCCGCTGGCCGCGCCCCGCCGGCCGGGCCAGGATCGCCCCCGGCGCCGTGCCGCGCCGCCCGCCCGGCAACCCGGACACCCAGAGAGGCCCGATGTCCCCTTATCTCCTCACGCCGCTGCTGCTGCTTGCCTCCAACATCATCATGACCTTCGCCTGGTATGGCCACCTCAAGGCGCCGCATTGGCCGCTGTGGGTGGCCGTGCTGGTCTCCTGGGGGATCGCCTTTTTCGAATACTGCCTCGCCGTGCCGGCCAACCGCATCGGATATGGGACTTTCACCGGCCAGCAGCTCAAGATCCTGCAGGAGGTGATCACCCTCTCCGTCTTCGCCGGCTTCAGCGTGCTCTGGCTGGGAGAAGCGCTGCGCTGGAACTATCTGGCGGCGATGGTCTGCCTGGTTGCGGCGGTGGCGTTCATGTTTCTGCCCGCCGGCCAGGGTTGACGGCCCTCTGGGCGGCTGTTGCAAGGCCCGCATGTCGCACAACAGCTTCGGCCATCTCTTCCGCGTCACCACCTGGGGGGAAAGCCACGGCCCCGCGATCGGCTGCGTGGTCGACGGCTGCCCGCCCGGCATCCCGCTGGCCGAGGCCGATATCCAGCCCTATCTCGACCGCCGCCGCCCAGGCCAGTCGAGATTCGTCACCCAGCGGCAGGAGAGCGACCGGGTCCGCATCCTCTCCGGCGTCTTCGAGGGGCGGACCACCGGCACCCCGATCGCGCTCGAGATCGCGAACGAGGACCAGCGCTCCCGCGACTATGCCGAGATCGCGCAGAGTTTCCGCCCCGGGCATGCCGACATCACCTATGCCTGGAAATACGGCATCCGCGACTATCGCGGCGGTGGCCGGGCCAGCGCGCGGGAGACGGCGATGCGCGTCGCCGCCGGGGCGATCGCGCGCAAGGTGCTGGGCGAGGGGGTGGTGATTCGCGGCGCGCTGATCCAGCTCGGCCGTGATCGCATCTCGCGCGAGGCCTGGGACTGGGCGGAGGTCGAGCGCAACCCCTTCTTCTGCCCCGATGCCGCCGCCGCCCGCCGCTGGGAGCAGCTGCTCGCCGCCGCCCGCAAGGCCGGCAGCTCCCTGGGCGCGGTGGTCGAGGTGGTGGCGGAAGGCGTGCCCCCCGGCCTCGGTGCGCCGGTCTATGGCAAGCTCGATGCCGATATCGCCGCCGCGCTGATGGGGATTAACGCGGTCAAGGGTGTGGAGATCGGCGAGGGCTTCGCCGCCGCCGCGCTGACCGGTGAGGAGAATGCGGACGAGATGCGCATGCGTCCGGATGGCACGGTCGAGTTCCTCTCCAACCATGCCGGCGGGGTTTTGGGCGGCATCTCGACCGGGCAGCCGATTGTCGCCCGCTTCGCGGTCAAGCCGACGAGCTCGATCCTCACCCCCCTGCGCAGCGTCACCGCCGCGGGAGAGGATACCGAGATCCGCACCCGCGGCCGGCACGACCCCTGCGTGGGCATTCGCGCCGTGCCGGTCGGAGAGGCGATGCTGGCCCTGGTGCTCGCCGATCATCTGTTGCGCCACCGGGCGCAAAACCCCTCTGCGCTGCGCGAGCCGCGTCTGCCGATTCGGTGATCATGTCTCGGGCTTGTCATCGAAAGCCTCGCGCAAGCCCGCTTGACGCCCGCCGCGTCCTGTCGTTGTGCGAGGGGAGAGGGGGTGTGTTCCGATGACGCTGCCCGACGCCAATCCCGATCCGGCCGCGCTGCGTGCCTTCCTGCGCCTTGCCGGCGCCGAGGCCTGGGGCCGCCGCCTCTCCGCCCTCGACCGCAAGGTGCGCGAGCGCAGCTTCGCGGGCCGCGCCGCCCAGCAGCGCCACGCGGCGGAGCTGATGCTCGCCCGCATGGTCGATGCCGCCGGCGCCCGCCCCTCCGGGACGCCGGAGCGTCGCGTCGCGGCCTTCGCACAGGAAGTGGCGGAGCTCGCAGCCGCCCTGCCCGGCCCCGCCCGGGCCCGGCTGCGTGCCCTGGTGCGCGAGGGCCTGCAGGGCGAGGCGACGCTGATCCCGCTCTTTCACCTCGTCCGCACCGCCGCCCTGGCGCGCAGCCGCGGATTTGCCGTCCGCTTCGACGGGCTGCTCGAGGGGGCAACGCATGACCTGCTGATCGAGCGCGACGGGGCGGCGGCCGAAGTCGTCTGCGCCGTCGTCTCGGCCGAGGAAGGGCGGCCGCTCAACCGCGGCGCCTGGTTCGATCTGATGGATGCGATCCATCCCGAGCTGCAGACCTGGCTGGCCAGCCACCCCGGGCGCTACCTGTTGAAAATGACGCTGCCTGAAGGGGTGCAGACCCAGGCCCAGCTCGCCGCGCTGCAGCGACGCATCCTCGATATGCTGGCCGCCGAACGGCGCCAGGATGCCAGCGCCGATGCGGTGCTCAAGCTCGATCCGCTGCTGCTGGCCGGGGCCCAGGCCAGCCTGCCCGCCGCCCTGCGCGCCCAGTTCGGGCCGGAGGCCCATCTCGCCGTGACCAGCCATCCGGCAAGCGGCAGCGTCTTCGTCATGGCCGCCCGCGCCGGTCGCGAGAACGAGATCGCCCAGGCGGTCAAGCTGCGCCTGGCCGAGCAGGCGGAGCGCCTCTCGGGCCGCCGGCCGGGGATCCTTGCCGTCTTCATCGAGGATCTGGAGCGGCACGAATGGCGCAGCCTGCGGGAGACGCTGGCGCTCGAAGGGGCGGTGCGCCGCTTCTTCACCGAACCCCCGGCGGCACGGGTGGTGGCGGTCAGCGTCTGCTCCCGCGCCGAGCTCTTCGGCCTGCCG
>JANWYF010000001.1 GCA_025057055.1 Rhodovarius sp. | reverse complement strand
GGGCTGGCGCCCGGGCCTGGCGGGCCGGATGCGGCTGCGCTACCGCCTGCGCCGGCCCGCCGGTCGCGCTTTCGCCGCAGCGCGCCACGGACAGCCCGCCTCAGCGGGCGGCCATGACGATCGGCGGGCCGATGAAGCCGTGGGTGGCGAAGACGGTGGTGCCGAAGTCCCGAATCGGCGGATACCACACCCGCACCTCGGTCCAGTCGTTGCGGGGCGAGACGTCGAGCACCGGTTGATCCTCGGCGATGCGGCCGCGGGCGGCGGTGCCGGCGGTGGCCCAGTTGGCGTGATCGACCCGGATCTCCCGCGCGTGGATGACCCGGCGCACCACCGCGACATGGCCCTGCGGCAGACGCCGGCTGCGGGCAAAGACCAGGACATGGCCGGGGGCGGGCCGCCGGGTCCGCTGGTAGCGGCCCGCCGCCGCCTCCCACCACTGCCAGGCATCCCCGCGCAGGCTGTGGCCAGTGCGCTGCCTGGCATAGGCGACGCAGCTCAGCAGCTCATCCCCGCTATAGCCCGGAACCCCAGAGATGCCCGCCGGCCGCCCGCTCCCGCCGCAGCCCGAGACCAGCCCGGCCAGCATCAGCGGCAGCGCCGGCAACACCCGGCGCGGCAGAACCCCGCGCATGCCATCCCCTGCCATGGCCTATCCCCCGATGGCCAGACCCCCTCTTCGCCGCCTTCGCCACCCACCCCCCAATGGGCCGGCGCGGCAGCCGGGGATGCGCGGCGGACCCGGGCCGCGCGCGCCCCCATCTCTCCTTCTACCAGAGTGTTGCGCCGCCGGCACGCGCCATGCGTCCGCAGCGCTTGGCGGCGAGGGCGCGGCGTGCCAGAAACCCTCATGCCCGAGCTCGAGGATCCGAACGACGAGTTCGTCACCGATGATGCCTATGTGGCCGGCCGCCGCGCCTTCGCCGAGGGCCGATCGGTGCTGGAAAACCCGATGGCCCACACCGGTGATTGGGGGCGTGCCTGGTTCTCCGGCTGGCTCGATGCGCTGGCTGATGCGGTGACCGGCCATGACCGCAGCAAGGCCGCCTTCCGCCGCCTGCTGCGCGACGATCGCGCCGAGCCGTTCTGAGGGGGCGATGCCGCCCCGGCTCGTGCTGACGGACATCGAGGGCACCACGACCTCGATCGCCTTCGTCCAGGAGACGCTCTTTCCCTTCGCCGCCGAGGCGATGGAGGGGTTTCTGGCCGCGCATGGCAGCGAACCCGAGGTGGCCCGGCTGCTCGAGGAGGTGGCGGCACTCGCCCCCGGCCGCCCCCCGCTGGCCGCGCTGCAGGCCTGGATGGCAGAGGATGCCAAGGTCACGCCGCTCAAGACCCTGCAGGGGATGATCTGGCGCGCCGGCTACGCCGAGGGCCGGCTTAAGGGCCATCTCTGGCCCGATGTCGCCCCCTGCCTGGCCGCTTGGCATGCCGCAGGCATCGGGCTGGCGGTCTTCTCCTCGGGCAGCGAGGAGGCGCAGCGCCTGCTCTTCGGCCATTCCATCGCCGGCGATCTGCGCCCCCTCTTCCGCGCTTTCTTCGACACGCGCATGGGCCCGAAGCGGGAGGCCGCGAGCTATGCCCGCATCGCCGCCGCGCTCGCCGAGCCGCCGGAGGGGATCCTCTTCCTGTCCGATGTCGCAGCCGAACTCGACGCCGCGCGGCAGGCCGGCATGGCGACCTGCCAGCTGGTGCGGCCGCAGGATGGCACGCGCCCGGCCGGCACCCATCCGGTGGCGGAGGATTTCCCCGCCGTCGCCCGCGCCTTCGGCCTGCCGCTGCCGGGGTGACAGCAGGCCCGGCCCGGGTCTAAAGAGCGGCACCCGAGAACCGCCGGGAGCTCCCGCCCGCCATGATCACCGCCTATGCCGTCGAAAACGGGCAGCTCCTGCTGCGCGATGCGATCGCCACGGCCGAGGATCTGGCCGGTGCGGTCTGGATCGACCTCTGCAACCCTCGGCCGGAGGAGGCGGCGCTGGTGCAGCGCGCGCTGGCCATCGAGCTGCCCACGCGCGAGGAGATGGCGGAGATCGAAAGCTCCTCCCGCCTCTACAAGGAGGGCGAGGCGCTGTTCCTGACCGCCAATTTCCTCTACGGCATCGAGACTGGGGATTTCGCCTCCGCCCCGATCACCTTCGTGTTGACGCCGGCGGCGCTGGTGACGGTCCGCCACGCCACGCCCAAGGCCTTCCCAACCTTCGCCGCGCGCTGCCAGCGGGCGCCGGGGCTGCTGGCCAGCCCCGATGCGGCGATGCTGCACCTCTTCGAGCAGATCGTCGACCGGCTGGCCGATATCCTGGAGCGCGTCGGCAGCGACCTCGACCGCGCCAGCACCTCGGCCTTCAAGGCGGCCGATGCGAAGCTGCGCGCCACCGACCGCGGCGCCGCACTGCGGGCGGTGCTGGTCACGCTGGGCCAGGTCGGTGAAATCACCGCCCGCGCATCGGAGACCTTGCTCGGACTCTCCCGCATCCTCACCTTCGTCGGGGCGGAGAAGGCGAGTGCGATCCGCAAGGAAAACCAGGGCAGCATCAAGACCCTGGTGCGCGATGTGCGCAGCCTGGTCGAGCATGCCAACTTCCTCAACAACCGCGCGACTTTCCTGCTCGATGCGGTGCTTGGCATCATCAATGTCGACCAGTCCGGCATCATCAAGACCTTCACCGTGGTCTCGGTCGCGCTGATGCCGCCCACCCTGATCGCCAGCATCTACGGCATGAACTTCGAACACATGCCGGAGCTGTCCTGGACCTTCGGCTATCCGCTCTCGCTGCTCTTGATGGTGCTCGCGGCCGTGCTGCCCGTGCTCTATTTCCGGCGCAAGGGCTGGCTATAGGCCAGGCGCTCCGGAAGCGGACCGGTGCGCGGGGGCCGGCCGGTGGGGTCGGGTCAGAGCTTGTCGCCGAGGTCCCACCAGATGCCGGTGAAGGCGAGCAGGCCTTCGCGCAGGATGGCCGGGATCACATGCTCATCCGGACCGTGCTGGCGGCATCCGTTGTAGCTGTGCGGGATCCAAACGAGCGGCAGGCCGAGCTGTTCTACGAAGACGTGCCCCGGCAGCCCGCCCGAGGCGTTGGGGATGATCTGGACCCGCCGGCCGAGGCTCTTTTCCATGCTCTCGGCGGCAAACCGCACCCAGGGATGATCCGGTGCGGTGCGCGAGGCCGGCATGCGGATCCCCGCATTTTCGACCTTCACCCACTCGGCCAGGCCGTGGGCGGCCAGATGGCGCTCAAGGGCCGGGACGAAGACGGCCGGGTCGGTATCGACCGTGTAGCGGATCTGGCAATGCGCGCGCGCATCCGGGGCCACGGCATTGACCGGGTTCTCCGGCCGGCCCGAGATCATGGCGAGCACGATCAGGCTGTTCCAGCCGTAGATCTTCTCGGCCGGGGTCAGGCCCGGTTCGCCCCAGCCCTCGTCGATGCTGGCGGCATCGCCCCCGCCGCCCACGGGGCAGCCGGCGAGCACCGCCTTGACCGCTGCCGGCACGCCCTGGGCGGGCAGCCAGTCGCGCAGCAGGATGCGGCCGTTCCGGTCCATCAGGCTGGCCAGCGCATGGGCGAGCAGGATCGCGGGGTCACGCGTCAGCCCGCCCCAATGTCCGGAATGCACCCCGCCTGACCGCAGCCTGACCACCAAGTCGAAGTGGAAGGTGCCGCGGGTGCCGGTGGCGATGGTCGGCACCTCCGGCATCACCCGCGGGCCGTCGGAGGCGATCAGCGCATCGGCGGCCAGCAGCTCGCGGTGGCCGGCCACGAACTCCCAGAGGCCGCGGCTGCCGCGTTCCTCGGCCGTCTCGATCAGGACGATGACATTGGCGCCCAGCCGGCCGCCGCGTGCGGCCAGCGCGCATTCCAGCGCCAGCAGGTTGAGCGCGTGCTGACCCTTGTTGTCGGCGCTGCCGCGCCCGTACCACAGGCCATCGCGCGCGGTCAGACGCCAGGGGTGAAGCCCTGCGGACCACTGTTCCTCCAGCCCGCGCACGGTATCGCCGTGGCCATAGAGCAGGATGGTGGGGCGGGAGGGGTCTTCGATCCGCCGACCGACCAGGATCGGGCCGAAGCCGGGCACGGGGTTGGGATGGATCCCGACCGCAAAGCCCAGCCGCTCGAGCCAGGGCCGAAGCCCCTCGGTCAGATAGGCTTCGAGCGCCGCCTCCTGCCCCGGCTCCTGCGAGGTGGAGGGGATGGCGACCAGCCGGGCGAGCA
>JANWYF010000199.1 GCA_025057055.1 Rhodovarius sp. | reverse complement strand
CGAAGGCGAGCAGCACGAAGGTGATCAGCATCAGCAGGGAGGAGAGCGCATCGACATAGCCGGGCCAGGCCTGATAGCCCGCCCCCGCCCCGGCCCCGCCGCGCAGCCGGCCGCGGATCATGGCCGCAGCGCCAGCTGCTGCGAAAGCCGGCGCAGCTCCGCCACCAGCTCGGCGGTGGCATGGGCCCGGCCCTGCGGCAGCTCCTCGGCGATGCGGGCGAGCTGCGCCTCGATCGCGGCCAGCCGCTCCTCCCGCCCGGCCTCGCGCAGCGCGAGCTCGCGCAGCAGCGCCACCGCCTCGGCCAGCTCATCGGCGATCGCGGCCGTGCCCTCGGCCTCCGCCCCGCCCGCTGTCGAGAGCCGGGTGCGGGTGGCCAGCCATTCCTCGAGCTCGTGGTAGAAGCGCGCTTGCGCCTGCCCCGCCGTGAGGTCGAGAAAGCCGAGCACGATCGCCCCCGCGAGCCCGAGCAGCGAAGAGGAGAAGGCGACCGCCATGCCCGACAGCGGCGCCGAGAGCCCGGCGATGAGGCGGGAGAACAGCGCCTCGGGCGCGGCGAGTCCGGGTTCGGTCGCCGCCAGCACCTCCGAGACCGAAGCGAGCGTCAGCAGCAGGCCCCAGAAGGTGCCGAGCAGGCCGAGGAAGACGAGAAGGCCGGTCGCGTAGCGCGAAATCTCGCGCGATTCGTCGAGGCGCGAGGCGATGCCATCGAGCACCCCGCGCATGGCGGGGGCAGAGAGGGCGAGGCGGTCGGTCGCGCGGGCGGCGAACATCATCGCCATGGGGGCAAGCAGCCGCGGCGCCTCCGGCGCGCGGGCGCCTGAGCGCATGGCCGAGAAGGCCTCAACCCAGGCGACCTCGGGCCGCAGCAGCAGCACCTGCCGGATATTCCAGCCGATGCCGGCCAGCATCACGCCGAGGATGAGGCCATTGAGCAGCGGATTGGCGGCGAAGGCACGGGCCAGCGGCCCGGCAAGCAGGGCCGCCACCAGCAGCACCACCGCGAGGAAGGCGCCCATGCGCAGCAGGTAACGGTCGGGGCTGGTCATCCCGTGAGGGTATAGAGCAGAATGGCCGCCGCACAGCAGCGGGGTCGAAGGGGTGAAGGCGGGGCGCCTCCCGCCCCGATGCCTTGCTCCCGGCCGGGAAGGGAGCCCTGCCTCAGGCCACCCTTGCCCCGGGGGGTAGGATATCGACCGCATCGAGCCCCGTGGCGCGGCCGAGCGGGCGGAGGTCGATCCTCTCCCGCGGCAGGCCCCCGGCGACGAGCGCCGCCTCCACCGCCAAGGCGCGGCGCAGCGCCAGCCGGCGGGTGAAGGAGGGATCGAGCCCGGGCCCGGTGGCATGGCTGAGGAGGGTGACGCGACCCGGCAGCTCCTCGGCCAGGCGGCCGCCGAGTTCGGCCAGGGGCTGGAGAAGGGCGGGTGGGATCGTCTCGGCCTCGGGCGCGAGAGGGATGCGCCAGCCGCCGCCCGGCAGCGCCAGCAGTGCGGGAGCTGGGGCGGCAGAGCCGGAGGGGGAGGCCAGCAGGGCCGACAGCAGGATGAGGGTGCGGCGATCCATGCCGGGCCTTCAAGCCGGCCGCGTGGCGCGGGGCTGTGACCGCGCCCGTGCGGCGGCGATGCCTTCGGCCACGATCTCGCGCAGACGGGGCTGCAGGGCCGGATTGCCCGCCACCACATCGCCCGAGGCGTAGGGGTCCTCTCCTTCGGGGTCGGTGACGAAGCCGCCCGCTTCCCGCACCAGCAGCAGGCCCGCGCCGATATCCCAGCGGTTGAGGCCGAGTTCCCAGAAGCCGTCATAGCGGCCGGCGGCGACCCAGGCGAGGTCGAGCGCGGCCGAGCCGAAGCGGCGCACCCCGGCCACCTGCGGCATGATGCGCGAGAGGATGGCCAGGAACTCGGGCTTGCGCGGGACCGAGGCGAAGGGAATGCCGGTCGCAAACAGGGCCTCGCGCAGCTCCCGCCGGCCCGAGACGCGCAGGCGCCGGTCGTTGAGGAAGGCGCCCGCCCCCTTCTCGGCCCAGAACAGCTCATCGGTCGGCGGGTTGTAGACCACGCCCGCGACCAGCTCCGACCCGCCGTCGGGCAGGCGGTGCTCGATCGCGATCGAGATCGCCCAATGCGGGATGCCGTGCAGGAAATTGGTCGTGCCATCCAGCGGATCGACCACCCAGCGCCATTCCCAATCCTGTTCCGGGCTGGCTCCGCTCTCCTCCATCAGGAAGGCGAAGCGGGGCCGGGCGCGGGAGAGTTCCTCGCGCAGCAGCGCCTCGGCGCGCAGATCGGCCTGGGAGACAAAGTCGCCCGCATTCTTCTCCAGCACCTGGAGCTGCTCGACCTCGCGGAAGTCGCGCAGCAGGCGCCGGCCGGCGCGGGCGGCGGCCTCCGCCATCACCGCGATCTGGGCCGAGAAGCGGGCGCTGCGCGGCCGGCTGCGCGCGCGGTCGGCCAGCGGCGGCTCCGGCGCCTCAGCCCGCGGTGGGCGGGAGGGGCGCGTCCGGCGCGGCGGCGAGGGCTCCGCCGGCGGGGCGGGCGGAGGGTTCTTGAGGGTGAGTCGGCTGGGCTTCTCCTCGCTCACCCCTTGGCGCGCTCCACATATTCGCCGTTTTCGGTGCGCACGACGATCTTCTCGCCGGCGGTGATGAAGGGCGGCACCATGGTCCGCACGCCATTGGAGAGCACCGCCGGCTTGTAGGAGGACGCCGCCGTCTGCCCCTTCACCACCGGATCGGCCTCGACCACTTCGAGCACCACCGTCTCCGGCAGGTCGATGGAGACCGGCTCGCCCTCGATCAGGCGGACGTTGACCGTCATGTTGTCGGTCAGGAAGGGCAGCCGGTCGCCGAGCAGGGCGGCCGGGACTTGGATCTGCTCGTAGGTCTCGGGGTCCATCAGGACCAGGTTGTCGCCGTCGGTGTAGGAGTAGGTGTACTCCTTGTCCTCGGTCATCAGGCGCTCGACGGTATCCGAGGTGCGCCAGCGCTGGTCCTTCTTGGCACCGGTCTTGATGTTGCGCATCTCGACCTGGATCACGGCCGCGCCCTTGCCGGGGATCATCAGGTGCTGCTTGAGGATGGTGTAGCGCTGGCCCTCGAACTCGATGACCATGCCGGCGCGCATCTGGTTGGCTTGCATCTTGGCCATGGGCGTGTGTCCGGGCGTGGATGAGAAGTGAGGCCCGGGCGATACACGCTCGCTTCCCGAACAGCAAGCCAGCCGCCCAGCCGCCGGGCAGGATGCCGGAACGGCCGGCGGGAGAGGCCCCCGCCCGCCCCCGTTAAGCCCGTCGCAAGCGCGGGGTGGCGATCCTGCCGGCGGAGGGATTCCGCCATATGCAAAGGCTTCACTTCATCGGCGCTCCACCGCCGATCATGGATGAGAACACGCCCATCCGCGGCTGGGCCGCCGGCTTCCTTGCCCCGGGCGATCCGGCCGCGATCCGTTTCGTCGATGTCGTAGGCCCGCATGATCTGTATTTCGATGCCAGCTATGACCGCCTGACCGGCTTCGTCTCGGTCTGGAATGCGGCGGTGGCCGATTACGAGAGCCTCTCCGCCGCGGGTTCGCCCACGCTGCGCTTCTCGCTGCGCGCCTTCCTCGAGGGCGGCGGCATCGCGCTGAGCGAGGCCGAATACACGGTCAGCGTGCGCAACCTGGACGATACGCCGCCCCAGGCGGTCGGTTTCGCAACCGGCGGGCGTGTGGCACCCGGCCAGCCGGGGGCGGTGATCGGCCGCCTGGCGGTCACCGATCCCGACAGCAGCGGCCCCTTCTCCTTCTCGATCGGGCCGGCCGATGCCTGGCTTTACGAAGTGGTGGACATGGAGCTCCGGCTCAAGCCGGGGATGTCGCTCGCCCTCTCCGACGGCCCCTTCCGCGCCATCATGCTCGAGGTCTCGGACGGGCGGAACAGCGCGGCCTTCCGCCTGCAGTTCGAGGTGGTGGCCCCCGGCACGCAGCAGCTGCTGCTCGACCTGCTCGACCCCTGGGAGGTGAAGGCCGGCTTCCGCTTCGCCGGGCCTGGCCATGTCCGGGCCGACCGCGGCGCGTGGGAGATTGCAACGATCGAGACCTACGGCCCCGACCTGATCCAGATCCTCCTGCGCGACGGCGAGAGCATCTGGCTGCCCAGGGTCGAACGGATCGAGTTCCTGAACGGCACCATCGACCTGCGCCCGGACAGCCCGGCCGCCCAGGTGAACGCCCTCTACGAGGCGGTGCTCGGCCGGCCGGTGGATCTGCCGAGCCTGCCGGGCTGGCTCTCGCAGCTCGCCAGCGGGGCCCTGGATATGCGCGGCCTGACGGCGCTGCTGCTCGGCAGCGTGGAGTTCGCGCAGCGCGCCGGCAACCCGACCAACCAGCAATTCATCACCATGCTCTACATCAACACGCTGGGTTCGGCCGCCGATACGGCGGGCATCGCGTGGTGGACGGGGCAGCTCGATGCCGGCGTGTCGCGCATCGATGCCGCGCTTGCCTTCGCCAACTGGGACTATCACCGCGCCAACATGGCGGCGGAAAATCCGCTCGGCCACTGGATCCAGCGCTCCTTCGGCAATGAGGTCTCGGCGGTCTATCGGGTCGCGCTCAACCGCCTGCCGGAGCGCGAGGGCTTTGAATTCTGGATGGGCAACCTGGCGGCCGGGCGCATCGGCCTGGGTGATCTGGCGCTGCTCTTCGGCCGTTCGGATGAATTCCTCGGCCGCTTCGCTGGCATGTCGCAGCAGGATTTCGTGCGCGAACTCTACCGCACCGCGCTCGGCCGCGAACCCGACCCCGAGGGCTTCGCCTTCTGGGTCGGCCATTTGACGGCGGGCACCATGCAGCGCCACGACATGGTGCACGCCTTCGCCTTCAGCACCGAGATGGGCGACAATCTCGGCCGCTTGCCGCCGATGGAGCCCTTCCTCTAGCCGGCCGCGGCCCCGCCCCGTCTCACGCGGCCGCCTCAGCCGCGGCCGCGATAGATCTCGATCATCGCCGAGAGCAGCTTGAGCGCCTCCTCCTTCGGCCGCTGGAAGGCGTTGCGCCCGACGATCGAGCCGTGCCCGCCGCCGGCATGGATCGCCCGCACCTCTTCGAGCAGCGCCTCGCTGCTCTTGGCCTCCCCGCCCGAGAAGACGACCAGCCGCCGGCCGTTGAAGGCGGCCTTCACGACATGGGCGATCCGCGCCGCGGCGTCCTTCAGGTCGACCGGATGCGCCTCGTAGGTCTTCTTCGCGGCCTCGAGGCTGATCGTCGACGTCGGCGGCTTGACCTTGATGATGTGCGCGCCGATCAGCGCGGCCATATGCGCGGCATAGGCGCAGATGTCGAGCGCCGTCTCACCGGCCTTGTCGAGCATCGGCCCGCGCGGATAGGACCACACCACCACGGCCAGGCCGCACGCCTTCGCCTCGGCGGCGAGTTCGCGCAGCTCCTCCATCATCTCGAACTGGTGTTCGCTCGCCGGGTAGATGGTGAAGCCGATGGCCGAACAGCCGAGCCGCAGCGCATCGGCCACGGTGGCCGTCACCGCCTGGTCCTTGGTGGTGGAGAGGCTGTTCGAGCTGTTGACCTTGAGGATGGTCGGGATGCAGCCGGCATAGGTCGCCGCCCCCGCCTCGATCATGCCGAGCGGGGCGGCATAGGCGTTGAGGCCCGCCTCGATCGCGAGCTCGAAGTGATAGAGCGGGTCATAGGCCGGAGGGTTCGGCGCGAAGCTGCGCGCCGGCCCATGCTCGAAGCCCTGATCGACCGGCAGGATGACCATCCGCCCGGTGCCGCCGAGCTTCCCGCTCATCAGGATGCGCGCGAGATTGGCCTTGGTGCCCGGGTTGTCGCTCTCGTACCAGGAGAGGATCTCTTTCACCCTGCGCGTGAGCTTCATGGCGCGGCTCCCTGTCTCTGCCGGCCCGGCGTGTAGCAAAGCGCAAGGGGGGCAGGAAGCGGGGCGCGATCAGGCCGGCTCGCCCGCCACCACCCGCCCCGTGCAGGGGTTGTGGCCGAGCCAGTAGCAGAGCTCGGCCGGGCGGCGGATGCGGAAGCGGGCGAAATCGGCGCGCAGGCCGGGGGCGATCATCCCCCGGTCGTGAAGGCCGAGCGCGGCGGCGGCATGGCGGGTGATGCCCCGCAGCGCCTCGGCCACGGTCAGGCCGAACAGGGAACAGGCCAGGGGGAGCATCAAGAGGAGCGAGCGCGCGGGCGCGGAGCCGGGATTCATGTCGGTCGCCACCGCCATGCGCAGGCCGAGCGCGCGCATCCGGGTCACCGCGGGCAGGGTGGTCTCCCGCAGCGTGAAGGCGGCAGCGGGCAGCAGTACGGCCACCGTACCGGCCCTGGCCATCGCGGCCAGGCCTTCGGGGGCCGCACGTTCCAGGTGATCGGCCGACAGCGCCCCCCAGGCCGCCGCCAGCGCAGCCCCCCCCTGGTCGCTCAGCTGATCGGCATGCAGCTTGACCGGCAGCCCGTGGCGGCGGGCCGCGGCGAAGATCTCGGCCGTCTCCTGGTTGGTGAAGGCGATCCGGTCGGCGAAGACATCGACCTGATCGGCAAGCCCCTGGGCCGCCGCGCGGGGCAGGATCGATTCCGCCACCAGGCGGACATAATCGGCCCGTCGGTCTGCGTATTCGGGCGGCAGGGCATGGGCCGAGAGCAGCGTGGTCACGACCGAGACGGCCCGCAGCTGCCCGAGCCGCCGCGCCACCCGGAGCTGCCGCAGCTCCGCCTCCTCCTCGAGCCCGTAGCCCGATTTGATCTCGACCGTGGTCACCCCTTCGGCGAGCAGACCATCCAGCCGCGGCAGGCTCTCGGCCAGCAGCTGCTCCTCGGAGGCGGCGCGGGTGGCGCGCATGGTCGAGAGGATCCCGCCCCCCGCGCGCGCGATCTCCTCATAGCTGGCCCCGGCCAGGCGCTGTTCGAACTCCGCCGCGCGGTCGCCGGCGAAGACGAGGTGGGTGTGACAGTCGATCAGCCCGGGCAGCAGCCACTCCCCCTCTCCCCGTATCACATCCCGACAGGCTGGAGCATCGGCCGCCCGGCCCACCCAGGCGATCCGCCCGCCTTCGACCGCCACCGCACCATCCTCGATGATGCCAAGCCCCTCATCGGCCATGGTGGCCAGGTGGAAGCCGGTCAGGAGCCGCATCAATAGGCCCCCGCCAGCGTCGCAAACCGCCCGGCCCGCACCAGGGCCGACACCGCGGCGATGTCGGGCGCCATCAGCCGGTCCTGCTCCCAGGGCGCGGCGACGCTGCGCACCAGGGCATGCGCCTCCTCGAGCACGGGAGAGCTGGTGAGCGGGCGGTGGAACTCGATCGCCTGGGCCGCGGCCAGCAGCTCGATCGCCAGGATATCGGCCAGGTTGCGATACATCGGCCGCAGCCGCAGCGCCGCCCCGGTCGCCATGCTCACGTGATCCTCCTGGTTGGCCGAGGTGGGCAGGCTGTCGGTCACCCGCGGATTGGCCAGGTGGCGGTTTTCCGCCGCCAGCGCGGCGGCGGTGACCTGGGCCAGCATGAAGCCGGAGTGCAGCCCGCTCTCGCGCACCAGGAAGGGGGGCAGGCCGGAGAGGGCAGGGTCGATCAGCAGCGCGATGCGCCGTTCTGCCAGCGCCCCGGTCTCGGCCAGGGCAAGCGCCAGGTGATCGGCCGCAAAGCCCACCGGTTCGGCGTGGAAATTGCCGCCCGAGAGCACCTCCGCCCCGATCACCAGCGGATTGTCGGTCACCGCATTGGCCTCGCGCGCCAGCACCGCCGCGGCATGCTCCATGGCATCGAGCACCGCGCCCAGCACCTGCGGTGTGCAGCGGATCGAGTAGGGATCCTGCACGCGCGGATCATCCCGGCGGTGGCTTTCGCGGATCGCGCTGCCCGCCATCAACCGCGCCAGTGCCGCAGCCACGCGCTGCTGGCCCGGGTGGCGGCGCAGGGCATGGATGCGCGGATCAAAGGGCGTGTCCGAACCGCGCAGCCCGTCGGTCGCCATCGCGGCCGAGAGCAGCGCGGTGGCGAAGAGCCGCCGCGCACCGAAGAGGGCATCGAGGGCGATCGCGGTCGAGACCTGGGTGCCGTTGAGCAGCGCCAGCCCCTCCTTCGGAGCCAGCGAGAGCGGCGGCAGACCGAGTTCGGCCAGCGCTTCCGCCCCCGACATCTCGACCCCGCGGAACAGCGCCCGGCCCTCTCCGACCAGCACCAGGGCAAGATGGGCAAGCGGTGCTAGATCGCCCGAGGCGCCGACCGACCCGCGCGAGGGGATGATGGGCAAAAGGTCCCGGTTGCAGAACTCGATCAGGTAATCGACCAGGATGGGTCGCACGCCGGAGGCCCCCTGGGCGAGCGAGAGCGCCTTCAGCGCGAGCACCAGCCGGACGATGCGCGGGGCCAGCCGCTTGCCTACCCCGGCGGCGTGGCTGCGCAGCAGGTTGAGCTGCAGCGCGGCCAGTTCCTCGGCCGCGATGCGCGTCTGCGCGAGTTTGCCGAAACCGGTGTTGACGCCGTAGATCACCGCACCTTCGGCCAGGCGGGCGCAGAGAGCCTCATGCCCTTGCTGCATGGCCGACCGCCAATCGCCCGACAGCCGCAGCGCCGCCCCGGCCGAGACGGCGGCCAGCTCCTCCAAGCTTGCCTGCCCCGGCGTCACAGCGCGATCCCCGGCAGGTCCAGGCCATGGGCGCGCGCGCATTCCTTGGCGATGGGATAGCCCGCATCGGCATGGCGCATCACCCCCGTGGCGGGGTCGTTCCAGAGCACGCGCTTGAGGCGGCGGGCGGCCTCTGGCGTGCCATCAGCCACGATCACCATGCCTGCATGCTGCGAATAGCCCATGCCCACCCCGCCCCCGTGGTGGAAGGAGACCCAGGTCGCTCCGCTCGCCGTATTGAGCAGCGCATTGAGCAGCGGCCAGTCGGAGACCGCGTCGGAGCCGTCGAGCATCCCCTCGGTCTCGCGGTTCGGGCTGGCCACGCTGCCGGAATCGAGATGGTCCCGCCCGATCACGATCGGCCCGATCTCGCCCCGCGCCACCATCTCGTTGAAGGCGAGGCCGATGCGGTGCCGATCCCCAAGCCCGACCCAGCAGATGCGCGCCGGCAGCCCCTGGAAGGCGATGCGCGCCCGGGCCATGGTCAGCCAGCGGTGCAGATGCGCATCATGCGGCATCAGCTCCATGACCTTCTCGTCGGTCTTGCGGATATCCTCCGGATCGCCGGAGAGGGCGACCCAGCGGAAGGGGCCGATGCCGCGGCAGAACAGCGGGCGGATATAGGCCGGCACGAAGCCCGGGAAATCGAAGGCATTGGCCAGGCCCTCATCCTTCGCCATTTGGCGGATGTTGTTGCCGTAGTCGAGCACGGCCGCGCCCATCTTCTGGAAATCGAGCATCGCCTGCACATGCGCGACCATGCTGCGGCGGGCGGCGGCGGCCACGGCGGCCGGGTCACTCTCGCGCTTGGCCTGCCATTCGGCCAGCGTCCAGCCCGCCGGCAGATAGCCGTTGACCGGATCATGCGCGCTGGTCTGGTCGGTGACGATGTCGGGCACCACGCCGCGGCGCACCAGTTCCGGGAAGACCTCGGCCGCATTGCCGAGCAGACCGACGCTGATCGCCCGCTTCTCGGCGCAGGCCCGGCGGATCATGGCGAGAGCGGTGTCGAGATCATCGGCGCGGTAGTCGAGGTAGCGGGTGGCCAGCCGCTTCTCGATGCGGGAGGGCTGGCATTCGACGGCGAGCACCGAGGCCCCGGCGAAGACCCCGGCCAGCGGCTGCGCGCCCCCCATCCCGCCCAGGCCCGCCGTCAGGATCCAGCGGCCCGAGAGATCCCCGCCGTAGTGCTGCCGCCCGGCCTCGGCGAAGGTCTCATAGGTGCCCTGCACGATGCCCTGGCTGCCGATGTAGATCCAGGAGCCCGCGGTCATCTGGCCATACATCATGAGCCCCGCCCGATCGAGGGCGTGGAAATGCTCCCAGGTCGCCCAGCGGGGCACGAGGTTGGAATTGGCGATCAGGACGCGCGGCGCATCGGGATGCGTCTCGAAGACGCCGACCGGCTTGCCGGATTGGATGAGCAGCGTCTGCGTCTCCTCCAGCCGCTTGAGGGTGGCAACGATGCGCTCGTAGCAGTCCCAGTCGCGCGCGGCGCGCCCGATGCCGCCATAGACGACGAGTTCGGCCGGATTTTCGGCCACCTCGTCGTCGAGGTTGTTCATGAGCATGCGCAGCGCAGCCTCTGTGCTCCAGTGGCGGGCGTTCAGGGTCAGGCCGCGCGGGGCGCGAATCGCAGGTGCGTTGCGGAAGCGGTTGTGCATGCCCAAGCTTAGCCCGGCTTGTCGGGGCTGCCACGGGGCGCAAAGCTTCCAGCCATGGCGGTCTTTCATGCGGAGACGGCGCTGCTGCCGCAGGGCTGGGCGCGGGATGTGCTGATCGAATCGGATGCGGCGGGCATGATCCGCCGGGTGGAGACCGCCGCCCCCCCACCCCCCGGGGCGCTGCGCCTTGCCGTGGTGGTGCCGGGCATGCCCAATCTGCACAGCCACGCCTTCCAGCGCGCCATGGCCGGGCGGGCGGAGCGCCGCGGGCCGGGCACCGACACCTTCTGGACCTGGCGGGAGGCGATGTATGCCCTGGTGGCGCGCATCACGCCCGCCACTCAGCGCGCGATCGCCGCCATGGTGCAGGCCGAATGCCTCGAACGCGGCTATACCCACCTCTGCGAGTTCCACTACCTGCACCGCCGCCCCGACGGCAGCCCCTGGCCCGAAGCCGATGCGATGGCCGAAGGCCACATCGCCGCCGCCCTCGAGGAGAGCGGCATCGGCCTCACCCTGCTGCCTTCGCTCTACCGCTACGGCGGCATCTTCGGGCGCGATCCGGCCCCCGGGCAGCGGCCCTTCCTGCTGGAGCTGGCCGAGTATCTCGCCCTGCTCCGCCGGCTCGAGCGGTATCGCGGCAGCCGCATCGCCCTCGGAGTCGCGCCGCATTCCCTGCGCGCGGTCAGCCCCGACATGCTGGCCGCGGTCGCGCAAGCAACCGATGGGCCGATCCACATCCACCTCGCGGAACAGCGGCGGGAGGTGGAGGAATGCCTGGCCGCCACGGGGCTCACGCCTGGCGCCTGGATGCTCGCGCGCGGCCATGCCGGCCCGCGCTGGTGCTTCATCCACGCCACCCATCTGACCGCAACCGAAGT
>JANWYF010000139.1 GCA_025057055.1 Rhodovarius sp. | reverse complement strand
CATCAGCACACGCTTCCCCGCGGCCTGGCGTGCCGCCACGATCTCGGCCTTGCCCTGCGGCGTGACCGCTGCGGTCCAGTCCCGGATGGCAAGCGCGCGCGCCGCCTCGGCCACCGCGGGCGCGGCATCGCCCGAGGCGATCTCGACACCGAGGCCGAGATCGCGCAGGGCCGCCACCGCGGGCCGCGCATCCTCGCGCAGGGCATCGGCGAAGCGGAAGCAGACCGGTGCGGCATCGGGCCGCGTGAACCACAGCGCCATCGGCTGTGCGGGGGCATCGACGCCGGCGAAAGCGGCGGAGCCGAGGCGCATCCCGCCCGCCGCCAGACCCTGGCCGGGATATTCCACCACCCCGGCCGCAACCGGCGCGCCGCCGGCCGCCTCGTGCAGGGCGCGCGCCAGCGGATGGCGGCTTGCTGCCGCCAGGCCGGCGGCCAGGCGCAGCTCCTCGGCCGTCCAGTCCCCGGGCAGCAGGCGCGGGCGGCCTTCGGTCAGGGTGCCCGTCTTGTCGAGGATCGCGTGGTCGGCGCTGGCCAGGCGCTCCAGCGCATCGGGCCTGGTCAGCAGCACGCCGCGCCGGAACAGCGCCCCCGCCGCCACCACCTGGACGGCCGGGACCGCGATCGCCAAGCCGCAGGGGCAGGTGATGATCAGCGCCGCCACCGCCGGCACCAGCGCCGCCTGCCAGGAGACGCCACCCCACCACCACCAGCCGAGGAAGGTGAGCAGCGCGACCGCATGCGCCACCGGCACATACATCCGCGCCGCCTGATCGGCGAGGCCGACCAAGGCGGATTTCGCCTGCTCGGCCTGTTCGAGCAGCCGCGCCATCTGCGCGAGCGACCCGTCGGCCGCCCGCGCCGTCACCCGCGCGATGAAGGGCGCGCCCATATTCACCGCGCCGGCCGGTAAGGCATCCCCGGCGCGGTAGCGGCGCGGCAGGCTCTCCCCGGTGGTGGCGGAGGTGTCGACCAGCGCCTCGCCCTCCTCCAGCACGGCATCGAGGCCGAGCCTCTCCCCAGCCGCGACCAGGAGGCGATCCCCGACCGCGATCGCCTCGACCGGCAGGCTGCGGGTGCGGCCGTCGGCTTCGATCCGCATCGCCTGGCCTTGCTGCAGCGCGATCAGCTCCGCCCCCGCCTGCCGCGCGCGCCGCTTGCCCGCATGGTTGAGCAGCCGCCCGGCGAGCAGCAGCGCAAGCAGCGCGGTGGCGCCGTCGAACCAGGTGTAGGGGCCGTTGCGCAGGGTCTCGCTGACCGACATCAGGCAGGTCGCGATCACGCCGAGCGAGACCGCCATGTCCATGTTGATCCGCCCGGCGCGCAGGGCAGAGAGGGCGCTGCGGTAGAAGGGCATGCCCGCGACCAGCACCACCGGCAGGGCGATCAGCATGGCCAGCCAATGCATGGCCGCCCGCGTCGCCTCGCCCATATCGGTGCCGACCCAGACCGCGACCGAGACCAGCATGACATTCATGCTGCCGAAGGCCGCAATGCCGAGCGCGCGGGTGAGCTCGCGCCCCTCCGCATCCTCGGCCGCGCGCAGGCAGGCCGGCGTCCAGGGCGCGATGCGAAAGCCGATGCCCGAGAGCAGCCGGGCGAAGTCGTTGGCCCTGGCCGGATCGCCGCGCCAGCGCAGGCTGAGCCGCCGTGCGGTCAAGGAGGCGCGGGCCGAGAGCACATCGGGCTCTCGCGCCAGGGCCTGCTCCACCAGCCAGACACAGGCCCCGCAGGCGAGGCCGGCGATCAGGAGTTCGATCCGGCAGCTGCCATCGGGGGCGCATTCCACCCGCGGGGTGAGGTCGATCGCCGGCGCCTCGGCCGGGCGGAGCGCCCCTTCGGGCAGCTGGCGCCGAGCGTAGAAGGCCTCCAGGCCGAGGCGGGAGACGATCGCGTGCGCCGCCTCGCAGCCGTGGCAGCAGAAGCGCTCCGCCCCGGCAGGCAGCGGCGCAGCGCAATGGGCGCAGGCGGGGGCCTCGGCGGGCGCGGCAGGAGCGGCGAGGGCAAGGCGGCCGAGCACGCTCACGGCGCGATCACCCGACGGCGGATGTCGAGCCGGCCCTCGCGCCCGGTCAGGCTGAGCCGCGCCTCCCACTGTCCCGGCGGCAGATCGGCCACGGCCGCCGCCCAGCGTCCGGGGGCGAGAGGCCGCCATTCGAGCGCGACCACTTCCAGGCTGAGCGGCCGATGCAGCGCGCCTGCGAGCAGGCCCTGGACCGGTCGCCCCTCCGTATCCTCCACCTCCACCACCAGCCGGCCGGCCTCCAGCCGCACGCTGCTCCGCCAGCCCAGCGCATCCTGGCGCGCGGCCTCGGCCAGCACCTCGTTGTAGGCTCGCCCGCGGTCATAGGCGCGGGGGGTCGTCACCCCGGTGAAGGTGGAGAGCGCCAGCCAGACCATCACGCCGTTGACGGCGACCACCAGCAGCATGGCGCCGACAAAGGCCCAAGGGATCCAGCGGCTGCGGGAAGGGTCGACATCCCGGCTCGGGCTGCGCATGGTCATGGCCCCGGCGCGAGGAAGACAGAGGAGGCGCTGGCCGCCGGACGCCCGTCCGGACCCAGCAGGCGGAAGGTGATCGGCTGGCTCGGCCGCAGCGGCGCAGCGGGCGGCGCGCTGACCAGGACGCGCCATTCCGTCAGTCCATCCGGGCGCGTGGTCACGAGCGGCCGGCCTTCGGCATCAACCGGGGCGTTCTGCACCGAGACCGCGGCGCCGGGTATCCCTTCGGCCAACAGGGCATAGGCCTCTACCTGCCGCGTCTTGTTGGCGAGCTTGACGGTATAGGCGTTGCGCACCCCGCCATCCGAGAGCACGACGTAGAGCGGGGCACGATCGCGCAGGACGGAGAGGGTGAGGGTGTCGCGCAGCAGCAGCGCGGCGAGCATGGCGACCGCCACCGCTGTCAGCACGCCGGCATACATCAGCGTGCGCGGGCGGATCAGCCGCGGCGGGCGGCGCGCTGCCATCCCGGCCTCGAAGCGCGCCGGGGAGGGGGGCATGCCGCGCGTGGCCGCGGTGCTGGCGGCGAGGTTGGCGAGAGTCTCGAAGGCGATGAGCCCCTGCGGGCGGTCGAGCTTGCGCATCACCTCGTTGCAGGCATCGACGCAGAGGCCGCAGCCGATGCATTCGAGCTGCTGGCCGTCGCGGATGTCGATGCCGGTGGGGCAGACATGCACGCAAGCGCCGCAATCGACGCAATCGCCCACGCCTTCGGCCTTGAGCTTCCCGCGCGGCTCCCCCCGCCAGGCGCGGTAGGTGACGACCAGCGACTGGTCATCGAGCATCGCGCCCTGAAAGCGCGGCCAGGGGCACATATAGGTGCAGACCTGCTCCCGCGCCCAGCCGGCGAGCAAATAGGTGGTCAGGGTGAACAGCCCGAAGAAGCCATAGACCGTGAGCGAGGCCTGTCCGGTCAGGATCTGCCACGTCACCGTCGGGGCGTCGTTGAAATACATGATCCAGGCGCCCCCGGTGGCCGCGGCGATGGCCACCCAGGCCGCGTGGGTTGCGGCCTTCAGCTTGACCTTGCGGGCCGACCAGGGCTCGCGGTCGAGCTTCATGCGGGCGTTGCGGTCGCCCTGGATCAGGCGTTCGACCCACATGAACAGGTCGGTCCAGACGGTCTGCGGGCAGGCAAATCCACACCACAGCCGCCCCGCGAGGGAGGTGACCGCAAACAGAGCGATGGCGCAGAAGACCAGGATGCCGGTGAGGAAATAGACCTCCTGCGGCCAGAGCTCGATCCAGAAGAAGTAGAGGCGGCGGTGCACCATATCGACCAGCACCGCCTGATCGGGCGCGCCGGGCCCGCGGTCCCAGCGGATCCAGGGCAGCAGATAGTAGAGGCCGAGCAGCAGCACCAGCACCGCCCATTTGATCCGGCGCACCCGGCCGCTCACCGCGCGCGGATAGACCTTCTGCCGCGTCGCGTAGAGGCTCTCGGTCGGGCCGGAACCGGCGGTGCCGATGTGCGACATGACCGGCTACCTGCCCCCGCCCAAGGCGTGGACGTAGACGGTGAGCATATTGACCACCGCCGGATCCAGGCGCTGCCCAAAGGCCGGCATGACGCCGAGCACGGGATTGGCGATGTAGGCCGCGATCGCCGCACGATCCGATCCGTGCAGCCAGATCCGGTCATTGAGCCTGGGTGCGCCGATCTCTTGGTTCCCCTCGCCCCGCTCGCCGTGGCAGCTCGCGCAATTCTCGGCGTAGATCCCCTCCCCGCGCGCGGCCATCGCCGGCTGGGTCGCTCGCCCGCTCAAGGAGAGCACATATTCCGCGACGTCGTGGATCTGCGCCATGGTCAGGGTGCCATCGGCCAGGAAGCGGGGCATGATCGACATCCGTGCCTCCTCGCTGTCCTGGTTGCGGATGCCATGCCGGATGGTGGCATGGATCGCGGCCAGATCGCCGCCCCAGAGCCAATCGTCGTCCGCGAGGTTGGGATAGCCCCCGCGCGCCCCCTGCCCACCCGCGCCATGGCAGGCGGCGCAGTGGTTGGCAAAGGCGATGCGCCCGCCGGCCAGCGCGAAGGCGCGCAGCTCCGGATCGGCGGCGATCTGTTCGGGGGTCGCGGCCCGCAGCCGGGCCATCATCGGCTCCGTCCGCGCCCGCGCCGCCTCGAGCTCCCCACTCAGCGCACCGCGCGCCGTCCAGCCGGTGAGCCCGGTGGCGCCGGGCAGCGGCAGGGCCGGATAGAGGATCATCCACAGCACCGAGAAGGCGATGGTGGCGTAGAATGTATAGAGCCACCAGGAGGGCAGGGGCGTGTTGAGCTCCTTGAGCCCGTCCCACTCATGGCCGGTGGTCTCGCGCCCGGTCAGCGCATCCTTCTCGATCTTGGTCGGCATCTCAGCGCTCCTCGCGCAGGGGGATATCGGCGTGGCGCTCGAGCTGCCGGCGCTGCGAGGGCCGGAGCACCCACACCAGGATCCCGATGAACAGCAGGAAGAACCAGACCACCCACAGCGTGGAGAAGAGCGACTGGTGCTCTGCCAGCGTCTCGAGCATCGGCTCTGCCCCTCCTCTCACTGCTGGCGCAGCTGCTCGGGCGTCACGTCGCGGAAATCGACGAGGGTGCCGAGCATCTGCAGATAGGCGATCAGCGCGTCCATCTCGGTCAGCACCCGCGGATTGCCGTCGAAGTTGCCCTGCCGCGCGCGCGGATAGCGCTGCGCGAGGCCGGAGCCGTCGGCCTCCGGATTGGCTTGCGCCCGCGCATCGGCGAGCGCATTGGCGATCATCTCATCGGTGTAGGGCACGCCCAGCGCACGCAGCGTGCGCATGGCGGAGACGATGCGGGACGTATCGAGCGGGCGGTCAAGGAAGGCATAGGGCGGCATGATGCTCTCCGGCACCAGGCTGCGCGGATCGCGCAGGTGCTGGGCATGCCATTCGTCCGAATAGCGGCCGCCCACGCGGGCCAGATCCGGACCGGTCCGCTTGGAGCCCCACTGGAAGGGGCGGTCGTACATGCTCTCCGCCGCCAGGCTGTAGTGGCCGTAGCGCTCATGCTCGTCGCGGAAGGGGCGCACCATCTGGCTGTGGCAGACATAGCAGCCCTCGCGCACATAGATGTCGCGGCCCATGAGCTCGAGCGGCGTATAGGGGCGGATGCCCTGCACCCGCTCGATCGTGGTCTCGACGGTGAAGAGGGGCACGATCTGCGCAAGCCCGCCGATCGAGACGGTGATCAGGGTAAGCACGCCGAGCAGCAGCAGGTTGCGCTCGATGACGGCGTGGGAGAAGCCCTTGAACATCGGCCGACTCCTCTCCTCTCACTGCGCGGCGGCGGGCACGGCGCGGGCCGGCACAGCGGCCTCTTCCACGCGCGGGACTTCGGTCACCGTCTTCCAGAGGTTGTAGACCATGATCAGCGCCCCGCTCAGGTAGAGCACGCCGCCCAGGAAGCGGATGACGTAGTAGGGGTGCATGGCCGCCACCGTCTCGATGAAGCTGTATTGCAGGAAGCCGAGCTCGTCGTACGCGCGCCACATCAGCCCCTGCATGATGCCCGAGACCCACATCGCGGTGATGTAGAGGACGATGCCGAGGGTCGCGATCCAGAAGTGCCAGGAGACCAGGCGCTCGCTGTAGAGCCCCTTCTTGCGCCAGAGCACGGGAACCAGCCAGTACAGCGCGCCGAAGGTGACGAATCCGACCCAGCCCATCGCACCGGAATGGACATGGCCGACCGTCCAGTCCGTGTAGTGCGAGAGCGCGTTGACCGCCTTGATCGACATCACCGGCCCCTCGAAGGTCGACATGCCGTAGAAGCCGACCGCGGTGACCGAGAAGCGCAGCCCCGGATTGGTGCGCAGCTTGTCCCACGCCCCCGACAGCGTCATGATCCCGTTGATCATGCCGCCCCAGGAGGGCATCCAGAGCATGATCGAGAAGACCATGCCGAGCGTCTGCGCCCAGTCGGGCAGCGCGGTGTAGTGCAGGTGATGCGGGCCCGCCCAGATGTAGAGGAAGATCAGGGCCCAGAAGTGCACGATCGACAGGCGATAAGAATAGACCGGCCGTTCCGCCTGCTTCGGGATGAAGTAGTACATCATCCCGAGAAACCCCGCGGTCAGGAAGAAGCCCACCGCGTTGTGGCCGTACCACCACTGGATCATCGCATCCTGCACGCCGGCGGCCAGCCCGTAGGACTTGGCCAGCCCGTCGCCGATCGGCAGCGCGAGGTTGTTGCCGATGTGCAGCATGGCGACCGTGATGATGAAGGCGAGGTAGAACCAGTTGGCGACGTAGATGTGCGGCTCCTCGCGCCGCAGGATGGTCCCGCCGAAGGCGACCAGGTAGAAGACCCAGACCACCGTCAGCCACAGGTCCACGTACCACTCGGGCTCGGCATACTCCTTGCCCTGGGTTACACCCAGCACATAGCCGAGTGCCGCGGTCACGATGACGAGCTGATAGCCCCAGAAGAGGAACCAGCCCATCTCCTCCCCGCCGAAGAGGCGCGCCCGACAGGTCCGCTGCACGACGTAGAGGCTGGTGCAGAACAGCGCATTGCCGCCGAAGGCAAAGATCACCGCGCTGGTGTGCACCGGCCGCAGCCGGCCGAAGGTGGTCCATTCCAGATCGAGGTTGAGCAGCGGCCAGGCGAGCTGGGCGGCGATCACCACCCCCATCAGGAAGCCCACCACCCCCCAGAAGACGGTCGCGATCGCGAAGGCCCGGATCGGCCCCTCGACGTAGCGGAGTTCGCGCAATGCCGTGCCGGCAGCCATGGCAGCCATGCTTCTTCTCCCCAACCGCGCTGACGGAACGCTATTGCGCCGCAACAGTCCTTGACCTGGATCAAGCGCGCTCCGCCGGAGCCGTGGCTTATTGCGCCGGGTTGCGCCGGGCGTCGGGCGGCGCCGGATGCTGTTGGGGTGGAGGAGAGGCAAGCCATGCAGACCGAGACCGAGGTGCAGGGCGTCGAGCAGCCGCGGCCGCGCTTTCGCGTGCGCAAGGTGTCGACCGACCGGCCGTGGATGTGGCTGACCGCGGGCTGGCAGGACATGATGGCGCACAAGCCGATCGCCCTGGCCTATGGCGGGGCGCTGGTCCTGTTCAGCTGGCTCCTTGCCCTGCTGATGTTCGAGTTCGGGCTGACCTGGGCCATCCTGCCTGCGGTGGCGGGCTTCTTCATCGTCGCCCCGCTGGTCGCGGCCGGGCTCTATGAGGTCTCACGCCGGCGCGAGGCGGGGGAGAGCGTGACGCTGCACGATGCGATCTGGGGCTTCCGCCGCAACGGCACCCAGATTGCGATGATGGGCGCGCTGCTCGTGGTCATCAACCTGATCTGGGTGCGCGTGGCCGGGCTGATCTTCGCCCTCTTCTTCGGGCTCAATTTCTCGCCGAGCCTCGCCGAACTGCCGATTCGCCTGCTGCAGTCGGACAATCTGATCCCGTTCCTCATCGTCGGCACCGGCTTCGGCTTCCTGCTCGCTCTCGCCACCTTCGCCTCCTGCGCGGTGTCGATGCCGATGCTGGTGGACCGCAACATCTCCTTCCTCGAGGCGGTGACGGTCAGCATCCAGGCGGTGGCCGAGAATCCGCGCCCGATGATGCTCTGGGCCGGGCTGATCGTCGTCTTCACCGGGCTTGCCCTGCTGCCGTTCTTCCTCGGCCTGATCATCGCCATGCCGCTGATCGGGCATGCCACCTGGCATGCCTATCGCGACCTGGTGGTGGAACAGCAGTAGCGCGCACCCGGCCGCCTCCGGCCCGGGCCGGGCCTAGCCGCCGGGGCGGAGGTCGGGCGGGGTCGCCTCGGCGAGCAGCGCGGCCAGGGCCTGATCGAGCGGCAGGCTCTGCTGGTCGCGCCCGGGCAGGCGGCGCAGGGTCACGCTGCGCTCCTCCGCCTCGCGCCGGCCGACCACGGCGAGCACGGGCACATTCTTCTCGATGTGGTCGACCACCTTGCGGTTGATCTTCTCGTTGCGGATGTCGGCCTCGGCCGCCAGGCCGCGGGCGGCGAAGAGTTCCGCCACCTCCTGTGCATAGGCGGCGGCATCGTCGGTGATCGAGGCCACCACCACCTGGCGCGGCGCGAGCCAGAGCGGAAAGCGTCCGGCATACTGCTCGATCAGGATGCCGATGAACCGCTCGAAAGAGCCGAGAATCGCGCGGTGCAGCATGACCGGCCGGCGGCGCGTCCCGTCCTCGGCCACATAGAGGGCATCGAGCCGTTCGGGCAGGACGAAGTCCACCTGCAGCGTGCCGCACTGCCAGTCGCGCCCGATCGCATCGCGCAGCACGAACTCGAGCTTGGGGCCGTAGAAGGCGCCCTCGCCGGGATTGAGCTCGAAGGCCACGCCGGCGATGGCGCAGGCCTGCTTGAGCGCGGCCTCGGCCCGGTCCCAGGTCGCATCGTCGCCGGCGCGGATGGCCGGGCGGTCGCTGAACTTGACCCGGAACTCGGGGAAGCCGAGGTCGCGGTAGATCGAGGAGAGCAGGGCGACGAACCGCACCGTCTCCTCGGCGATCTGCCCCTCCTCGCAGAAGATGTGCGCATCGTCCTGGGTGAAGGCGCGCACGCGCATGATGCCATGCAGCGCGCCCGAGGGCTCGTAGCGGTGGCAGGCGCCGAACTCGGCCATCCGCAGCGGCAGTTCGCGGTAGCTGCGCAGCCGCTGGTTGAAGATCTGCACATGGCAGGGGCAGTTCATCGGCTTGAGCGCGTGGATGCGGTGCGCCTCGTCCTTGTCCTCCACGCTCGCCAGGAACATGTTCTGGCGGAACTTCTCCCAGTGGCCCGAGGCTTCCCAAAGCCTGCGGTCCACCACCTGCGGCGTCTTCACCTCCTGATAGCCGGCCGCCTCCAGCCGCCGGCGCATGTAGGATTCGAGGCGGCGATACAGCCGCCAGCCCGCCGGGTGCCAGAAGACGCTGCCGGTCGCCTCCTCCTGCAGATGGAACAGGTCCATCTGCTGCCCGATGCGGCGATGATCGCGCCGTTCCGCCTCGGCCAGGCGCGCCAGATAGGCCTCGAGCTCCTTCTGGTCGCGCCAGGCGGTGCCGTAGATGCGCGAGAGCATGGGGTTGCGGTGATCGCCCCGCCAGTAGGCCCCGGCCACCTTCATCAGCTTGAAGGCCTGCCCGACATCGGCGGTGCTGCGCATGTGCGGACCGCGGCAGAGGTCGAACCACTCCCCCTGGCTGTAGAGGCTGATCTCCTCCCCCTCGGGCAGGCTTTCGATCAGTTCGACCTTGAAGCGCTCGCCACGGGCGCGGAAGAGGGCGATCGCCTCCTCGCGGCTGACCACCCGGCGGCGGAACGGCGCCCCGCGCGCGATGATCTCGCGCATCTTGGCCTCGATCGCGGGGAAATCCTCGGGCGTGAAGGGCTGGTTGCGGTAGAAATCGTAGTAGAAGCCGTTTTCGATCGGCGGCCCGATCGTCACCTGGGTGCCGGGGAAGAGCTCCTGCACCGCCTCGGCCAGGACATGGGCGCAGTCGTGGCGGATCAGCTCCAGCGCCTCCGGGTCGCGGCGGGTGATGAAGCGGACCTCGGCATCGTCCGTGATCTCGGCCGAGAGGTCGACGAGCCGCCCGTTGACGACCATGGCGAGCGCGGCGCGGGCAAGGCCTGGGCCGATCGCCTCGGCCACCGCCGCGCCGGTGACGGGTGCGGCGAAATGGCGCACGGAACCGTCGGGCAGGGTGATTGCGGGCATGGTCGGCTCTCGTCCAGCTGGCCTCGGGGCGGCGGACCATGCGCAGCCGCCCTTGCAGGGTCAAGGCCCGTGCCGCACAGATGGGGCATGACTGCCGCCCTGCGCGCCGCGCTCTATCTCGATTTCGACAATGTGGTCAGCGCCCTGGCAGAAGGTGCGGGCACCGCCCTGGCGCTGCGCTTCGCACAGGAGCCGGCGCTGTGGCTGCAGCCGCTGCTGGCCACACCGGCAAGGCGGGTGCTGATCCGCCGCTGCTACATGAACCCAGCGGGTTTCCTGCCGCGGGAGGACGGCAGCCGCTCCTACTTCTCGACCTTCCGCCACGCCCTGATGGCCGAGGGCTTCGAGGTGGTCGACTGCCCGCGGCTGACCCGGCTCAAGAATGCAGCCGACATCCGCATCGCCCTCGATGTGCTCGATGCCCTGGCCGGCCCGGCGCCGATCGAAGAGTTCATCCTCATGACCTCCGATGCCGATGTGGTCCCGCTGCTGCACCGCTTGCGCGCCCATGACCGGCGCACCCGCCTGATCGCGCACCCCGAGGTCGGGCGGATCGTGCGCGGCGCCGCCGATGAGGTGGTGGGCCTTGATGTGCTGGCCCGGATGATCGCCGCCGAGGCCACCCCCCAGCCCGCCCCGCCTGCCCCCGCGGCGGCCGGGGGAGAGGCCCCGGCGGCGCGGGCGATGGCCGCCCTGCAGGAGATCCTGGCCGAAGCGCGTGCCCCCCTCCATCTGCCCCAGCTTGGCCAGATGCTGGCGGCGCGCACCGGGCTTACCCTGCGCGGCAGCGACTATGCCGGGGCCGGCTCGCTCGAGGCGCTGCTGGCCCGGCTGCCGGGGGTGCGGCTGATTCCGGGCGAAGGCGGCGGCCATCTGCTGCCCGCCCACCTGGCCGATGCCGCAGGGCCGCAGCCGGAGGCCAGCCCGACCGATGCGGAGGAAGAGGCAGAGGCGGAGGCCGGGGAGGCCGCCACCGCCGGGAGAGAGGCGCAACCCGGATCCCGCCCCGGCGCAGAGGCGGCGCCGGGCGCGATGGCCCCTGCGGCAGCAGCCGCGGGGGATGGGACGGCCGAGGCCGCAGCCCTGCCCGAACAGGGGGCCGCCGGCCTGGCCCCTGCCTCGGCGCCGGCGGAGGCCGGGCGGTGATGGAGGAGACCGGCAGCATCCCCGCCCGGGATGGCACGCCGCTCGCCTATCGGCGCCTCTCGGGCCGCAGGCCGGGCGTTCTCTTCTTGGGCGGGCTGCGGTCCGACATGACGGGGGCCAAGGCGACCGCCCTGGCCGGCTGGGCAGCCGAAGCGGGGCGCGCCTTCTGCCGCTTCGACTACACGGGCCACGGCGCCTCGGGCGGTGCCTTCGAAGCCGGCACGATCGGCCGCTGGGCCGAGGATGCGGAGGAGGTGCTGACCCGGCTGACCGAGGGGCCGCAGCTGCTGGTCGGCTCCTCCATGGGCGGCTGGATCGCCTGCCTGCTCGCGCTGCGCCATCCCGCGCGCGTGGCCGCTCTGCTGCTGATCGCCCCGGCGCCGGATTTCACCGAAGACCTGATCTGGGCCCAGCTCCCGCCCGAGGTGAAGACGACCATCGCGCGCGAGGGGGTGTGGTTCCGCCCGAGCGCCTATGGTGATCCCTATCCCATCACCCGCGCGCTGATCGAGGACGGGCGCCGGCATCTGCTGCTGCGCGGCCCGGTGCGGATCGGCTGCCCCGTCTCCATCCTGCACGGCCTGGCCGACCCCGATGTGCCCTGGCGCCACGGGCTGCGGCTGATGGAGGCGCTGACCAGCCCGGAGGTGCGCATGACGCTGATCAAGGAGGGGGATCATCGCCTCTCCCGCCCGCAGGATCTGGCGCTGCTGGTGCAGGAGGCGGCGCGGCTGTGCGGCGGATGATCGCGGCCAGCCCCTCGCGATAGCTGGGATAGGCCCAGGCGAGGCCGAGCGCCGCCTTGGTCGCGGCATTGGCCACGCGGCGGTTCTCCGCCCAGAAGCTGCGGGCCATCGGACTCATCGCGGGCTCCGCCTGCTCATAAGCGATGGCGGGCGGGAGGGGCAGCCCGAGCAGCCTCGCAGCATAGGCCAGAACATCGGCGCTGGCGGCCGGCTCGTCGTCGGCCAGGTGCAGCACCCGCGCCGTGCCCGGAGCGGGCGGGCGGGCCATGGCGGCCAGCACCGCGCGCCCGATGTCTTCGACATGGATGCGGCTGAAGGCATGTCCGGGCTTGATGACCCGGCGCGCCGTGCCGGCGAGGAGCTCCTCGATCACCGACCGGCCAGGGCCATAGATCCCGGCTATGCGGAAGATGTCGAGCGCGAAACGCCCGGCCGCGGCGGCGCGCCAGGCCTCCTCGGCGGCCAGGCGGCGGAGGCTGCGGGGCTGGGTCGGGGCGGGGGCGGTCGCCTCGTCCACCCAGGCCCCGGCGCGGTCGCCATAGACCCCGGTGGTCGAGAGATAGCCCGCCCAGACGAGCCCGCCGGGCAGTGCCGCCCCATGCGCAGCCAGGAAGGGATCGCCCAGGCCTTCCGCCGGCGGGGCAGTGACCAGAAGATGGGTGGTCGCGGCGAGCGCCCGGCCCGCCTCGGCGAAGGGGATCAGCCCGGGCCCCGGCGTGCCGCGGGTGGTGACCAGCACATCGATCCCGGCGGCGCGGGCCTGCCTCGCCACCTCCCGCCCCGTATAGCCGTGGCCGACGATCAAGAGTCGCATGGGGGCCACAGTGCGGCGGCTTCGCCACGGCGGGCAAGCTGCGGTATAGGGGCGGCGTGCCGCTCCCTCGCCCTGCCCTGGTGTTTGCCTGCGTGGTGCTGGCCGGTCTTGGGCTCCTCGGCTGGCGGCTGGAGAGCGCTTGGCAGGCACGGCAGGCGGAACGCCAGGCCGCCGCCGCTTCGCCCTCGGCCGCCACTGCGGCGGAGACCGCCCTGCCCCTGCCGCCTGATCCGCCGCGCCTGTCGGCCGATCCGGAATATGACCGCTGCCTCGCCATGGTGCGCGATGATCCCATCGCCGCACTCGCCTTCGCCGAAGGCTGGGAGCGAGCAGGCGGCGGCAGCGAGGCGGCGCGGCATTGCATCGCCTGGGCGCTGCTCGGCCTGGGCGAGCCGGAACGGGCGGCCGATCAGCTGGAACGCCTGGCCCTCGGCAGCCGGGCAGGTGCCACCGCCCGGGCCGCCCTGTTTGGCCAGGCCGGCCAGGCCTGGATGATGGCAGGCCAGGCCGACCGCGCCTTCGCCGCCATCACCATGGCGCTGACGTTGACGCCGCGCGATCCCGACCTCCTGGTCGATCGGGCCGTGGCGCTGGCCAGCCTGAACCGCCATGCCGAGGCCCTGCCCGACCTCGAGGCCGCGCTCGCCATCGACCCCGACCGGCTGGAGGCGCTGGTCTTCCGCGCCG
>JANWYF010000057.1 GCA_025057055.1 Rhodovarius sp. | reverse complement strand
AGGCCGACCGGCGCCTCGGCCGCCCCGACCCGCCGGAGGACCACACAGCCCGGCCGGCCGCCGGGTGACGACCGGCCGAGACCCAGCAAGCCCGCCGCCGCCTCGCGGATCGGCCGGCATGGCGCAGAGGGCGGGGGAGGCCAGCGGTGTTGACGCCCGGCGCGCATATCGCCCTCGGCCTGCCTGCGGGGAGAGGGCCCCCTCGCTCGGATCACCGCTGGCGGGCCGGGGCCGGGGGTGGCTCGGCCCTCCCGCTGGCCTCGCAGCGCTCACCCTGCCACGGTCAAAGCCCCGTCGGAGAGGAACAAGGGCCTGCTCCTTCGGCCACCCCGCGCGGCGGGGGCGGGCGCTAGGGGCCAGCGGGCGCGGCGGCGTGACCCGGGCCGGCCGCCGGCAGCATGGCCGGCGGCTCGACCCTCGATCCGCCTAGGTAGCGTTCGGTCAGATGCGCCTCGAAATCCCGGGGGTCCAACGGCTTGCCGGTCGCCGCCACGAGCAGCTCCTGAAAGCCCAGGCGCGCGCCTTGCTCATGCACATGGCTGCGCAGCCAGCCGACCAGCGGCGCCGCATCGCCGCGGGAGAGCGCCTCATCGAGCCCTGGGATCGCGGCGCGGGCTGCGCGCATCAGCTGGGCGGCCGCCATCGCCCCGAGCGTGTAGGAGGGGAAATAGCCGAAGGCGCCGCTGTACCAGTGGATGTCCTGCAGCACGCCCTGCGCATCGTCGGGCGGGGTGATGCCGAGCAGCGCCTGCATCCCCTCGTTCCAGGCCGAGGGCAGGTCGGCCACCCGGAGCTCGCCCGCGATCAGCGCCTGCTCGAGGCGAAAGCGCAGGATGATGTGGGCGGGGTAGGTGATTTCATCGGCATCGACCCGGATGAAGCCCCGCTCGACGCGGCGCCACAGCTGGGCAAGGTTCTCCGGCGCATAGGCAGCGGGATTCCCGCCGAAGGCCCGCTGCAACTCGCCCCCCAGGAAGCGCAGGAAGTGATCGCCGCGGCAGGCCTGCATCTCGATGATGAGGGATTGGCTCTCATGCACCGCCATGCCCGCGGCCTCGCCCACCGGCTGGCGGCGCCAGGCGGCGGGCAGACCGCGTTCGTAGAGCGCATGGCCGGTCTCGTGCAGCACGCCGAGCAGCGCCTGGGCGAGGTCATCCTCCCGGTAACGGGTGGTAATGCGCACATCCTCCGGCGTGCCGCCGCAGAAGGGATGCGCGGATTCATCGAGGCGGGCATGACTGAAATCCAGGCCGAGCCGCGCTGCCATGGCCTGCGCGAGCATGCGCTGGGTCTCGATCGGGAAGGGGCCTTCCAGCGGCAGGGGCGGCGGCAGGGCGGCCTGGCGCGCCTCGGCCGCCGGCAGGGCATGGGCCAGGAAACGCTCATATTCGGCGAAGATCGGCGCCACATCCGCGGCGCCGATCCCGCGCTGGTAGCCGTCCATCAGCGCGTCATAGGGTGAAAGCCCGAGCGCATCCGACAGCCGCGCCGCCTGTTCGCGGGTCAAGGCCACCACCTTTTCGAGCAGCGGTCGGACGCGCGCGAAATCGGCGGTGCGGCGGGCCTCGCGCCAGGTCACCTCGCAGGCGTGGGCGGCCTCGGTCGCGGCCTCGACCAGGGTGGTGGGCAGGCAGGCCGCACGGGCATGGGCCCGGCGCATCAAGGCGAGATTGGCTGCATCCCAGGCCCCTTCCGCCTCGGCCGCGGCCAGGTCGGCCGCCATCTCGGGGGAGAGCAGCATCTCGTGCATCAGCCCGGCCAGGGTGGCGAGCTGTTCCCCGCGCGAGGCGGCGCCGCCGGGCGGCATCTTGGCCGCGGCGTCCCAGTTCAGGATCGCCGAGGCTTCGCCCAGCGTGGCGATGCGAGCGAAGCGGGTCTTGAGGCGAGCATAGGCAGCGTTCATGGCTCTCTTATGCGCCGGGCCGCCCACAGCGCGAAGATCACCACCCAGGCCAGGGCCAGCCCGTACCAGGTGAGCGCGTAGCCGAGATGGGGGTTGGGAGGGGCGGGAAAGCCGCGCGCCGGATCGGGCAGCGGTCCGCGATGCGGGGCCGGGGCAGCGCCGAGGCCGAACTCCCGCCGTGCCGGGCCCTCCTCCACCACGGTCAGGCCGAAGGGGGCAACCTCGATGCCGAGCATGGCACCGATCGCGGCCGGGTCGAAGGTGAAGACATGGCGGCGGGCCGCATCGTCGCGGGCGGCGAAGAGGCCGCGGCGTTCGGGCGGGCGCATATAACCGCGCAGCGTGACGATCCCCTCCGGCCGGCTGACACCCTGGAGGTCCTGCGGCACCCAGCCGCGCTCGATCAGCAGCGTGGGCGCGCCCTCGCGCTCGAGCGGCGTGATCAGCCGCGCCCCCAGCACGGTGCCACGCACTTCGGCCCCCAGCAGCACCTCCAGGTCATGGCGAAAGCGGCCGGTGGCCTCGATATGCGCGAAGGGAGCAGGGGCATCGGCAGGGCCGGGGGGGCCGGCCTGGGCGGCGGCGAGCTCGGCGAGCAGCGCTGTCTTCCAGGCCAGGCGCTGCAGCTGCCAGGTGCCGAGGCCGAGGAGCAGCGCGAGCACCGGCAGGGCGAGCAGGGCGGGCAGAAGCAGCCGCCGCCAGACGGGACGGCCTTCGGGGGCAGCGGAGTCCGGCATCAGGTCGACGCGCCAGGCCGCCTTGCCTGAGGCAGGCGGCCGGCGGGGAATGCCCAGCACCGGACGGCGCAGGGGATCGGGCCAGCTTGGCCTCCCTGCCGGGGCCGCGCGGCGGCGGGCAGCCCCACTGCAGGCAGCATGCGGCAGGCCGGCGGCTGGCGGCGGGCCGAGGGATGACGTCCCTGCCGGCGCGGCCGCCGCGGAGGCGGGACACCACCCCCGACCGCTGCCGCCCGGCTTGGCGCCCTAGCCGGCCGGGCGGCGGGCATCGGGGCGGTCAGTGGTGCGCGATCTCTCCGGCGCCGAAGACGTAGATGGAGACGAAGAGGAACAGCCACACCACGTCCACAAAGTGCCAATACCAGGCCGCGGCTTCGAAGCCGAAATGCTTCTCCGGCGTGAAATGCCCGGCCGCCGCCCGCACCAGGCAGACCAGCAGGAACAGCGTGCCGACGATGACGTGGAAGCCGTGGAAGCCGGTGGCCAGGAAGAAGGTGGAGGAGTAGATGCCCCCGCCCGCGAAGGGGAAGGGAGCGCTGGCGTATTCGTAGGCCTGGATCGCGGTGAAGAGGATGCCGAGCAGAACGGTCAGGGCGAGGCCGCTGACCGCCGTGCGCTTGTCCCCATGCAGGATGCCGTGGTGCGCCCAGGTCACGGTGCAGCCCGAGAGCAGCAGGATCAGCGTGTTGAGCAGCGGCAGGTGCAGCGGGTCGAAGGTTTTGACGCCCTGCGGCGGCCAGGTCGGCGTGGTCGCGCCGGAGACATGCTCGGGATAGAGCGCGAAGTGGAAATAGGCCCAGAAGAAGGCGACGAAGAACATCACCTCCGAGGCGATGAAGAGCATCATCCCGTAGCGGAGGCCAAGCCGCACCACCGGGGTGTGCAGGCCGGGGGTCTGGCTCTCCTTGATCACATCGCGCCACCAGCCGGCCATGGTGAAGAGCACGCCGAGCACGCCCAGGATGAGCAGCCAGCGCGTGCCGTAATGGGCATTGAGGATGATGCCGAGCACCAGTGCGCCGCCCGCGAAGCTGCCGATCAGCGGCCAGGGCGAGGGATCGACCAGATGATAGGGGTGCTTGTGGGCGGGTGCGGCTTCCTGGCCGGCTTGGGCGGGTGCTGCCATGGCGTCGTCCTGTCTTGTGCGTGCTGCCTTCCGTGCCTCTTCTCTCCCGTCGCGGCCGGCTGATCAAGGCCGATTGCCGCGCCCGACATGCGGGCCGGCGGCGGCCAGCGCGCCGCTGCGCGCCGCATCCTCCAGGCTGCGGAAGAAGGTGTAGGAGACGGTGATGGTGCGGATCTCCCGGGCCTGCGCGTCCTGCAGCATGGCCGGGTCGACCCAGAAGGAGAGCGGCATATCCACCGACTGCCCGGGTTCGAGCGTCTGTTCCTCGAAGCAGAAGCAGGCGGTCTTGTGGAAGTAGCGCCCGGCGATGTCGGGCGAGACATTGTAGGTGGAGATGCCGGTGACCGGCCGGTCGCTCAGGTTGCGGGCGGTGTAGAAGGCGATCCCCTCCTCCCCGAGGCGGAGCTGCATGGCGCTCTGCTGGGGCACAAAGCGCCAGGGCAGGCTGGGATGGGTCGCGGCGACGAAGCGGATGGTGACCGTCACATCGCCGGCCGCACCGGGGGCCGCGGCGCCGATCATCGGCCGGCCGCCGAAGCCGGTGACGCGGCAGAACCAGTCATACAGCGGCACGGCGGCGAAGGAGACCCCGACCATCCCGCCGGCGAAGGCGAAAGCGGCGAGCAGCGTGCGCCGGTTGCGGCGGGCGAGGAGTTCGGGCGGCGTGGGCTGGGCGAGCTTCATGTGCGCAGCAGCCGGGCCACCGAGATGAAATAGAACAGCACGACCAGGGCGGCGAGCACGACCAGGATCGCCCAGTTGCGGGCGCGCCGGCGGCGCAGAAACTCGGCATCCGGCTTGAAACCGCCTTCGGTCATCGCTGCAGCCTGTCCCTGCTCATCCGAGCATCATATGGTCGAGCACCAGCGCCCCGAACAGGGCGAAGAGATAGAGGATCGAGGCCTTGAAACAGCGCTTGGCGGGGGCATCGCGCGTCAGCGAATGGCCGGCCGCATCCTGCGCATCCCGCCAGACCGCCCAGGCCTGCCGCAGGAACCAGAGGTTGAGGGCCAGGGCCGCCGCCCCATAGATGCCCCCGGCCATGCCGAGGAACCAGGGCGAGAGCGCGAGCGGGAAGAGGACGAGGGTGTAGATCAGGACCTGCCGCCGCGTCTCCCGCGCGCCGGCCACCACCGGCAGCATGGGCACTCCGGCACGCTGGTAGTCGGCATGGGCGAAGAGGCTGAGCGCCCAGAAATGCGGCGGGGTCCAGAAGAAGATGATGGCAAAGAGGAGCAGCGGTTCGATGTCGATGCTCCCGGTCACCGCGGTCCAGCCGATGAGCGGCGGGAAGGCCCCGGCGGCCCCGCCGATGACGATGTTCTGTGGCGTGCGGCGCTTCAGCCAGATCGTGTAGACGAAGACGTAGAAGAGGATGGAGGCGGCGAGCACCGCGGCGGCGAGCCAGTTGGTGGCCAGGCCCATCAACAGAACCGACCCGGCCGCCAGGGCGATGCCATAGGCGAGGGCCGATCCGGGCTCGATCCGGCCAGAGGGAATGGGCCGCCCCTGGGTCCGGCGCATCAGCGCGTCGATGTCGCGATCATACCACATGTTGATCGCGCCGGCCGCGCCGGCGGCGACCGTGATGCACAGCAGGGCGGCGAAGGCCAGGACGGGATGCAGGCTGCCGGGCGCAACAAGCAGCCCGGCCGCCCCGGTATAGACCACGAGAGTGAGGACGCGCGGCTTGAGCAGCGCGATCCAGTCCCGCAGCTCCGACCCCGGGGAAGCGGAGAGGGGGGCCGAAGCCCCCCTGCCCTGTTCTGCCGCCGCCTCGCTCATCGCTCAGCGGATGCGCGGCAGTTCTTCGAAGGTGTGGAAGGGCGGCGGGCTGGAGACCTGCCACTCGAGCGTCGTCGCCCCCTCCCCCCAGTAGTTCGGCGCAGCCTGCTCGCCGCGACGGAAGGTCACATACATGACGTAGAAGAAGAACAGGAAGGAGACGACCGAGATGTAGGAGCCGATCGAGGAGATGAGGTTCCAGCCCCACATCGCATCGGCATAGTCCGGATAGCGGCGCGGCATGCCCTGGTTGCCCAGGAAATGCATCGGGAAGAAGGTGAGGTTCACGCCGATGAAGGTCAGCCAGAAGTGGATCTTGCCGAGCTTCTCCGGATACTGGCGGCCGCTCATCTTGCCGATCCAGTAGTAGATGCCGGCATAGATCCCGAACACCGCACCCAGGCTCAGCACATAGTGGAAGTGCGCCACCACGTAGTAGGTGTTGTGCAGGATCTGGGTGATCGAGGCGTTGGCGAGCACGACGCCAGTGACGCCGCCGATCGTGAAGAGGAAGATGAAGCCGATCGCAAAGAGCATCGGCGTCTCAAAGCGGATCGACCCGCCCCACATGGTCGCGATCCAGGAGAAGATCTTGACCCCCGTGGGCACCGCGATCACCAGCGTCGCCGCCATGAAATAGGCGCGCGTGTCCACGTCGATGCCCGAGGTGTACATGTGGTGCGCCCACACCACGAAGCCCACCACGCCGATCGCCACCATCGCATAGGCCATGCCGAGGTAGCCGAAGACCGGCTTGCGGCTGAAGGTGGAGATGACGTGGCTGATGATCCCGAAGGCCGGCAGGATCATGATGTAGACCTCGGGGTGGCCGAAGAACCAGAAGAGGTGCTGGAAGAGCACCGGATCGCCGCCGCCCTCGGGCCGGAAGAAGGCCGTGCCGAAGTTGCGGTCGGTGATCAGCATGGTGATCGCACCGCCCAGCACCGGCACCGCCAGCAGCAGCAGGAAGGCAGTGACCAGGATCGCCCAGACGAAGAGCGGCATCTTGTGCAGCGTCATCCCCGGGGCGCGCATGTTGAGGATGGTGGTGATGAAGTTGGCCGCACCGAGGATCGAGCTGGCGCCCGCCAGGTGCAGCGAGAACAGCGCCATGTCCATCGCCGGAGAGGGATGATAGGTGCTGTCGGAGAGCGGCGGATAGATCGTCCAGCCCGCACCCGGCCCCTCACCCACGAAGAGGCTGGCCACCAGCAGCAGGAAGGCCGGCACCAGCAGCCAGAAGCTGATGTTGTTGAGCCGCGGGAACGCCATGTCCGGCGCCCCGATCATGATCGGGACGAACCAGTTGCCGAAGCCGCCGATCAGCGCCGGCATGATGACGAAGAACACCATGATCAGCCCATGGGCCGAGACATAGGTGTTCCACATCTGCCCGTCGGCGAAGATCTGCATCCCAGGCTGCTGCAGCTCGATCCGCATCAGCACCGACAGCGCGATGCCGACGATCGCCGCCACCACCGAAAACAGGATGTAGAGCGTGCCGATGTCCTTGTGGTTCGTGCTGAACAGCCAGCGCTTCACGAAGCCCGGCGCGTGGTCGTGATGCGCATGAGCAGCGTGTGCCATGGTCTTGCCTTTCGTCAACGCGCGTCGGCGAGGGTGATAGGAGCGGCGGAGGGCGCGGCCAGCGCGGGCGCTCCCTGGGGATCAGGCATGGTGTGCGCGAAGCGCCGGCGGGCATCGGCGACCCAGCGGTCGAATTCCTCCCGCGGGACGGCGCGCACCTCGATCGGCATGAACCAGTGGTTCACGCCACAGATCTGGTTGCACTGGCCGTAATAGACCCCCGGGCGATCAGCCCGGAACCAGGTCTCCAGCGTCCGGCCCGGAATGGTGTAGCGCTGCACGCCAAGAGAGGGGACGAAGAAGCTGTGGATCACATCCACCCCCGAGGTCAGCACGCGCACATTGGCGCCGACCGGAACCACCAGCGGCTCATCGACCGAGAGGTTGCGCAGCTGCCCCGGGCGCAGCTCCTCATCCGGGACGGGGCGGCTGTCGAAGCTGAAGCCGCCATGATCGGGATAGGCATAGGTCCAATACCACTGCCGCCCGATGACCTGGACCGTCAGATCGGCCTCGCGCGTGCGATCCTGGTAGTAGACCAGCCGGAAGGAGGGAATCGCGATCACGATCAGGATGAGGACCGGAATGACGGTCCAGACGATCTCGAGCGTGGTGTTGTGGCTGGTCGTGCTCGGTACCGGATTGCGCGCGGCGTTGTAGCGCAGGATCACGAAGGCCAGGAGCGCCCCGACGAAGACGGTGATGCCGACGATGATCCAGAAGACCAGCTGGTTGAGGTCGTGGATCCGTTCCTTGAGCACGCCGCCGGCCGCCTGCAGGCCGAGCCCCCAGGGTTCGGGGGCGCCCACCATCTGATCGGCCGCAGCAGCCCCGGCCAGCAGCAGCGGCGCCAGCCCGGCGGCCATCAGCGCCCCACCTTTGATGACACTTGGCATCGTCAGCATCGCCTTCCCGTGCGCGGCGCGCGCTGCGGCGCACCGTTCTGCCCTCATGAACCGCGGCGGACCATAGTCGCAGGCCCCGCCCCAAGCAAGATATGCATATGCGCAGCTGCTTATTTCCGCAGCCGCCGGGCTCCCCCGGCCCGCCCGCTCAGCCCGCAGGGGGCTCGATGTCACCCTCCGCCTCGCCTTCCGCCACATGATCGACCATGTCGCTCAACATGGAGCGGATGTGCGGATCGCCAACCACGTAGAACACCTGCCGCCCGCGTCGTTCCGCCTGCAGCAGTCGGGCCGCCCGCAGCAGCCTCAGGTGATGGGAGACGAGGCTGCCCGATATCGAGAGCCGTTCCGCCATCTCTCCCACCGCCGCCGGGGCATCGACACAGGCCAGGATGATCTTCAGGCGCGTCGGATCGCTCATCAGGCGGAACATTTCCGCCAGTTCCGCCACCTGATCGTCGGGCACGCGCAGAGCCATGGCGGCAGCATCGGCACGAAAAAACCTGCACGGCAAGCACCGCACCCCTTGCGCCGAAGCGCGCCGACCCCCACAAGGCGCCCGATAAGTCCATGAAACTCAAGGGAAAACTGAAGAGATGAACAGCTGTTCAGTCGTTTCCCGACGTTGCCTCGCTGCCCTGCCCTTCGCCCTTGCCCTCCCCGCCCGGGCGCAGGCCCGCGGCGCCCGCATCGTGACCACCACCGCCATGCTGGCCGATGCGGTGCGGGCGCTGGCCGGTGATGGCCTCTCGGTCACCGCCCTGATCGGAGAGGGTGTCGACCCCCATCTCTACCGCCCGACCCGCGCCGATACCCAGCGGCTGCTCGCCGCCGATCTCGTCATCCTCAACGGCCATCGTCTGGAGGGACGGATGGAGGAGGTGCTCGCCCGCCTTGCCCGCGCCGGGCGGCGGGTGCTCGCCCTGGCCGAACAGCTCCCGCGCGAGAAGCTGCGCCGCCATCCCGAGATCCCGGACGCCGCCGACCCCCATATCTGGATGGATCCGCTGCTCTGGGCCGAGGCGGCCGGGCATCTCCTGCCCGCCCTCGCTCCCTGGCTTGCGGTCGGCCGGGGCGAGGAGGGGCTCGCCGCCTACCGCGCCCGGCTGCAGCGCATCCACGCCTATGCCGAAGGCGCCCTCGGCGCGATCCCAGCGGAGCGGCGGGTGCTGGTCACCGCCCATGACGCTTTCGGCTATTTCGGCCAGCGCTACGGGCTGGCCCTGGAGAGCATCCAGGGCATCTCGACCGAATCGGAAGCCTCGCTCGCACGCATCGAACAGCTCGTGGCGCTGCTGGTCGAACGACGCATCCCGGCCGTCTTCGCCGAGGCCTCGGTGCCCGACCGTGCGGTGCAGGCGCTGATCGAGGGGGCAGCGGCGCGCGGCCACAGGGTGCAGCTGGGCGGCACCCTGTTCTCCGATTCTCTCGGCCGCGCCGGGACCTACACCGGCACGGTGGAGGGCATGCTCGACCACAACATCACCACCATCGCCCGCGCCCTCGGGGGGACGGCGCCGGCCGGCGGGCTCAACGGGCGGCTTGCGGCGTGAGCCCGCTCGCGGTGGACCATCTCTCGGTCAGCTATGGCGGGCGCCCCGCGCTCAGCGACGTCACCTGGAGGGCCGCCCCCGGCCTGACCGCCATCATCGGCCCCAACGGGGCAGGCAAATCGACGCTGCTCAAGGCCATCCTCGGCCTGGTGCCGCATACCGGCAGCGTGCGCTTCTTCGGCGGTGCAACCCTCGATCAGGTGCGCCTGCGCGTCGGCTATCTGCCGCAGCGCCAGGCGGTCGATTGGGACTTCCCGGCCAGCGCGCTCGATGTGGTGGCGATGGCCCGCCGGCCTCACTCGCGCTGGTGGGGGCCGCTGCCGCGCGCCCAGCGCGAGGCCGCCCGCGCCGCGCTGGCCGAGGTGGGGCTGGCCGAGCTGGCCGATCGGCCGATCGGGCAGCTCTCCGGCGGGCAGCAGCAGCGCGTCTTCCTCGCCCGCACCCTGGCGCAGGGGGCCGATCTGCTGCTGATGGACGAGCCGCTCGCGGCGGTGGATGCAGCCACCGAACAGACGATCATCGCCATCCTCAAGCGGCTGGCGGCAGAGGGGCGGAGCGTGATCGCGGTGCATCACGACCTTTCGACCGTGCCGCAGATGTTCGAGCATGCCCTTCTGCTGAACGGGCGGGTGGTGGCCGCCGGGCCGGTGCGCGAGGTGCTCACGCCCGCCCTGATCGCCGCCACCTACGGCACGGTGCTGCCGGCGTGAGCTGGGGGCACAATACGCTGGTGGTGATGGCCGGCTGCGCCCTGCTCGGCGTAGCTGCCGGGGCGGTCGGCTGCTTTGCCCTGCTGCGCGGCCGCGCCCTCCTGGCCGATGCGATTGGCCATGCCGCCCTGCCCGGGGTGGTGGTCGCGGCGCTGATCGGCGCGCTCCTGGGCAGCGATCCGCGCGCCCTGCCCCCCCTGCTGTTCGGCGGGGCCCTGGCCGGCGCCGCCGGTCTGTGGTGCGTGCAGCGGCTCGGTGCCTCCGGCCGCATCCGGCAGGATGCCGCGATCGCGGTGGTGATCGCCGGCTTCTACGCCCTGGGCGTGGTCGGGCTGTCGGTGGTGCAGGCCTGGCCAGCTGCCGCGCAAGCCGGGCTCGAGGGCTTCATCCTGGGCCAGGCGGCGGCGCTGACGGCGGCGGATGCCTGGGCCGCCGGGGGGCTCGCGCTGGTCTGTGTCGCTGCCGTGCTGGCGCTGTTCCATCCCCTCGCCCTGCTCTGCTTCGATCCCGACTTTGCGCGCGGGCTCGGGCTGCCGGCGGCGCGGCTCGACGCCGCGCTGCTTGGCCTTGTGCTCCTGGTCTGCATCGCGGGGCTGCAGGCGGTCGGGCTCGTGCTGGTGGTGGCGCTGCTCGTGCTGCCCGCTGCCACCGCGCGGCTTCTGGTCCGTCGCCTGCAGGGGATGTTCGCGCTGTCCTGCGGGATCGGCGCGATCTCGGCGATGATCGGCGTGGCCCTGTCGGCGGCGCGGCAGGGCCTGCCCACCGGCGCCAGCGTGGTCCTGGCAGGAAGCCTTCTGTTCGCGCTCGCCCTGCTGTGGCGCCGCTTCCGGGGCTAGCGAGGGCCGGCACCGGCCCCCGGCGCCAGGGGGCGCCCTCAGCCCTGGCGGGCCTTGTAGCGCGGGTTCTTCTTGTTGAGGACGTAGAGGCGCCCGCGGCGGCGCACCACCACACAGTTCTTATCGCGCGTCTTGGCGGATTTGAGGCTGTTGCGGATCTTCATCGGGACGAGCCCTGGCTGGAGGCAAAAGGGCGGAGCCTGCCGGATGGCCGCCCCGCGATCAGGCGCGGGGCTTTAGGCAGCGGCCAGCCGCCTGTCAACCGACCTTGAGCCGGGGCGGGATCGGCAGGCCGAGGGCGGCCGGGACCGGCCAGTCCTCCCGCACCACGCGCACGCGACGGAAGCCCGCGCGCAGATAGTTGGGCAGGGCGCGCGGATGATCGGCGGTACAGGTGTTGACGGTCAGGGCGGCGCAGCCCTCAGCCCAGGCGGTGGCGATGGCATGCCGCAGCAGCAGGAAGCCGAGACCGCGTCCGATCGCCCAGGGCATGAGGCCGAAATAGGCGAGGTTGGTCACCGGCGCCCGGGCGCGGTCAAGTTCGAAGAACCCCGCCGGCTCACCCTTGAGCCAGAGCACATGCACGGACAGGCCAGGCTGAGCCAGGATCTCGGCCAGCTGGCGGTCGGTCAGCGTGCGCCGCAGCCACCACACATAATCCTGCCCCACCGTGTTGTAGAGGTAGCGGTAGAAGGGCACCGTGCAGTCCGGCACGGCCAGCAGCATCGCCCCCGCCGGCAAGGGCGGGGGTGCTTCCCGCGGCGGCTGGTCCATCCGCAGGAAGGTGACGTCAACCTGCACCCGGTGGATGGCGGGGGCCACGGTCAGCTGTCCAGGAAGCTCCTGAGCTTGCGCGACCGCGAGGGGTGCTTGAGCTTGCGCAGCGCCTTGGCCTCGATCTGGCGGATGCGCTCGCGCGTCACGTTGAACTGCTGGCCCACCTCCTCGAGCGTATGGTCGGTCTGCATGCCGATGCCAAAGCGCATGCGCAGCACCCGCTCCTCACGCGGGGTGAGGGTCGAGAGCACCTTGGTCGTCGCCTCGCGCAGGCTCGACAGCGTCGCCGCCTCGAGCGGGTTGATCGCGTTCTTGTCCTCGATGAAGTCGCCGAGGTGGGAGTCCTCCTCGTCGCCGATCGGCGTCTCGAGGCTGATCGGCTCCTTGGCGATCTTGAGCACCTTGCGCACCTTCTCAAGCGGCATGCCGAGCTTCTCGGCGAGCTCCTCCGGCGTCGGCTCGCGCCCGATCTCGTGCAGCATCTGCCGGGAGGTGCGCACGAGCTTGTTGATCGTCTCGATCATGTGCACCGGGATGCGGATGGTGCGCGCCTGATCGGCGATCGAACGCGTGATCGCCTGGCGGATCCACCAGGTGGCGTAGGTCGAGAACTTGTAGCCGCGGCGGTATTCGAACTTGTCCACCGCCTTCATCAGGCCGATGTTGCCCTCCTGGATCAGGTCCAGGAACTGCAGCCCGCGGTTCGTGTATTTCTTGGCGATCGAGATCACGAGCCGCAGGTTGGCCTCGATCATCTCCTTCTTCGCCTGGGTCATGTCCCGCTCGCCCTTGGAGACGGTGGCATAGACCCGGCGGAACTCGCTGATCGGCAGCCCGGTCTCGGCGGCGATGGCGGCGATCTCGGCGCGGATGCGCTCGACCTCGGGGCCCGCCTTGGCGGCGAAGGCCTGCATCGCCTTCGACTTCGACTTCGCCATCCGCTCAAGCAGCCCGGGATCGAGCTCATGATCGCGCCAGAGCGGCAGGAAGTCCTCCCGCTTGATCTTGTAGGATTCGGCAAGGCGCAGCATCTGCCCATCCATCGCGGTCAGCCGCTTGTTGAGCAGCTTGAGCTGTTCGACGAGCTCCTCGAGGCGGCTGTTGTGCAGGTGCACCTTGGCGACGAGCTTGACCAGCTCATCCCGCGCCTTCTCGTAGGTCTTCTCCGACCGCGAACCGAGCCCGCCGCCGCTCGTGTAGGCATCCATCCGCTTGGCCGCGAGCTTGGTGAGCTTGCCGTAGGCGGCCTCGATCGCCTCGAACTGCGCCAGCACCTCGGGCTTGAGCTTCTCCTCGAGCGCGGAGAGGGACATGCCAAGCCCCACCTCCTCGTCGCCCTCCTCGAACTCCTCGGGCTCGGCCCCGGCATCGGGCAGTTCGGCCTGTGCCGTCGCCTCGAGGTCGACAACGTCGCGCAGCAGCATCCGCCCCTCGCGCACCGCCTCGTGCCAGGCGACGATGGCCTTGAAGGTCAGCGGGCTTTCGCACAGACCGCTGATCATCATGTTGCGCCCGGCCTCGATGCGCTTGGCGATCGCGATCTCACCCTCGCGGGAGAGCAGCTCGACCGCGCCCATCTCGCGCAGGTACATCCGCACCGGATCGTCGGTCCGGCCGGCGCTCTCCTCGTCGATGTTGCCGCCCCCCTCCTCGTCCTCCTCGCGGTCCTCCTCGGTGCGCGGGGAGAGGGCGCGCGGCGGTTCGCCCTCCTCGCTCTCCTCGCCGTCGATGACGGTGATGCCCGCCTCGCTCAGCATGGCGAGCGTGTCCTCGATCAGCTCGGAGGAGACCTGCCCGGCGGGGAGGACGGCATTGACCTCGTCGATGGTGACGAAGCCGCGCTCCTTGCCGCGGGCGATCAGCTTCTTGACGGCCGCGACCTGGGTGTCGAGCAGCACCCCCTCCACCGCCTCCTCGCGGGCTTCGGTGGTGTCGCTGGTGACGCCGGTCTTGGTGGCCATGCGTGATGCTCCGTTCCTCTGCTAGCGGCGGACCGGGGGTGGGCCTCCCCCGGCGGGGCGATGCGATGATCCCCCCATATATAGGGCGATGGGCAGCGGGCCCGGCCGGAGGGGGCCGGACCGGGCGAGACGTCTTGATGGTGTGTCGGAGGGGCGGGATCAACCCTCGGCCGAGTCGGCATGCCATTCGCCCCGGCGATGGGCGGCGCAGGCCTCGGCCAGGCGCTGCACCCGCGCCAGCAGCTCGGGCGAGGGGTTGGCGCGCGCCTCGGCCCGCGCCGCCTCGAGCTCGGCCAGCAGCGCGGCCTCGCCCTGCAGCCGGGCATGGAAATGGCGGAAGCAGGCTGCCGCCTCCTCCGGCGGAGCATCGGGCAGGGCGCCGGCGGGCAGGGCCGGTGCGGTCAGCGCCCAGGCAAGCGCCTCGCCCACACCCGCGGTTCGGCGCAGCTGATCCTGCCAGCTCGCCGCATCCTGCCGGGCGGCGGGGGGGTGGGCCAGCATCGCCGCGCGCAGGGCGGCGGCCGGGCCGGCTGGCAGCTCGGTCAGCGCCAGCCTCTCCTCCTCCTCCAGGAACAGCCAGGGGTGATGCAGGAGAGTGGCGAGGAGCAGCCTGGCCTGCTCGAGCCGGGTCTGCGCCCCGGGGCGCGGGCGCGGCGGGGCCGGCTTGGGGGGCGGCGCCCCGCGCGGGCGCCCGGTCAGGGCGTGGAAGCGATCCAGCAGCTCGCGCCGGTATTCGGCGGCCAGGGCACGGTCAGGAATGGCTTCCGCCGCGGCGAGGAGGCGTTTGCGGAAGGCTGCGCGCTCCTCCGGCGCGGCCAGCCCCTGCCCCTCCCGCAGCAGGTCGAAGAGGACCTCATGCAGTGGCCGTGCCGCGGCCAACACCGGCTCCATGCTGCCGCCGCGGCGCAGCAGGCTGTCGGGATCCTCTCCGGCGGGCAGGCTGGCGAAGAGCAACCGCCGTTCGGGCCGCAGCAGGGGCAATGCGACCTCGGCCGCGCGGGCCATGGCGCGCGCCCCCGCGGCATCGCCATCGAAGCAGAGCACGGGTTCGGGGCTGATCGCCCACAGGGCCTCGAGCTGTTCCGGGGTGAGCGCGGTCCCGAGCGGGGCGACCGCCCCCGCGAGACCGGCCTGATGGAGGGCGATGACGTCCATATACCCCTCCACCACGATCAGCCGCGCGCCGCGAAAGACCGCCTCCCGCGCCAGGTCGATGCCGTAGAGGCTGCGCCGCTTGCTGAAGAGCGGCGTCTCGGGGCTGTTGACGTATTTCGGCTGCCCCTCCCCCAGGCTGCGACCGCCAAAGCCGATGGTGCGCCCGGCGCGGTCGCGGATCGGGAACATCACCCGGCGGAAGAACAGATCGACCGCCCGGTCCTCGCGCGCCTGCATCAGCCCGGCCTCGATCAGCTGGGGGAGCTCGATGCCCTCCGCCCGCAGCTCGGCCGCCAGCGCCCCGCGCCCCTCCCCGGACCAGCCGAGGCCGAAGCGGGCGATGATCTCAGGCGTCAGGCCACGCCCGGCCAGATACTCGCGCGCTGCCCGCCCCTCCGGAGAGGCCAGGCGGCGGATGAAGGCGGCCTCGGCCGCCGCCAGCACGGCATGGAGGTCGCGCGCGCGCGCCTGCCGCCGCGCCGCCTCGGGATCAGGCCGCGGCAGTTCGAGGCCGGCCTCGGCCGCCAGCCGCTCCACCGCTTCCAGGAAAGACAGGCCCTCGCGCTGCATGAGGAAGCTCACCGCATCGCCATGCGCGCCGCAGCCGAAGCAGTGGAAGTGATCGTCGTAGACGTAGAAGGAGGGGGTCTTCTCCTGATGGAAGGGGCAGCAGCCCTTCCAGTTCCGCCCGGCGCGGGTCAGCCGCGTCGCCCTGCCGATCAGCGGCGCGAGGGGAATGCGCGCGCGCAGCTCCTCGAGGAAACGGGGCGGAATGGCCATGCCCCGCAAGATAGGCCGGCCGCGCAGGCGGCGCATCCCATGGCCGGGGGTGGCGCGGCAGCCGCCGGGGCGCTATGCCCCCGCCCCATGACGCCAGCAGAAATCCAGGCCGTGCAGGCCTGCCTCCGCAAGCTTACCGGCTCCAGCCGCCTGACCATCAAGGCACCGGCCCGCCGCGGCCTGCCGGTCGAACTCCTCGCCGGGGAGGAGGTGATCGGCACCGTCGATCGGGTCGAGGAGGAGGGCGAGCTCGCCTATCACATCACGATCACGATCCTCGAGGAGGATCTGAAGCGCGACTGACCGCGGCGGGAGCGCGCTTCGGGCCTCCTGGCGAGGGGCTGGGGCGGTGCTCAGCCGCCGAGCGCCGCCTTGACCAGCGGCCCCGCCTTGGCGAGGTCCAGCGCGCCGCCGTGGCGGGCTTTGAGCAGCCCCATCACCTTGCCCATGTCCTTCGGCGATGTGGCACCCGCCTCCGCGATGGCCTCCGCGATCGCCGCGCGCATCGCCGCCTCATCCATCTGCCGGGGCAGGAAGGATTCGATCACGGCGATCTCGGCCTCCTCCTTGGCGGCGAGGTCCGGCCGATTGCCCTGGCGATAGAGGGCGGCCGATTCGCGGCGGCTCTTGACCATGCCGCGCAGCATGGCGGCCAGCCCGGCATCATCGAGCGGCGGGCCCGGCCGGGCCGCGATGTCGGCCTCCTTCATCTTGGCGATGATCATCCGCAGGGTCGAGACGCGCGCCTGATCCCCGGCGCGCATGGCGGCCTTGAGCTCCTCGGTGAAGCGGCTGCGCAGATCGGCGGCGGTCATGGCGGTCTCTCCCTCCTTTCCGGGAAGCGGCGCGGTCCTGGCCGGGCGTCGCCCCCGAAGGAGCGGCATCTCTACGCCCGGAGGCGGGCAGCGCAACCCCGCCCCGCGGGCGGGTTGGCCAGGCCGGGGTCGGCCCCACCTTTCCGCCGGACCCGGCCGATTGACCGCCCGATCGCCGCGGGCCGAACAGACCGCCGGGCGGGGCAGAGCGGCAGGGCTTGCCCCGCAAGGCGTCGCAGCGGGCGGCCAGCGCGGCTTGCGCGCCCTAGCGCAGCAGTGCCCGCGCCATGCGGTCGATGCCCTCCAGGGTCAGAGGATACATCGCCCCCTCCATCAGTTCCGCCATCAGGCCGATGCTCGGCGTGTAGCGCCACTGCGTCTCGGGCACGGGGTTGAGCCAGGCAACACGGCGGAAATGCCGCTTCAAGCGCCGGATCCAGACCTGTCCCGCCTCTTCGTTCCAGTGTTCGACCGAACCGCCGGGGGAGAGGATCTCATGCGGGCTCATCGCGGCATCGCCGACCAGGATCAGTTTCCAATCCGGGCCGAAGCGGCGCAGCAGCTCCACGGTCGGGACCAGGTGGGCATGGCGGCGGGTGTTGGAGGTCCAGACCCGCTCATAGACGCAGTTGTGGAAGTAGTAGTGACGGAGGTGCTTGAACTCGGCCCGGGCGGCGGTGAAGAGCTGTTCGGCGAGGACGACGTGCTCCTCCATCGAACCGCCGACATCCAGCAGGAGCAGCACTTTCACCGCATTGCGCCGCTCCGGCACCATCCGCAGCTCAAGCCAACCGGCCTGGCGGGCCGTGTCGCTGATCGTCCCGGGCAGGTCGAGCTCGCACGCCTCCCCCTCGCGGGCGAAGCGGCGCAGCCGCCGGAGCGCGAGCTTCATCCCCCGCGCACCGAGGGCAGCATCATCGGCCAGATCCCGGAACTCCCGCCTCTCCCACAGCTTGGCCCCGCCCCGGCGGCGCGAGTCCTCCTGGCCGATGCGCACCGCCTCGGGGTGGTCGCCATAGGCACCGAAGGGGCTGGTGCCGGCAGTGCCGATCCAGCGCTGCCCCCCCTCGTGCCGGCCACGCTGCTCAGCGAGCCGCTGGCGCAGCGCCTCCATCAGCCTCTCGATCCCGCCGAGGGCGGCGATCGCTGCCCTCTCCTCCGCGCTCAGCTGCCGCTCCAGGATGCGGCGCAGCCACTCCTCGGGCAGGGCGGGGTGATCCTCCCCCTCGGGCGGGCCGAGGCCCTTGAAGACCTGGGCGAAGACCCGGTCGAAACGGTCGAGGTGGCGTTCGTCCTTGACCAAGGCGGCGCGGGCCAGGAAGTAGAAATCCTCCACCGAATATTCCGCCACCCGGGCCCGCATCGCGGCGA
>JANWYF010000056.1 GCA_025057055.1 Rhodovarius sp. | reverse complement strand
CGGCGGAGTTCGAACTGCTGCTGACCGCAACCGCCCCGGCCGAGGCACCGCTGCTGACCGCCGTGCCGAAATGGTCGAGCCTGGAGAAGCCCAACTTCACCATCCCCTTCAATGTGCTGGGCTGGCCTGCGCTCTCGGTCTGCAGCGGCTTCGGCCAGGGTGGCCTGCCGGTGGCGGTGCAGATCGCCGGCCGCCCCTTTGCCGATGGGCTGGTATTGGCCGCCGGCGCGGTGGTGGAAGCTGCCCTCGGCCAGCGCGGGCGCCGGCCGCTGGTATGACCCGGGCGGTCAGCCCCGCTCCGCCAGCCGCGCCAGCGCCCAGCGCGCCGCCTCGGCCAGCACCGGGTCGGCGGCCTCGGCGTGGCGCGCCGCAGCCGGGCGCAGGCTGGCATCGCCGCTGTTGCCGATCGCGATCATCACATTGCGCAGGAAGCGGGCAAGGCCGATCCGCTTGATCGGGCTGCCGGCGAAACGCGCCCGGAAGGCGGCGTCATCGAGGCCGGCCAGTTCCGCGAGCGGCGGGTTGGCGGCCTCGGCCCGCGGGTGCAGCGCCGCCTCCCGTGCCGTGACGGCGAATTTGTTCCACGGACAGACGGCCAGGCAATCGTCGCAGCCGTAGATGCGGTTGCCCATCGCGGAGCGGAACTCCTCCGGGATCGGTCCGGCATGCTCGATCGTGAGGTAGGAGATGCAGCGCCGCGCATCCAGCCGATAAGGCGCGGGGAAGGCCGCGGTCGGACAGGCATCGAGGCAGGCGCGGCAGCGCCCGCAGTGGTCGCGTTCGGGCGGATCGGGCGGCAGGTCGAGGGCGCTGTAGATCTCCCCCAGGAACAGCCAGGAACCGTGCCGGCGCGAGACGAGGTTGGTGTGCTTGCCCTGCCAGCCGAGCCCGGCCTGCTGCGCGAGCGGCTTCTCCATCACCGGTGCGGTATCGACGAAGACCTTGAGGGGGGCGCGGAAGCGCTGCGCCATGAACTGGCCGAGCGCCTTGAGCTTTTTCTTCACCACATCGTGGTAGTCGCGCCCCTGAGCATAGACGCTGATCGCTCCGCGACGGGGTTCGGCCAGGATGGCGAGCGGATTCTCGGCCGGCGCATAGGACAGGCCGAGCGAGATGATGCTCACCACCTCGGGCCACAGGGCGCGCGGGTCGGCGCGCTGTTCGGCGCGGCGTTCCATCCAGGCCATGCTGCCGTGCTCCCCGGCGGCGAGATGGGCGAAGAGACGCGCGCGCACCTCCTCGGGCAGGCGGGCGCGAGTGAAGCCCACGGCATCGAAGCCAAGGCGCAGCGCTTCGGCCCGGATCGCCTCCTTCGCCGTCACGGCAGGATGGCGGTGGCCTCGATCTCGACCAGCGCCTCGGGCTCCACCAGCGCCGCCACCTGGACCAGTACCATGGCCGGGTAGTGCCGGCCCATCACCGCGCGATAGGCGGGACCCAGTTCGGCCAGCGATTCGCGGTAGGCCTCCATGTCGGTCACATACCAGCCGAGGCGGGCGATATGCTGCGCCTCTCCCCCGGCAGCCTTCACCAGGGCCAGGATGTTGCGCAGGGCGAGTTCGGCCTGGGCGACGAAGCCGCGCGCCAGGGTGCCATCCGGCGCGGTGCCGATCTGCCCGGCGATGGTCAGAATGCGCCCTTGCCCCAGCATGGCATGGGAATAGCCCCGCGGGGTGGGCCAGCCTTCGGGAAGGATCGGGGTCAGCATGGCATGATCCTAGACCACTTCACGCCGCCCTGCAGGCGATGCCGGGGCCCCGTGCCCCGGGGGCGCCGGTCCGGCCGCATCCGCCGGCGGGCAGGGCCACGGCGGGCGGGGCTGCCCTGCCCTCACCCGGCCAAGGCTTCGCGGCGGAACTCGTCCAGCATGCGCAGGCGACCACCCTCTTCGATGTGCCAGAACACCCAGCCATTGCAGGAGGGCGCGTCCTGCACCGCGGCCGCCACGCCGTGGATCGAGCCCCGGGCGCGGCCGCAGGTGATGGTGCCATCGGCGGCCACCACCGCCTCCCACCGCCGCAGCCGGTCGGTGAGCCGCGCCCCCGGCGGGATGATGCCGCGCTCAACCAGCGCGCCGAAGGGCAGACGGGGCTGTTCGCGCCGGCTGGGCAGGATGCGCGCCGCCTCCTCCGGCAGGGGCTCCACCGCGGCGATCCGCGCCTCGGCCGCGGCGGCATAGGTCGGATCCTGCTCGATGCCGATGAAGCGCCGGCCGAGCCGCCGGGCCACCGCAGCGGTGGTGCCGGTGCCCAGGAACGGATCGAGCACCACCTCTCCCGGCGCGGTGCAGGAGAGGATCACGCGATGCAGCAGCGCCTCGGGCTTCTGGGTCGGGTGCAGCTTGGCGCCCTTGGCATCGCGCAGCCTCTCCTGCCCGGTGCAGAGCGGGATGAACCAGTCGCTGCGCATCTGCACATCGTCATTGAGCGCCTTCATCGCCTGGTAGTTGAAGCGATAGCGCGAATCCCGGCTGCGGGCGGCCCAGATCAGCGTCTCATGCGCGTTGGTGAAGCGTCGGCCGCGGAAATTGGGCATCGGGTTGGCCTTGCGCCAGATCACGTCGTTGAGGATCCAGAAGCCGAGATCCTGCAGCGCCACGCCCAGGCGGAAGATGTTGTGGTAGGCGCCGATCACCCAGATCGTGCCGTCCTTCTTCAAGACGCGCCGGCACTCCGCCAGCCAGGACCGGCAGAAGGCATCATAGGCAGCGAAATCCGGGAAGCGGTCCCACTCCTCATCCACCGCATCGACCAGCGAATGATCGGGCCGCTGCAGGCTGCCTCGCAGCTGCAGGTTGTAGGGCGGATCGGCGAAGATGGCGTCGATGCAGCCATCGGGCAGGCTGCGCAGCAGCGCCACGCAATCCCCAACCAGCACCCGATCCAGCGGGATTCCGCTCCCCTCGGCCACGGCACGACCCATGCCGTTCCTGAATCCGAAGCCGAATCCGCCGTCAACCGGGAAAGCGACGTCTCGCCGCCTCGACCGGCGCAAAGCCGGGGCGATGATGCGGGCAGGGCCCATAGAGCGCCAGCGCGGCGCGGTGCGAAGCGGTCGGATAGCCCTGATGCTGCGCGAAGCCATAGGCCGGCCAGCGTCGATCGAGCCGCGCCATCGCCGCATCCCTGAGCACCTTGGCGAGGATCGACGCGGCAGCGATCGAGAGGCTGCGGCCATCGCCCCCCACCACGCAGTGCACCGGGCAGGGCAGAGGCGGTGCCCGGTTGCCGTCCACCAGCGCGAGGTCGGGCAGGCGGGGCAGCCGCAGCACCGCCCGGCGCATGGCGAGGTGGGTCGCGCGCAGGATGTCGAGCTCCCCGATCTCGGCGGCCGAGGCGCCGGCCACCGCCCAGTGCGCCATCCCCTCGGCACGCGCGGCCGAGAGGGCGGCGAAGGCAGCCTCGCGTTGCCGTGGGCTGAGCCGCTTGCTGTCGGCGATCAGGGCGGCGAGGTCCGGCGGCACCCCGCGCGGGAAGACGACCGCGGCCGCCAGCACGGGCCCGGCAAGCGGGCCGCGGCCTGCCTCGTCCACCCCCGCCACCCAGCCGCCCGCCGCCGCCTCCAGCGTGAAGTCAGGCATGCTGCAGCCTCCGGTAGAGGGGCCCGAGCAGGAAGGGGGAGAAGAACAACGGAAACTGGCAGAGCGCGAAGAAGAGCAGGATGGCTGGATCGGTGGCCGCCGGCAGCACGGCGAGATAGAGGGCCATGTTGCGGTTGCCCGACATCAGCCCCGCCGTCATCGCCAGCCGCCGCCCCGCAGGCAGGAAGGCAAGGGCGGTGGCGGCATTGAGGGCAAGGCTGCCGCCGAAGGCGAGCGCAAGCCCCCCGGCCACCCAGGCCGGATCGGCCCGTAGCTCGGCGAGCATCCCGTCCATCACCCCGAAGCCGTAGGCACAGACCAGCAGCACCACGGCGCCGTCCACGGCAAGCCCCCAACGCGCCAGCCGCTGCTGCCCCGCCGCCCGGCGGATCGCCATCGCCAGCAGAAGCGGCAGCCCAACGACCAGCAGCAGCCGGAGCATCAGCCCGCCGATCGAGATGGCGAGGTCGATGCCGATCAGCCCAAGGGCCAGGGGCGGTGCCGTCAGCGGCACGAGCAAGGTGGTGATGACGGCGAGCGCGAAGGCGACCTCGCCATCCAGGCCGACCAGCCGGGCAAAGGCAGGGGAAGACGTGGCAACACAGCCCGTGGCCATGATCACCAGCGCCGCGCCGAGCGGCCCGTCCAGGCCCGTAGCCCCGGCCACCGCCCAGGCGAGCAGCGGGCAGGCCAGCAGCAGCCAGAGGGTGAGCGCGAGCACCTGCCCGGGGCGGCGCAGGAAGGCCAGCACCTGCCCCATCTCCACCCGCAGCAGCACCAGGGTCATCAGACAGGCGACGACCGGGGTGATCGCCTCCCGAAAGAGCGCGGCAAGCGGGGGCAGGCCGAGGCCGAGCAGGATCGACACCGCGAGCAGCGCCGCCCCCCGGCGGGCCGACCATTCCAGGAGCAGGCGCAGCGCGTGCAAGCTTTGTTCCCCGGACCGGCGGCCTTATACCGGAGGGCGTGACAGCCGCCTACCTCGACCGCCTCAACCCGGAACAGCGCCAGGCCGTGGAGACGCTGGAGGGGCCGCTGCTGGTCCTGGCCGGCGCCGGCACCGGCAAGACCCGGGTGCTGACCACCCGATTCGCCCATATCCTGATGACCGGGCGGGCCGCACCGCATCAGGTGCTGGCCGTGACCTTCACCAACAAGGCCGCGCGGGAGATGCGCGAACGGGTGGGCGCGATCCTCGGCGCCCCGATCGAGGGTCTCTGGCTCGGCACCTTCCACGCGCTGGCCGCGCGCATGCTGCGCCGCCATGCCGAACTCGCCGGGCTCAAGCCGGATTTCACCATCCTGGATGCCGACGACCAGCTGCGCCTGCTCAAGCAGGTGGCCGAAGGCGCGGGGCTTGATACCAGACGCTGGCCGGTGGCGGGGCTGATGGGCGTCATCCAGCGCTGGAAGGACCGCGGCCTGACACCCGAGCGCGTCACGCCGGCCGAGGACAGCGACTTCGCCAACCACCGCGCGCGCGAACTCTACGCCGCCTACCAGGAGCGGCTGCGCGCCCTCAACGCGGTCGATTTCGGCGACCTGTTGCTCCTCGTCACCGAGATCCTGCGCACCGAAACCGAAGTGCTGGCGCGCTATCATCGCCTCTTCCGCTACATCCTGGTCGACGAGTACCAGGATACCAACCTCGTGCAGTATCTTTGGCTGCGGCTGCTGGCGCAGGGGCATGGCAACATCTGCTGCGTCGGGGACGACGACCAATCGATCTATTCCTGGCGCGGGGCCGAGATCGAGAACATCCTGCGCTTCGAGCAGGATTTCCCCGGCGCGCGCATCATCCGGCTCGAGGCCAACTACCGCTCGACCCGCCACATCCTGGGCGCGGCCTCGGGGCTGATCGCCCACAACGCCGGGCGCCTCGGCAAGACGCTGCGCGTGGGCGGAAGCGCGCCGGAGGGCGAGCGGGTGCGCATCCTCTCCCTCTGGGACAGCGAGGAGGAGGCGCGCGCGGTGGGCGAGGCGATCGAGGCGGCACAGCGCGCGGGCGAATCCCTCGCCGGCATGGCGATCCTGGTGCGCGCGGGCTTTCAGACCCGCAGCTTCGAGGAGCGGCTGATCACGCTCGGCATTCCCTATCGCGTGGTGGGCGGGGCCAAGTTCTACGAACGGCAGGAGATCCGGGACGCGATCGCCTATTTCCGCGCCACCGTGCAGCCGGCGGATGATCTGGCCTTCGAACGGATCGTCAACCTTCCCAAGCGCGGCCTCGGCGAGGGCGCGATCCGCGAGATGCAGGCGCTGGCCCGGCGGGAGGGGTTGCCGCTGATGCTGGCCGCCGATCGGCTCTGCAGCGAGGGCGGGCTCCGGCCCAAGCCGCGCGCCGCGCTGCGCGAACTGCTCGAGGGCTTCATCCGCTGGCGCGAAGGCCTCGCGCGGGAGGGGCATGTCGTCGTCGCCTCCGCCATCCTTGAGGAGAGCGGCTATCTCGAGATGTGGCGCCAGGATCGCAGCCCGGAGGCGGCCGGCCGGGTCGAGAACCTGAAGGAGCTGCTGCGCGCCATGGCCGACTATCCGACCATGCAGGCCTTCCTCGAGCATGTCGCGCTGGTGATGGAGAATGATGAGGCCGCCGAGGGCGAACGGGTGTCGCTGATGACGCTGCATGCGGCCAAGGGGCTCGAGTTCGACCGCGTCTTCCTGCCCGGCTGGGAGGAGGGGCTGTTTCCCCACCAGCGCGCGCTGGAGGAGGGCGGGCTGCGCGGCCTCGAGGAGGAGCGGCGTCTGGCCTATGTCGGCATCACCCGGGCCAGGCGGCACTGCATGATCAGCCACGCCGCGAACCGGCGCATCCACGGCGCCTGGACCAGCACCGTCCCCTCCCGCTTCCTCGAGGAGCTGCCGGAGGAGCATGTCGAGCGTGCCGGCAGCGCCGCGGCGGCGCGCCTGGCAGCGCCAGGGCTGGCGCCTCGCTTCCCCCTCGCCGCGCGCCCCCCCCGCCCGATCGAGGCCGCAGCCTGGGAGGTGCCCGCGCGCCCGCCCCGGCAGGCCGCGCTCAGCGTCGGCCAGCGCGTCTTCCACCAGAAATTCGGTTATGGCCGCATTACCGCGGTGGAGGACGACAAACTCGACATCGCCTTCGAAAAGGCAGGGCCCAAGCGCGTGCTCGATCGCTTCGTGGAGCCCGCATGAAGCGCCCGCGCCGCGCCGATCGGCTGCAGGCGATCACCCTCTCCGGCCTGCCCGAGGCGGCGGTGCCCGCCTATGAGGCCGCGCTTCAGTCGGTTGCGGCCTCTGTCGCCTTCTTCCGCGAGGAGCCGGGCGAGAGCTGGCGGATCGAGGCGGTGCGCCCGGCCTCCGCCGACCGCGCTGCGCTCGAGGCGGCGCTCGCGCTGGCTGCGGCGGTCAGCGGCCATGCCGCCGAGCCCTCCTATGCGCCGCTGCCGGCCGAAGGTTGGCTGGCCCGTAGCCTCGAGGGTTTTCCGGAGCAGGAGATCGCCCGGCGCTTCGTGATCCGGCCGACCCATCTGCCGCCCGCAGCCCGCCCCGGGCGCATCCTGCTGCGCCTCGATGCCGGGCTCGCTTTCGGCAGCGGCGAACACGCCTCAACCCGCGGCTGCCTGATCGCCCTGGCGCGGGTGGGCTGGCGCCGGCCGCGGCGGATCCTCGACCTCGGCACTGGCTCGGCCATCCTCGCCATGGCCGCCGCGAAGTGGCTGCACCGGCCGGTGCTCGCCACCGACATCGAGCCTTGGTCGGTGCGGGTGGCCCGGCAGAATGCCGTGCTGAACGGGCTCGGTCATCTCGTGCGGGTCCGCCTGGCCGATGGCTGGCGGCACCGGCGCGTCGCAGCCGATGGGCCCTATGACCTCGTCTTTGCCAATATCCTGGCCCGTCCGCTCTGCGCCATGGCCAGGGATCTCGCCCGTGCCCTGGCCCCCGGCGGCACTGCGGTTCTCTCCGGGCTGCTGGCCTCCCAGGCGCCCTGGGTGCTGGCTGCCCATCGCCGCCAGGGCCTCGCGCTGGAGCGGCGGATCGACATCGGGGCCTGGACCACGCTCATTCTGCGCCGGCGCGGCTGAGCAGCGCGGGGCCTCGGTTTGACACGCCTGCCGAAGAGACCGATGAGCAGACAACCGGGCAGGGTTCCGACCCCGCGCCTGCGTGTCCCGACGGAGAGCGGCCGATCATGCAGACCCGCATGCGCGTCCTGAGCAGCCACCTCAAGCGGCTGGAGGCGGAGGCGATCTCCATCCTCCGCGAGACGGTGGCGAGCTTCCGCAACCCCGTGCTGCTCTACTCGATCGGCAAGGACAGTTCGGTCGTGCTGCATCTGGCGCTCAAGGCTTTCGCTCCCGGCCGGCTGCCCTTCCCCCTGCTGCACATCGCCACCGGCTGGGACTTCCGCGCCATGCTCGAGTTCCGGGACCGTCGCGTAGCCGAGGTCGGCGCCCAGCTGATCGTGCACACCAATCCCGAGGGGCTTGCGCGCGGGATCAATCCGCTCACCCACGGCTCCCAGGTCCATATGAACATCATGGGGACCGAGGCGCTGAAACAGGCGCTCGATAACTATGGCTTCGATGCGGCGATCGGCGGGGCGCGGCGGGATGAGGAGAAATCCCGCGCCAAGGAACGCATCTTCAGCCACCGCGGCCCCGGCCATGTGTGGGACCCGCGCAACCAGCGGCCCGAGCTCTGGGGCCTCTACAACACCCGCCTCAACCCCGGCGAGACGATGCGGGTCTTTCCCCTCTCCAACTGGACCGAGTTCGACGTCTGGGACTACATCGCGGCCGAGAATATCCCCGTCGTGCCGCTCTATTTCGCAGCACCTCGCCCGATCGTGCGCCGGGGCGGGGCCTTGATCATGCGCGATGACGACCGCATGCCCCTCGAGCCCGGCGAAGAGCCCGAAATCATGTGGGTGCGCTTCCGCACCATGGGGGATTGGCCGCTGACCGGGGCTCACGAAAGCCGCGCCCAGACCGTCGAGGAGGTGATCGAGGAGCTGCGCCTCTCCCGCGTATCGGAACGCCACGGCCGCCTGATCGACCACGACCAGGAGGCCTCCATGGAACGCAAGAAGCGGGAGGGGTATTTCTGATGCACGGCATCACTCCGCCCTCGCGGGGGCTTCTGCGCGTGCTGACCTGCGGGTCGGTCGACGACGGCAAGTCGACCCTGATCGGGCGCCTGCTCTACGACTGCCAGCTGATCATGGAGGACACCCTCGCCGCACTCGCGCGCGACAGCCGCAAGCACGGCACCTTGGGTGAGGAGGTGGACCTCGCGCTGCTGGTCGACGGGCTGGAGGCCGAGCGCGAGCAAGGCATCACCATCGACGTCGCCTACCGCTTCTTCAGCACACCCCAGCGCAGCTTCATCGTGGCCGACTGTCCGGGGCACGAGCAGTACACGCGCAACATGGCCACCGGCGCCTCCAACTCCGAACTCGCGATCATCCTGGTGGATGCGCGCAAGGGGCTGCTGACGCAGACACGCCGGCATTCCTACATCTGCTCGCTGCTGGGCATCCGCCACGTGGTGCTGGCGGTCAACAAGATCGATCTGGTCGACTTCGACCGCGACGTCTTCGACCGCATCGTGGGGGAATATGCAACCTTCGCCGCCGGGCTTGGCTTCCGCACCATGGTGCCGATCCCGACCTCCGGCCGCTTCGGCGACAACGTCACCCGCCGTTCCGACCGCACGCCCTGGTATCGCGGCCCCACTCTGCTCGAACATCTCGAGACGGTCTCGGTCGAGGAAGACACGACGCTCATTCCCTTCCGCTTCCCGGTCCAGTGGGTCAATCGCCCGCACCAGGATTTTCGCGGCTTTTCGGGCACGGTGGTCAGCGGCAGCGTCGCCGTGGGCGAAAGCGTCGTGGTCGCGGCCTCGGGCGTGCAGAGCCATATCGCGCGCATCCTCGGCCCCGACGGAGACCAAGAGCGCGCCACGGCCGGAGAGGCGGTGACCCTCTGCCTGACGGACGAGGTGGACGTCTCCCGCGGCGACATCCTGGCCCCGACCGCCGATCGCCCGGCGGTGGCTGATCAGTTCGCCGCGCATCTTCTCTGGATGGACGAGGAGCCGATGCTGCCCGGGCGGCAGTACATGATGCGCATCGGCCATCTCTGGACCCGCGCCTCGGTGACCGCGATCAAGCACCGGATCGATGTCACGACGCTCGACCAGCAGCCGGCGACCAGGCTCGCGATGAACGAGATCGCCTTCTGCAACTTCGCCACAGCGCAGCGCGTCGCCTTCGACCCTTACGCCCAGAACCGGCTCACCGGTTCCTTCATCCTGGTCGATCGCTTCACCAACCGCACCGTGGGCTGCGGCATGATCGCCTTCCCGCTGCGGCGGGCAAGCAACATCCACCGCGAGGCCTTCCTGGTCGACAAGGCGGCGCGCGCTGCCGCCCTCGGGCAGAAACCGATGCTGCTCTGGTTCACCGGCCTGTCCGGTTCGGGCAAGTCAACCGTCGCCAAGCTGGTCGAACAGGCCCTGCATCGCGCGGGCCGGCACACCTACAGCCTGGATGGGGACAACCTGCGCCACGGCCTCAACCGCGATCTCGGCTTCACCGAACAGGACCGGGTCGAGAACATCCGCCGCGCCGGAGAGGTGGCGAAGCTGATGCTCGATGCCGGGCTGATCGTGCTCGCCGCCTTCATCTCTCCCTTCCGGGCGGAACGGCGCATGCTGCGCGAGATGTTCGAGGAGGGGGAGTTCGTCGAGATCTTCGTCGATACCCCGCTTGAGGTCTGCATGCAGCGCGATGCCAAGGGCCTCTATGCCCGGGCCCTGCGCGGCGAGATCGCCAATTTCACCGGGATCAGCAGCCCCTATGAGCCGCCGGAGGCGCCGGATCTGGTGCTGGATGGGGATGGCGCGACGGCCGAGGAGCTGGCCCGCCAGGTCCTCGAGCTGGTGGAGCGGCGGCAGGCGGGCTGAACCAAGAGGCGGGCCCGGCGCCCGCAGCGGGCCGAGGCCGCTAGCACCCCATGTTGCGATCGGGCAGGGAGGCCGCCCCCCCTGCCGCCAGATGAGATCGACGGGGCGCCGGCGCGCCCCGCCCCGGTCAGCGCAGATCCGCGCGCGAGATGGGCAAGCTGCGGATCCGCTTGCCCGTCGCCGCGTAGATGGCATTGACCATCGCCGGCGCAGCCGGAGGCAGCGGCGGTTCCCCGACACCGCCCATCGTCTCGCCCGAGCGGATGATATGGGTCTCGACCACCGGCGCCTCGGCCATGCGCATCAGGCGATAGGCACCGAAATTGGTCTCCTCCGCCCGGCCGTTTTTCATCGTGATCCCCTCGAACAGCGCTGCCGAGAGGCCCATCACCACCCCGCCTTCGGACTGCGCGCGGATGGTGTCGGGGTTGACGTATTCGCCGCAGTCGATCGCGACCGTCACCTTGTGCACCCGCGGCATGCCGTCGGTGACCGAGACCTCGGCCACCTCGGCCACCAGGCTGCCGTAGCTTTCGACATAGGCGATGCCGCGATGCCGCCCGGCGGGCAGCGGCCGCCCCCAGCCACCCTGTTCGGCGGCGGTGTTGAGCACGCGCAGCGCCCGCTGGTCATGGGCCAGCAACTCCTGCCGCAGGGTCAGCGGATCCTTGCCCGCCGCCTCCGCCACCTCATCGAGGAAACACTCGATGAAATAGCCGCATTGGCTCGACCCCACCGACCGCCAGATCCAGGGGATGGGCGGCCCGTCGACCCGGACATATTCGGTACGGAAGGCACCGAAGCGATAGCGCGTATCCGCCACCGACTGCACGGCGGTCGGGTCGAAATCGTTGCGGATCAGATAGGGGCGCAGATCCGTCCCGCTGCCGGGGCCCGCCGCCTTGAAGTGGAAGGCGATGACCCGCCCCTGGGCGTCCAGCCCCGCGCGCATCCGTGCCACCTGCGCCGGCCGGTAATAGCCCTGGCCGAGGTCGTCCTCCCGCGTCCAGATCAGCCGCACCGGCCGGTTGACCGCCTTGGCCACCGCCGCGGCGTGCTCGGCCGCACCCCAGCCATAGCGTCGACCGAAGCCACCGCCGGCCAGCGTCGTGTGCACCCGCACCCGCTCGCGCGGGATGCCAAGCACCCGCGCCACCGCGGCCTGGCAGAAATCCTGGTGCTGGGTGGGCAGCCACAGCTCGGCCGAGCCGTCGGGGTTGATGCGCGCCGTGCAGTTGTCGGTCTCCATGCAGGCATGGGCGAGGTAGGGCACCTCGTAGACCGCCTCGACCACCCGCGCCGCACTGCGCAGCGCCGCCTCCACATCGCCGTCATTGCGGTTGACATGGCCGGGGCGGTCCAGCGCCTCCCGCATGCGGGCGGAGAAGGTGGCGCTGTCCAGCGTATCATGCGGCGTCGGCTTGAAGCGCAGGCGGATCTCCTGCGCCCCGCGCATCGCTGCCCAGGTGTTGGTGGCCACCACCGCCACCCCGTGCGGCAGCGGCACCACATCCAGAATGCCCGGGATATGGGCGATGGAGGCGCGGTCGAAGCTGTCGAGCTCGGCCCGGAAGACCGGAGAGAGCCTGGTCACGGCATAGACCATGCCCGGCAGCGTGATGTCCGAACCATAGATTGCGGCGCCGCGCGTCTTGGCCGGGATGTCGAGGCGCGGGGCGGGGGTGCGCAGCAGACGATGCTGGCTCTCGGGCTTGAGCGGGGGATTCTCCGGCACCGGCAGCGCCATCGCCGCCTCCACCAGCTCGCCGAAGCCAAGGCTGCGCCCGCTCGCCGCGTGGGTTACCCGGCCATCGGCCGCGGTGAGCTCTCCGGCCGGCACGCCCAGGCGCTGCGCCGCGGCGGCGATCAGCATCTCCCGCGCCTGGGCGGCGACACGACGGAAGGGGCCGTACCAGAAGCGCACGCCGAAGGAGCCGCCGGAGTTCATCTCATTGAGCGGCGGGCGGCGGAACTCGGGGCCGGGCTGGCCGACCTCCACCGTGAAATGCTCGAGGGGAAGGCCGAGCTCCTCGGCGAAGATCATGGCATGAGCGGTGTGGGTGCCCTGGCCGCATTCGGTGGTGGGCGAGAGCAGCCTGGCCCGGCCGTCGGTCCCAATCGAGAGATAGGCGATCGGCGCTCCGACGCGGGGGCCAGGCTGGGGCGCCGGGGCCAGCCCGTCATTGGGCAGCTGCTGCGCCGGGGCATAGACGGGCAGCACCAGGGCAGCGGCGGCCGCCAGGGCGCCGCGGCGGGTCAGGGTGGCGTTCTGCATGGTCGCGTTCCTCCCCCTCAGCTCTGCGCCCGCGCCGCCGCATGGATCGCAGCACGGATCCGCTGATAGGTGCCGCAGCGGCAGAGGTTGCCCTCCAGCGCAGCGTCGATGTCGGCATCGGTGGGGTTGGGCTTGGCCGCGAGCAGCGCCGCCGCCGCCATGATCTGGCCCGACTGGCAATAGCCGCATTGCGGCACCTGATGGGCGATCCAGGCAAGCTGCAAGGGATGCCGCCCTTCGGGATGCAGCCCCTCGATGGTGGTGACGCGCCGGCCCGCCAGCTCGCCGAGGCGCACCTGGCAGGAGCGGGCGGCCGCGCCGTCGACATGGACCGTGCAGGCCCCGCATTGCGCCGCCCCGCAGCCGTATTTGGTGCCGGTCAGGCCCAGAATGTCCCGCAGCACCCACAGCAGCGGCATGTCCGGATCGGCATCGATCCGCCGCTGCTGCCCGTTGATCGTGACTTCGATCACCGCGCTTCCTCCCTGCTGCATCTGATGGCGAATCTTCGCGACTGGGCCCTGCCGCCGTCAAGCATCGGCTGCCCCGGGCCCGATCCGCAGGCAGTCCGCCCAGGCAAGCGGCAGGCCTTTGGCGCCTGCCGCCTGGCCGCAGCGGAGAGGGCGTTTCCCGCACCCGCCCCGGGCGTTAGTCACGGCCCATGCGCATCACCCGCGCCGGCCTCGAACGGCACCAGCTCTGGCTCTATCTCGGCGCCATCGCGGCCGGGCTGATCGCCGGCCGGGCCGATCCGGCCCTCGCCCCGCTGGCCGAGGCCCTGCTCTGGCCCGTACTCGCCCTGCTGCTGCTGGCAACCTTCGCGCAGGTGCCGCTGCTTGCGATCGCCGCCGCGCTGCGCGAGGGGCGGCTGCTCGCGGCGCTGCTCGCCGGCAATTTCGTGCTGGTGCCGCTCCTGGTCTGGCTGCTCTCACCGCTGCTGCCGGCCGATCCGGCGGTTCGGCTCGGTGTGCTGATGGTGCTGCTGCTGCCCTGCACCGACTGGTCGATCACCTTCACCCAGCTCGCGCGCGGCCACACCGCCGGGCTGATCGCCGCGATCCCCCTGCTTCTTCTGCTGCAGATGCTGCTGCTGCCGGTCTATCTGTGGCTGTTCATGGGCGCGGCCGAACTCGGCAGCCTGCCTGCCGGCCGGCTGCTGCTGGTCTTTCTGCTGCTGATCGCCCTGCCCCTGCTCCTCGCCGCGCTGCTTGAGGGCTGGGCGAAGCGGCAGGCCGCGGCGCAGCGGCTGCTGGAGGGGCTGGGCACGCTGCCGGTGCCCTTGCTCGCCGTGGTGGTCTGCCTCATCGCCCTGGGCCAGGGCGGCATGCTCGGCGAGGCGTTGGCCCGCCTGGCCTGGGTGGCGGGGGTCTTCGTGCTCTATCTGGCAGGCGCCTTGCTGATCGCCTGGCTGCTCGCGGCGGCCCTCGGCCTGTCAGCGGCGGCAAGCCGCGCCCTCGCCTTCAGCCTGGGCACGCGCAACTCCTTCGTCGTGCTGCCAATCGCCCTGGCCCTGCCGGCCGAATGGGCCGTCGCGGCCCTGGTGATCGTGCTGCAATCCCTGATCGAGCTGTTCGGCATGCTGGCCTATCTGCGCTGGGTGCCGCGCTGGTTCGGGCGGGAGGTGCTGGGAGCGGGGGCGCGCTGAAGGCCCCGCGCCTCAGCCCGACCGTGCCGCCCTGGCTGCGGCGAGCTTCGCCGCAGCCCCGCGCCAGAGCTTGCGCGCCGAGAGGATCAGGATCAGCCCCAGGATCAGCTTCAGCGCGCCGGTGGGCACGACCGGCAGCAAGGCGGCCCCAGTGAGCGCCCCGATGATCGAGCCCCCTGCCATGGGCAGCCCGATCCCGAACACCACCTGCGGGTCGCGATAGCCACCCGCACGCCAGTGCCGCCAAACACCGACCGCCACCGCGGGCAGGCTGACGATCAGGCTGGCCGTGCCGGCGCTGCGGATGTCCAGTCCGAAGCCGAAAATCAGGGTGGGAATGATCAGCTCCCCCCCGGCGACGCCGAGCAGGGAGGAGACGAGGCCGATCGCCACTCCCGCCAGCGCTCCCGCCGCGGGGCGCCACCAGCCGCCCGGCGCCGCGCCAAGCTGGAGCGTCTCTCCAGCCAGCGCCTCCACCAGCAGCAGCAGGCCGACCGCGCACAGCAGCAGAGCGATGATGCGGGTCAGCCGCACCGGATCGAGCCTGCCCAACCAGCCTGCCCCGAACCAAGCCGCCGCCACGGCGGCTGCAGTCATGGCGAGGATTTCCGGCCAATGCGCGGCGAGAGCGGCAGGCGAGGCGAAAGCAAGCCGCGAGGCCGCCGCCGCGGCCAGGGTGGCGAGGCTCATCAGCAGGTTGAGCCTGACCGCCGTATGCGCCGCCAGGGCGAAGACGCCAAGCAGAACGGGCAGCCGGAATTCCGCCCCGCCCAGGCCGATCAGGCCGCCCAGCGTGCCGATCGCCGCGCCCCAGGCCAGCGCGGAGACGACCGGCCCCCTCACGGCACAGCCCTCGGCATGGCGTGGATCGCCTCCGCCAGCAGGGAGACGGAGCAGCCCTGCCCCACCGCCAGGCCGTTGCGCCGCGCCGCATGCAGGGGCAGGCTGAAGGCGAGCGGATGCCCGTCCGGATCGCCGACATCGAGCTTCACCCGCGCCTCCTCTCCCAGCACCAGAAGCTCGATCACCCGGCCCTCGACCGGGTTCTCGCGCTCCCCAGCCGAGGGACGGTCGCGCCGGTGCAGCAGGACCGCTGCCGGGGGGATCAGCCAGTCGACCTCCGCGCCCTCGGGCAAGGCGGGCGCCGCGGCGGCCTCGATCAGCCTTGCGCCCCAGCGCAGCAGCGTCCGCCCGCGCGCGACATCATGCCCGGCCACGCGGGCGCGGAACAGGTTGCGCAGATCGAGCAGCCGCGCCACCTCCGCACTCGCGGGGCGGGCCAGCATCTCGGCCGGCGGGGCGGTCTGCAGGCCGCGGCCGCGGTGCAGGAGCACCATCCGATCGGCCAGCAGCAGCGCCTCCTCCAGATCATGGGTGACGAGCAGGATCGGCACCGCGAGGCCCTGGCGCAGGGCCGCGAGCTCGGCCTGCAGGCGCCGTCGGGTGGCACGATCGACGGCCGAGAAGGGCTCATCGAGCAGCAGCACCGCTGGATCGCGTGCCAGCGCGCGGGCCACCGCCACGCGCTGCTGCTGCCCGCCCGAGAGTTCGGCCGGGCGCCGCCGTTCCAGCCCCGCGAGATGGACACGCGCGAGCAGGGCCCGGGCGGCGGCACGGCGCTCGGCGGCGGGGCGATGCCCCATGGCGGCCATCACATTGCCCTCCGCGCTCATGTGCGGAAACAGGGCGTAGTCCTGAAAGACCAGGCCGGCGCGGCGGCGGTGCGGGGGCAGATCGATCCCCCGGCCGGCGTCGAACCAGATCTCGCCCGCGCAGGCGATCCGTCCCGCCTCGGCCCGGTGCAGCCCCGCGATGCAGCGCAGCACGGTCGATTTCCCAGCCCCCGAGGGCCCGACCAGGGCGAGCAGCTCGCCCGGGCCGGCGCGGAAGGCGATGTCGAGGGCGATCGGGCGCTGCGCGCGCAGCCTCACTTCCAGGCCCTGCGCCTCAGCCATCACCGTCCTGCCGCCCGATCCGGCGCGAGAGACTCCCCGTCAGGCCGAGCGCGAGCAGCGAGAGCGCGAGCAGCACCGCCGACATGATCCCCGCCGCCTGCTGGTCGAAGGCCTGCACCCGGTCATAGATCGCGATCGCGATGGTGCGCGTCTCGCCGGGGATGGACCCGCCCACCATCAGCACCACGCCGAACTCGCCCAGCGTGTGGGCAAAGGTCAGCACGACGGCGGTGGCGATCCCGGGCCAGGCGAGGGGCAGTTCGATGCGCAGCAGCACGGCGAGCGGGCTGAGGCCGGAGACCGCCCCCGCCTCGCGCAGGCGCCGCGGAACGGCGGCAAAGCCGTTGCGCACCGGCTGCACGGCGAAGGGGAGATTGGCGATCACGCTCGCCAGCACGAGCCCCTCGAAGGAGAAGGCCAGGCCCTGGCCGAACACCCCCTCCCAGGCGCGGCCGAGCGGCGATTGCGCACCGAAGCCCACGAGCAGGTAGAAGCCCAGCACCGTGGGCGGCAGGACCAGCGGCAGGGCGATCGCGGCCTCGATGGCGCTGCGGCCGGGAAAGCGCCGATAGGCCAGCACACGGCCGAGCCAGAGGGCAAGCGGCAGCAGCACCGCCAACGTAGCAAGGCCGAGTTCGACGGAGAGCCGCAGCGCGATCCAGTCCAAGGCGCCTCAATCCTCAGGCAGCGAGAAACCATGCCGCCGCAGGATGGACCGCGCGGCCGGGGACTGCAGGTGGGCGTAGAAGGCCTCGGCCACCGGCCCGGCACGGCGGGTCAGCACCATACGCTGGCGCAGCGGCGCATGCAGCGCTTCCGGGATCAGGGAAAAGCGGCCGCGGCCCCGCAGAGCCGGGCTGAGCACCAGCGCATAGGCGACGATTCCGCCCTGGCTGCCGCCAGCCAGCGCGAACTGAGCCGCTTGCGCCACATTCTCGGCCAGCACGAGGTGCGGCGCGAGCCGCTCCCACAACCCGACGGCGCGCAGCGCCTGTTCGGCGGCGCGGCCATAGGGCGCATGTTCCGGCTGGGCGATCGCAAAGCGCCGGACCCGCCCGGCCTCGAGCGCCGCCAGCAGCCCTGCCAGCCCTTGTTCCGCATCGATGGGCGATGCCGGCGGGGCGAAGAGCACGATGCGGCCGGTTGCATAGAGCACGCCCTCGTCGCGGACATGGCCTCCCGCCAGCAGGCGGAAGACGAAGGTCTCATCGGCCGACAGGAACAGCTCGAAGGGCGCGCCCTGCTCGATCTGGCGGGCCAGATTGCCCGAGGAGCCGAAGGAGAGGCGCAGCGCCCAACCGCTCGCCTCCTGGAAGCGGGCCGCGATCTCCTCGAGCGCGACGTGCAGATCGGCCGCGGCGGCGATGAGCGGCGCGGCATCGCGCGCCGGAGCGCTGCGGGGGCAGAGCGCGGCGGCCGGCAGGGCAAGCCAGGCGCGGCGCCGCAGCGCGGGCGGGCACGGCAGGAAGTGGGGCCGAGGCATCGGGCTGTCCGCGGGCGGAGATAGCGGCGCCTGCTGCCGCGGTCCATGGCCGCGCCAGATCAGCCGGGCGCGCCGGCCGGCGCCTGCCTGCCTAGAGCCGCTTCTGGAACCAGATGCGGGCATGGCCGGGGGGCATGCCCTCCAGCCGCCCGGCCTCGGTCCAGCCATTGCGCACCCAGAACTGCGGCGCCTGGAAGCTGAAGGTATCGGTATAGGCGTGGGTGCAGCCGCGGCGACGCGCAATCTCCTCCGCCCGGGCCAGCAGGGCCGAGCCCACGCCGCGCCCGCGCTCCTCCCGGTGCAGCCAGAGCCAGTCGATGAACAGCCAGTTCCAGTAGGTGAGGCCAAGCAGACCGCCGCGCACCTCCCCCTCCGCGTTGCGGGCCAGCACCGTCACCGGCTCGCGGTCATAGGGGCCGCCCATCTCCTGGTTGAACGCGTGCAGGCCGCGCTGGATCGCCTCCACCGCGGCGAGCTCCGGATATTCGTCTTCGCTGATCGTCAGGGTCATGGGCGGGCGCGGCGATCGCCGCCGATCTGACAAGCGCAAGCCATTCTTCAATTCTTCATGATCTGTTCCAGCGCGGAAAGGGTCGCGGCCAGCTCCTGTGCAGCGAGGCTCTCCGGATCGGCCTCGGTGACGCCGAGGCCGAGCATGAAGGCCGTGGCGAAAGCGCTGCGGTTGCCAAGCCCCGGGCCGAGCGGGGCGATGCCGCGCGATGCGAGCTCGGCCAACACCACCTGCTTGAGCCGCCCCCGGGCCGGCACCCGGTTGAGCACGACGCGGGCGGGGCGACCCTCGGCCTCGGCCAGGCGCAGCGTCGTCTCGCTCGCCCAGAGATCCGGGCCGGAGGGCTGCAGCGGCACCAGCACCAGATCCGCCGCGCGCAGCGCCACGCGATTGTCGGTCTCGGCATGCGGAGGGGTATCGAGCAGCACCACCTCATGGCTGCGGCGCAGACGATCGAGCGTGGCGGGCACCCGCCAGCCCGATGGCGCCTCGAGCGCGACGGGGGCGATGCCGCCATGGCGGGCGCGCAGCGCCACCCAGTGCGAGAGCGTGGCCTGCGGATCGGCATCAACCAGCGCGACCCGTCGCCCGGCAGCCAGCGCTGCGCCCAGATGGGCAGCCAGGGTGGATTTTCCCGCCCCGCCCTTCTGCTGCGCGATCGCGATCACAAAACCCATCGCCGCGCCTCCTGCTCCGATTCCGCGGCCATGCATGATAGCCGGGATAGGCTGCTGCAGCGCAGCATGACAGCCGGCATAAATTTTTTCCACGGACGCTTGCCGGGTATGCCGGGGTCCGATAGGGGCGGCCGCGGAAACGTTTTTTGTTGTGGTGGCGGTCGTTCTGCGCGGTACGGGGCCGGGAAACCAGGCCTTGGCGGCCCGGGCGGCCGGCACCGGCGCAGCCGGTCGCTGCCGAAGGGGGAACGTCGCATGACTCTCGCCGCCCTGCTTGCCGTTCGGGAACACCGCGTGATCGCCATCGCCCCGGATGCCAGGGTGGAGGAGGCGGCGGCGCTGCTCGCCGGCCGCCGCATTGGCACGCTTGCGGTGCAGGAGGGCACGGGCCCGCTGCTCGGCCTGATCGGGGAGGAGGAAATCACGCGCGGCCTGGCCCGGCAAGGCGCGGCGGTGCTGTCTCTGCCGGTGCGGGCCCTGATGTGCGAGGCGCCGCGCACCGCCACACCGCACACCGTGCTGCCCGCCGCGCTGGAGATGATGGGCAATGGACATCTGCGGC
>JANWYF010000012.1 GCA_025057055.1 Rhodovarius sp. | reverse complement strand
TGGCCTGGGGGCGGCGCGGGGCGCTCAAAGGGGCGGCGCTCGCTGCCATGGGGGCGGCGCTGGGGGCCTCTGCCATCCCCTTCGCCGGCAGCATGCCGCCCGGCACCCTGCCTGCGCTGTTCGCCCGGCCGGCCGCCGCGCAGGGCAGCGGTCCGCGCATGATGCGGCTCGAGGGCAAGGTGGACATGATCCTGCTCGGCGAACGGCCGCTGGTGCTCGAGACCGCCGAGACCGACCTCGACGATCCGATCACCCCCTACTCCAAGTTCTTTGTCCGCAACAACGGCCAGACGCCGGAGCCTTTCCGGGGTGATCCGAACTCCTGGCGCATCACCATCGATGGGGAGGTCAACAATCCCCTGACCCTGACCCTGGGCGAGCTCAAGAGCCGCTTCCCGCATGTGCGGCGCGTGCTGCAGATGGAGTGCGGCGGCAATGGCCGCAGCTTCTACCAGCCGCAGACGCGGGGCAACCAGTGGGGCAACGGCGCGATCGGCTGTTCCGAATATGTGGGGGTGCGGCTGCGCGACGTGCTGCAGGCGGCGGGGCTTCGCGACACGGGCCGCTACACCGGGCATTTCGGTGCCGATCCGCACCTCTCGGGCGATCCCGCGCGCCAGGCGATCAGCCGCGGCATGCGCATCGCCAAGGCGATGGATGAGGACACGCTGATCGTCTGGGAGATGAATGGGGAGCCGCTGCCGCACATCCACGGCGGGCCGGTGCGTCTGCTGGTTCCCGGCTGGCCCGGCAGCCTGAGCCAGAAATGGCTGACCCGCATCACCACCCTGCCGCAGCCGCACACGGGGGCGGGGATGGGCGGCACCTCCTACCGCATTCCGGTGCGCCCGATCGTGCCCGGCAGCAACAATGACGGCCGCGACTTCGTCGAGATGGAGAGCATGCCGGTGCGCTCCATCCTCTCCTCCCACGCGCATGGCACCCGGCTGCCGGCCGGCACCCGCCAGCTCGATCTGCGCGGCGCCGCCTGGGCCGGCGATCTGACGGTGAGCGCGGTGCATGTCTCGATCGACTACGGCCAGACCTGGCAGCAGATGCAGCTCTCTGCCCCGGTCAACCGATATGCCTGGCAGCGCTGGCAGGGGCGGATCACCCTGCCCTCGGATGGCTATTTCGAGATCTGGTATCGCGCCACGGACAGCGAGGGGCGCATGCAGCCGCATGCCCCGGCCAACTGGAACCCACAGGGCTACGGGGCCAACCCGATCAGCCGCATCGCGATCCTGGTCGGCTGATGCGGCGGGTTCTGCTGGCACTGGCGCTGCTGGCGACGGGGCCCGGCCTCGCCGCCGCCGAGGATCCCTCGGTGCTGCCCGATGCGCCGAACCGGGACGAGATCTTCTACCTCTGCACCGCTTGCCATGGCACTGCGGTCATCACCCGCTCGCGCCTGACGCGCCAGCAATGGGATGACCTCATGACTTGGATGACCGAGGTGCACGGCATGGCCCCGCTCGAGGGCCGGGAGCGGCAGGAGGTGGTGGACTACCTCGCGCGGCATTTCGGCCCCGCGCAGGGGCCGGCCGCGCGGGCGCGCAACCCCTTCCTCAACTGAGCGCAGGAGGGCCGGCGAGGCGCTCCGAGGCGCCCTGGGAGTGCCCCGGCCGGGCCGCCGGCCTGCTCAGCGGGGCCGCGGGGTAGCGCCGGGGCCCTGCCGTCGCCCTCTCCGCCCGGTGCTTGCCGATCTGCGGCTGGATGCGGGCCGGGCTTCGGCATCTCGGCCCGGAGCGCCGCATCCTTCGCCCTCGGGCGGGCGGAGGAGGCTCCCCGCTCGCTCGAAGCTTTCGGGCTGGGTCAAAGGCATCTCTGCCGCGGCCGGCCTGATGTCCTGGCCGACCCGCCGCGGGATGGTCGCGGCCGCGCCTGAGGCGGCTGGGCGTCAGGAGCCCGGGAGCTTGGTCACCGCATAGCCCTGCCCGGCGATGAAGGAGACCAGCGCCGAAGCCTCCCCCTGCCCGAGGCGGATGACGTGGCGCAGGAGTTCGCCCAGGGAGAGGATGGCCAGTGCCCGCCCGCCCTCATCCAGCACTGGCAGATGCCGCAGATGTCCGTTGCCCATCATCTCCAGCGCGGCGGGCAGCGCAGTGTGCGGTGTGGCGGTGCGCGGCGCCTCGCACATCAGGGCCCGCACCGGCAGAGACAGCACCGCCGCGCCTTGCCGGGCCAGGCCGCGCGTGATCTCCTCCTCCCCAATCAGGCCGAGCAGCGGGCCCGTGCCCTCCTGCACCGCAAGCGTGCCAATGCGGCGGCCGGCGAGCAGCGCTGCTGCTTCCGCCACGCCGGCATCCGGGGCGATGGCGATCACGCGCTGTCCCCGAACGGCAAGCAGGGCGGCGAGAGTCATGCGACGTTCCCCCTTCGGCAGCGACCGGCTGGGCGGGTGCCGGCCGCCCGGGCCGCCAAGGCCTGGTTTCCCGGCCCCGTACCGCGCAGACCGACCGTCACCACAACACAACGGTTCCGCGGCCGCCCCTATCGGCCTCCGGCATGCCCGGCAAGCGTCTGTGGAAAAAATTTATGCCGGCTGTCATGCTGCGCTGCAGCAGCCTATCCCGGCTATCATGCATGGCCGCGGAATCGGAGCAGGAGGCGCGGCGATGGGTTTTGTGATCGCGATCGCGCAGCAGAAGGGCGGGGCGGG
>JANWYF010000038.1 GCA_025057055.1 Rhodovarius sp. | reverse complement strand
GATGGATATCGATCCGATCTGGCTTGGCGTCATGATCGCGGTCAATCTGCAGACCAGCTTCCTGACGCCCCCGCTCGGTCCCACCCTGTTCTATCTGCAGGGGGTGTTGCCGCGCGGGATCACGTCACGCGATGTCTATCGCGGCGTGGTGCCTTTCGTGGCGCTGCAATGCGCCGGGCTTGGGCTGCTGATGGCCTTCCCGGGATTGGCCACCTGGCTGCCCGGCCTGCTGTTTCCCTGAGGCAGCCGGGCGGCGGGGGCCGGCCCGCCCGACGGGCGGAGGGCGCTCATCTGTCGCCCACGGAGAGGACGGTGCCGCCCCGGCTGGGGAGCGCCCGGCCGGCCCGGCCATGCCCGGGCTTGGCATCGCATCCCCCCCGCCCCTGCCTGCCCCTCCTCCCGGCAGCCGTGGGCCGGGGGAGCGGCGGTGCCGCCGGCCGCCCCGATCTGGGCGCGCTGGTTGGGGCGGGTGTTCAGGCCCGGATGTCGAGCAGCGAACCGCGTGGTAGCGGCCGGGGCGGCAGAGGTGGGATCGCTTCCAGGGTGCGCTGAGCCGGTGCGGCTTCCTGCGCCGGGCGGCGGGCCTGGGCCTGCTGGACCGTCGCTTCCCCCTGGACGGGGCGGTTGCGCGCCACCTCCTGCGCGAAGGCGGCCAGGGTGTTGAGCGTGATCATGCGCGCTACCATCCAGGCAAGGCGTGAATGCCCGGTAAATGCCCGCCCGCCCCCGGGCGAGGAGCGGAACAGGCCAGCCAGCGGTCCGATCCGGCGCATGAGGGAAGGATCGCCGGCGGCGGCGTTAAGAATCCAGCAACCCATGGTGGAAAATGCGGCGCGGCTGGCGCGACCAGGAGGAGTGACTATCTTCGCGGCATGCGCCTCGAAGATGTGCCCCTCATCACCCTGAGCGGGGAGGAACAACGCCTGTCCGACTATCGTGGACGGGCGCTCTTGGTGGTCAATGTCGCGAGCAAATGCGGCTTCACCCCGCAATATCGCGGGCTCGAGGAGCTCCACCGCCGCTTCGCCCCGCGCGGCTTTGCCGTCCTCGGCTTCCCCTGCAACCAGTTCGGCGGCCAGGAACCCGGCGATGCCGAGGAGATCCGGCAGTTCTGCTCCACCCGCTACGAGGTGACCTTCCCCCTCTTCGCCAAGACCGAGGTCAACGGGCCCCACGCCCATCCGCTGTTCCGCCAGCTCAAGATGGCGGCGCCGGGGCTGTTCGGGTCGCAGGCGATCAAATGGAACTTCACCAAGTTCCTGATCGATCCCTCCTGGCGGGTGGTGCGGCGCTATGCCCCGACCGTAGCCCCCGCCGCCATCGCCCGCGACATCGAGGCTGTTCTTCCCGCCTGAGGCGGCGTTCGCCTTTGCTTAAGGGGATCGGCCGATAAGCGGCCTGTGTCCGACATCGCCCCGCCGCCTGGCTGCCTGCCGCAGGAGGCTGCGCCCGCCTCCTCCGCTCCGCCGCGTAGTGCCAGCGAACGCGCCCAGCAGCTGGCCCTGGCCTACGCCTTCGCCTTCGCCTCGGCCGAAATGCTGATCGAGACCGATCTCGACGGCCGGATCCTCTCAGCCACTGGCGCCTTCCGCCCGCGCTTCGGCCGCCCGGCCGAGGCCATGCTCGGCCGCCGCCTGCCATCCCTGGTTGCGGCGGAGCATCGGCGTGCCGTCGCGGCGGCGCTGGCTGCCCTGCCGCTGCGCGGCCGGGCCGAGCCGATGACCATCACCCTGGCCGATCGCCGCAAGAGCAAAGCGGTGCTCTCTGCCATCCATATCGCGCTGCCAAATGCCCCGCCGCGGCTGTGCGTCAGTCTGGGCGCCCCGCCCTGCGAGCCGGAAGCCGCCCCGCCCGGAGAAGGGGAGGCAGCGGCCTGGCAGCGCGAGGCCGAGGTGCGGCTGCGCCAAGCGGTGCAGGAGGGCGGCCCCGCACCCGACCAGCTCGGGCTGATCGAGGTCAAGGCCGCGCCGGAGGAGTGTGCGCGGTTTGGCCGCCGCCTGAGCGAGGCGCTGAGCGGCATCGCCACCTCGGCCGAGATCGCGCCCGGCCGCTTTGGCCTGTTGCCCGAGTCCGGAGAGAACCTGCCCGACCTGCCGGCCCTGATCGCCGATCTCACCGCCGACCGGGGGGGCGATGGGCCGGCGGCTGGGCGCATTACGCTCGACATAGTGCCGCTGACCACCGCCGGCCTCACCCCCGTGCAGGCGGCACGGGCCTTGCGCCATTGTCTCGCCCTGTTCGCCCGCAGCGGGGTGGAGGGCAGCCGGCAGGCCGGTCTGGCCCGGGGACTTGCCGCCTTGGTCGAGGGCATGGCCAGCCGCGCCCGCATGCTGCGCCGCGCCATCGAGGAACGTCGCTTCAGCCTGGCCTTCCAGCCCATCTGCGCGCTGGAGGACGGGCAGCGCCATCATCTTGAGGCGCTGCTCCGCCCCGATCCTGCTCTGCTCGCGCAGGGAGAGGGTCCGGCCGAGTTCGTCAATCTCGCCGAGATGCTGGGCCTGGCCGAGGAGCTCGATCTCGCCGTCAGCGAGGCCGCGGCCGGGCTCATCGACCGGCTCGGCGCCGGGGAGCGGATCGCGGTCAACCTCTCCGCCCTCTCCCTGCAATCCCTCTCCTTCCGCGAACGGCTGCTGGCCCTCATCGCCGCGCGGCCGGCAGCAGAGCGGCGGCTGATGGTGGAGCTGACCGAGACCGCCGAGATCGACCAGGAGGCCGAGGTGGCAGCCAGCCTCACGGCCCTGCGCGATCGCGGCATGCCCTGCTGTCTCGACGATGTCGGCGCCGGTGCCGCCTCCTTCCGCTACCTCAAGGCCTTCAGGGTGGATTACGTGAAGATCGATGGCGCCTATGTGCAGGCCGCCGTCGAGCGCGAGGCGGATCGCGCCTTCATCACGGCCATCACGGAGCTCTCCCGCCGCCTCGGCGCGCGGGTGATCGCCGAGCGGATCGAGACCGAAGGCCACGCCCGCGTGATGCGCGAGCTGGGCTGCGGCTTCGGCCAAGGCTGGCATTTCGGCCGGCCGGGACCGCTGCCGCCGCCGCGTGCCCTGTCCGCCCGCCGTCGTCCGGCCCAGGAGGAATGGGCCTGACGCCTCAGCCCGCCCGTTCGAGCGCCGCCACCCCCGGCAGCTCCTTCCCCTCCAGCCACTCGAGGAAGGCCCCGCCGGCGGTCGAGACATAGGTCATCCGCTCCGCCACGCCGGCTTGGCGCAGCGCGGCCACCGTATCGCCGCCGCCGGCGATGGAGGCGAGGCCCCCCGCCTCGGTCAGCCGAGCCACCTCCACCGCCACCGCTCGGGTTCCGGCATCGAAGGGCGGCAGTTCAAAGGCGCCGAGCGGCCCGTTCCAGACCAGGGTGCGGCAGCCGGACAGGCGCTGCGTGATGTCGGCCACCGTCTCCGGCCCGACATCGAGGGCCATCATCCCCTCCGGCACCGCCATCGCCGGCACGATGCGATGCGGGGCGTGGGCGGCGAAGGCCTCGGCCGCTACCAGATCGCGCGGCAGCAGCACCGTGCAGCCGCGCGCCTTGGCCGCCTCGAGGATGGCGCGGGCGGTCTCGTGCATCTCCCCCTCCTGCAGCGAGGCGCCCAGGCGTCCGCCCTGCGCGGCGAGGAAGGTATTGGCCATGGCCCCGCCGATGATCAGCACATCGACGCGGCCCGAGAGGTTGCCGAGCAGGTCGAGCTTGGTCGAGATCTTGGCCCCGCCGACGATCGCCGCCACCGGCCGGACCGGATGGCCCAGCGCGCGGTCCAGCGCCTCGAGCTCGGCCTGCATCAGCCGCCCGGCATAGGCCGGCAGCAGCCGCGCCACCCCTTCGGTGCTGGCATGGGCGCGATGGGCGGCGCTGAAAGCGTCGTTGACGAAGATGTCGGCGAGCCGGGCCAGCGCTTCGGCCATCGCGGGGTCGTTCCTCTCCTCCCCCGGGTGAAAGCGCGTGTTCTCGAGCACCAGCACATCGCCGTCGGCCAGTGCGGCGGCGGCCGCCTCGGCGACCGGTCCGATGCAGTCCTCGGCGAAGGCGACGGGGCGGCCCAGCACCTCGCCCAGCGCCTGTGCCACGGGGGCGAGCGACATCTCCGGCACCCGCTTGCCCTTGGGCCGGTCGAAATGGGAGCAGACGATCACCCGCGCGCCCTTCTCCGCCAGTTCGCGGATGGTCGGGGCCAGGCGTTCGATGCGCGTCAGATCGCTGATGCGCCCCTCGCGCAGCGGCACGTTGAGGTCGGCACGCAGCAGCACGCGGCGGCCGCGGGGGTCGAGATCATCCAGGGTGCGGAACTTCGGCATGGCTCTCCTCGGGCGGGCAGGAGGGCGGGACCGGGCCGGCGGCTCACAGCTTCCCGAACAGGGCCGCCGTGTCGCACATGCGGTTGGAGAAGCCCCATTCGTTGTCGTACCAGCCCATCACGCGGATCAGCTTGCCGCCGTCCAGGCTCTGCGTCTGGGTGGCATCGAAGGTGCAGGACATCGGGTTGCCGTTGAAGTCGACCGAGACCAGCGGCTCCTCCTCGTAGCCGAGAATGCCCTTGAGTGCTCCCTCCGAGGCTTCGCGCATCGCGGCGTTGACCTGCTCGCGCGTCACGCCGTCGGTGGCGAGATTGACGTCGAGCGAGACCAGCGAGACGTTGGGCGTGGGCACGCGAATGGCGGTGCCGTCCAGCTTGCCCTTGAGTTCCGGCAGGACGAGGCCGACCGCGCGGGCCGCACCGGTCGAGGTCGGGATCATGCTGACCGCCGCAGCCCGGGCCCGGCGCAGATCCTTATGCAGCGTATCGACCGTGTTCTGATCGCCCGTATAGGCATGCACGGTGACCATATAGCCGCGCAGCACGCCCCATTTGGCGTGCAGCACATGGACCATCGGCGCCAGGCAGTTGGTGGTGCAGGAGGCGTTGGAGATCACCGTCATCGCCGGCGTCAGCACATGGTGGTTGACGCCGTAGACGATGGTCGCATCGACCTCGTCGGCGGGGGCGGAGATCAGCACCTTGCGCGCGCCGGCGGCCAGCAGGGGCGAGGCCTTGGACTTGCTCGTGAAGATCCCGGTGCATTCCAGCGCGACATCCACGCCCTGGAAGGGCACCTGCGCCGGGTCGCGCTGGGCAGAGACGCGGATCGGCCCCCAGCTGCGCCCGCCCTTGGTGATGACCAGCGCCCCATCCACCACCTTCACCTCACCCGGGAAGCGGCCATGGACGCTGTCGTACTTGAAGAGGTGGGCGTTGGCCTCGGGGCTGCCGAGGTCGTTGATGGCGACGCATTCCAGATCCTCGCGCCCGCTCTCAATCATCGCGCGCAGCACGAGGCGGCCGATCCGCCCGAAGCCGTTGATCGCAACCTTGACCGCCATGGCTCTCCTCTCCCCGCTCTCTCCTCAGCGCCTCAGCGCAGGCGCTTGCGCACCGCCGCGACCACCGCGGCGGGCGTGATGCCGAAATGCTCGAACAGCACCTCGCCCGGGGCCGAGGCGCCGAAGCCGCGCATGCCGATGAACACGCCCTCGGGGCCGAGGAGGCCCTCCCAGCCCATGCCGACCGCCGCCTCGATGCCCACGCGCAGCCCCTGACCGAGCACGGCGGTGCGGTATTCCTCGGCCTGCAGGGCGAAGAGTTCGAAGCAGGGCAGCGAGACGACGGCGGTCGGGATCCCTTCCTCCTCCAGGGTCTGGCGTGCGGCCATCGCCACCTGGACCTCACTGCCGGTGGCGATCAGCGTCACCCGCCGCGGCGCCGAGGCCTCGGCCAGGACATAGCCGCCGCGCTGGCAGCGGTTTTCCCCGGCCGAGTCGCGCAGCGCGGGCAGCGGCTGGCGGCTCAACGCCAGCACACAGGGACCATCGGCGCGGCGCAGCGCGATCTCCCAGCACTCGGCTGTCTCCATCGCGTCGGCCGGGCGCAGCACCCACAGATTGGGCATGGCGCGCAGGCTGGCCAGGGTCTCGACCGGCTGGTGGGTGGGTCCATCCTCGCCCAGGCCGATGCTGTCATGCGTCATCACATGGATGGCGCGGTTCTTCATCAGCGCCGCGAGCCGCAGCGCCGGGCGCATGTAGTCCGAAAAGACCAGGAAGGTGCCGCCATAGGGGATGATCCCGCCATGCAGCGCCATGCCGTTCATGGCCGCTGCCATGCCGTGTTCGCGCACCCCCCAGTGGATGTAGCGGCCGGCGTAGTCGCCGGGGCGGATCGCCGGAAAGCCCTTGACGTCGGTGTTGTTGGAGCCGGTCAGATCGGCGCTGCCGCCGACCAGTTCCGGCACCGCGGGCATCAGGGCGGCCAGCGCCTGCTGGCTGGCCACGCGGGTGGCGATGCGGGGCCGGCTCTGGGCCAGCGCGGCGCGGTGGGCGTGCAGCGCCTCCGCCCAGTTGTCGGGCAGGCGGCCGGCCATGGCGCGCTCGAACTCCGCCCGCAGCGGATGCCGCGCCAGGCGCTTGAGCCAGGACCGCCGCGCCCCGCCGCCGCGGCGCCCGGCGGCCTCCCAGCGGGCCTTGAGGTCGGGGGGGATGACGAAGGGCGGATGCTCCCAGCCAAGGGCCGCGCGCGCGCCCGCCACCTCTTCCGGCCCGAGCGGGGCGCCGTGGCTGGCCGCCGTGCCGGCCTTGCTGGGCGCGGCAAAGCCGATGACGGTGCGGCAGGCGATCAGGGTCGGCTTGCGGTTGCGCTGCGCCCAGGAGAGCGCGCCGGCCAGCGCCACCGGGTCATGCCCATCCACCCGGCGCACCGCCCAGCCATAAGCCTGAAAGCGCTTGAGCACATCCTCGGTGAAGGACAGGGCGGTATCGCCGTCGATCGAGATTCCGTTGTCGTCCCACAGCACGCAGAGGCGATCGAGCCGGTAATGCCCGGCCAGCGCGGCTGCCTCGTGGCTCACCCCCTCCTGCAGATCCCCGTCGGAGGCGATGACCCAGGTGCGATGATCGACCAGGGAGCGGCCGAAGCGCGCCGCGAGCATCCGCTCGGCCAGGGCCATGCCGACAGCGGTGGCGATACCCTGCCCGAGGGGGCCGGTGGTCATCTCGATCGCCGGATGCTCCCCCCGTTCGGGGTGGCCGGCCGCGGGGCTGTGCAGCTGGCGGAAGCGCTTGATCTCCTCGATCCCCATCCCGGCATGGCCGGTCAGGTAGAGCAGCCCATAGAGCAGCATCGACCCGTGGCCGGCGGAGAGGATGAAGCGATCGCGGTCGGGCCAGGTCGGGTCGGCGGCGTCGAACTTGAGCGCGCGGGTGAACAGGGCAGTGGCGGCATCGGCCATGCCCATCGGCATGCCGGGGTGGCCGGATTTGGCCGCCTCCACCGCATCCATCGCCAGCACGCGCAGGCAATCGGCCATGCGCCGTTCCTCGGTGACGGGGCGGGCCAGCAGGGCGGCCTGGACAGCGAGTGCGGGATTGGACGCGCCGGGCGCGGCAGTCAGGGCCAAGGTGCAACTCTCGCAAGCGGGCGGCGCCCTACTAGCCGCCGCGGGGGGTTGCGGCAATGCTCGGCGCCCCGACCGCACAGGGAAGCCGCCATGCCGTTCCGTGAAACCCGCCTCTTCCGCCTGCCAATGCGCCATCCCGGAGACGTCTCGGCGATCGAGGCCCTGTTCGATGCCGGCAGGCTGCGGCCGGATCAGGTGGTCGCGATCCTGGGCAAGACGGAGGGCAATGGCTGCGTCAATGATTTCACGCGCGCTTATGCAGTCGATGCCCTCTCCTGGATGCTGGAACGGCGCGGGGTGGATGCCACGGCGGTGGCGATGGTGATGTCGGGCGGCTGCGAGGGCGGCCTCTCGCCCCATTTCCTGGTGCTGGCGGTGGCCGAGGCGGAGGCGCCCGCCCCGGCGCCCAGGCTGGCGGTCGGGGTGGCCTTCACCCCCGAACTCCCGCCCGAGGCGCTGGGGCGGATGGGCCAGGTCCGCGCCACCGCGGCGGCGGTGCGGGCCGCCATGGGCCAGGCCGGCATCACCGATCCGGCGGATGTGCACTATGTGCAGGTCAAATGCCCTTTGTTGACCAGCGCGCGCATCGCCGAGGCCGCCGCGCGCGGCGAGAGCGTCTGTACCCGTGACACCTATGCCTCGATGGGCATGTCGCGCGGGGCATCGGCGCTCGGCGTGGCGCTGGCGCTCGGCGAAGTGGCGGAGGACCAGCTCTGCGATGCCGCCATCGGGCAGGACTGGTCGCTCTATTCGCGCGTGGCGTCCTGTTCGGCCGGGGTGGAGCTGACGCGCAACGAGGTCATCGTCCTGGGCAACGCCCCGGGCTGGGGCGGCGAGCTCAGGATCGCCCATGAGGTGATGTCCGATGCGATCGACCTGCCCGCCGTGCAGCGCGCCCTGGCGGCGGCCGGGCTGGCGCCGCGCTCCGGCGGACAGCTCGGGGAGGATCAGCGCGAGCGGCTGGTGGCGGTGCTGGCCAAGGCCGAACCCTCGAGCACGGGATTGATCCGCGGGGCCCGGCACACCATGAATGATGACAGCGACATCAACGCCACGCGCCATGCCCGGGCGCTGGTGGGCGGTGTGATCGCGGCCGCTGTCGGGCGGACGGAACTCTTCGTCTCCGGCGGGGCGGAACACCAGGGTCCCGACGGCGGCGGACCGGTCGCGGTGGTGGTCCGCGAGGTTTGACGCGCCGCGCCCCGGGGGGTAGAGGAAGGGCCGCATACGCCGTGTCGACTTCGCCGACTCCTTGCGGAGGGGTGGCCGAGTGGCCGAAGGCGGCGGTTTGCTAAACCGTTAGGCGGGGATAACCCGCCTCGTGGGTTCGAATCCCATCCCCTCCGCCATAACCGTCTCCCCCCGGGCGCGAGCACGCCGCACATCTTCCCCCTGGCATCTATCTGCGTTGCCCCGCTCGGCGGCGGCTGGGGGCAGGCGCGGTTGCCATGCGGGCAGCGCGCCCCAGCCCGGGCCCGCGGTCGCCATGCTGCTGGGCCCGGTCAATCCAGTTCCATCGAGACCCGGCCGCGGGGGCAGAGCAGTGCTGCGGCCACCCGCCCCTCGGCAGCGGCACGGCAGCCGCCCGCGCCCGACCGGCTGCACCTCCGACATCCGTTCCGGCCGCACCGCCGGCAGCAGGGCGGGTCCTGCGGCGGCCTCTCTCCCGCGCGGTGGACCAGGATGATGGGCCGGGGTCAGCCCGATCGGTGGACATCCCGGACGCAGGACGCCGCTTCTCTGCCGCGAGCCTGGTGTATCCTGTTCGGCGTGTCGGACACGATCGGGCCATATCACCGGGGTTTCCGGGAGTTCGCCGAAGCTTATGAGGCCTTCGGCTTTGCCGACATCCATGCCGACGCCATGCCCTTCCTCCCCGCCCCGCCCGGGCTCGTGCTCGATGTCGGGGCGGGGTCAGGACGCGATGCTGCCTGGTTCGCCGCGCGCGGCTTCGAGGTGATCGCGGTCGAACCGGCGGCGAACCTGCGCGGGGAGGCGGCACGGCTTCATCCCAGCCCGGCCATCCGCTGGTTCGACGACCGCCTGCCCAGCCTCGCCGCCGTGCATCGGCTGGGCTTGGCTTTCGACCTCGTCTGGCTTTCCGGCGTGTGGATGCACCTGCCGCCTGAGGAGCGGCGCCGCGCGATGCGCCGGCTCGCCACGCTGCTCAAGCCGGGCGGGCGGCTGGTGCTGACCCTCCGCCATGGCCCCGCCCCGCCCGACCGGCCGATGTGGCCCGTCGATGCGCCGGAGGTGGAGCGGCTCGGTCTTGAATTCGGCCTCGCCCTGCGGGCGGTGACAGAACGCCGCGAGGACCGCGCGGGCCGGGCGGATGTGCGCTGGCAGACCGTCGTGCTCGACCTGCCTCAGGACGGGTCGGGCGCTCTGCCTCTCCTGCGCGGCGTGATCCTGCGCCAAGAAAAGGTAGCGACCTACAAGCTCGCCTTGCTGCGCGCGGTCGCGCGCATCGCCGACGCCTCGGCCAATGTCGCCCGCGAGGCGGGGGAGGATGTCGAACTCCCCTTGGGCCTCGTCGCGCTGAACTGGATCCGCCTGTTCAAGCCGCTCATCGAGCGTCGCCTGCCGCAAATGCCGGAGCGGGTCGGCATGAAGCCAGCTTTCGTCACCGAAGCCTTCGCCGCTCTTGCCCCGCTCGCGCCCTCCGACTTGCGGCTGGGGATGCGGTTCGCGGCCGAGACGGGCGAAGCGCTGCGCCGCGCGCTTCGCGATGCGGCGAAGACCATCGTGCAGATGCCCGCGCGCCACCTCACCTACGCCAACGACGCGCCCGTGTTTCCCGCCGAATACGGCCGGCTTCCCGCGCGCGCCGGAGCTTTCGCCGTCACCGAGGAGGTGCTGTGGGAATACGGCACGATGCGGGTGCCGCTTCCTGTGTGGCAGGCGCTGACGCGCATGGGAGCGTGGATCGAGCCGATGCTGGTTGCGGAGTGGGTGAGGCTGACGCGCAGCTACGCCGAACGCGCGGGGCGCGTGGTCGCGACCGACGAGGTGCTCTCCGCCCTGCGCTGGAGCGACCCCGAACGGGACACCCGCTTCGTCCGTGATCTTGCCGAAGCACGCATCGCGCAGGGGGTGGCTGTGCGTTGCGTCTGGAGCGGCCGGCCGGTCAGTCACGACACGCTCGACATCGACCATTGCCTGCCGTTTTCGGCGTGGGCCTGCAACGACCTCTGGAACCTCCTGCCCGCGCACCGTAGGCTCAATCAGCGCGAGAAGCGCGAACGCCTGGTCGCCGCTGCCGCGCTGGCCGCGGCGAAGGATGCGATCCTCGCCTGGTGGGACGAGGCCTATCTGCACGGGGACGAGGCGACGCGGGTCCGCTTCGCCGAAGAGGTGCGCACCAGCCTTCCCGTGGCGAAGGACCGCGCGCCCGACCTCGCCGAGGTGTTCGCGGGGGTCGAGTTCCGCCGCCTCCGCCTCCGGCAGGAAGCGGCGTTGCCGGAGTGGCCCGGGCCCGTCGCAGCAGGCTGAGCTTGACGGGGCCGGACGGCGCGTGGCCGCCGACCTCCAGTGCCG